>NZ_JBIAXM010000007.1:0-335804 GCF_042896695.1 Streptomyces sp. NPDC001270 | reverse complement strand
GGTGAGGTGATCAAGACGGTTCCCGAGTCGAAGATCGTGGAGACGCTGATCGAAGAGGCGATGAAGCTCGCCGAGCAGATGGAGGCCGAGGGCGCCGCATCGGGCGCCCCCGGCGTTGCGGGGACGCCGGCAGTGACAGTGAGTTGAACGAGCACGGACCGAGAGGGGGCCGAGCGTGACGATTCTGGAGACCATCCGGGGACCACGCGACCTGAAGGCGCTGTCCGAGGCGGAACTCGGTGAATTGTCCGAAGAGATACGCGAGTTCCTGGTGACCGCGGTGGCCAGGACCGGCGGCCACCTCGGGCCCAATCTGGGCGTGGTGGAACTCACCGTCGCACTGCACCGGGTCTTCGAGTCACCGGACGACCGCATCCTGTGGGACACCGGTCACCAGAGCTATGTGCACAAACTGTTGACGGGGCGTCAGGACTTCTCGAAGCTGCGCGGCAAGGGCGGCCTGTCCGGCTACCCCTCCCGCGAGGAGTCCGAGCACGACGTCATCGAGAACAGCCACGCGTCCACCGCGCTCGGCTGGGCCGACGGGCTCGCCAAGGCCCGTACGGTGCAGGGCGAGAAGGGCCATGTGGTCGCGGTCATCGGCGACGGCGCGCTCACCGGCGGCATGGCCTGGGAGGCGCTGAACAACATCGCCGCCGCCAAGGACCGGCCGCTGATCATCGTGGTCAACGACAACGAGCGGTCGTACGCCCCGACCATCGGCGGCCTCGCCAACCACCTCGCCGCCCTGCGCACCACCGACTCGTACGAGAAGGTCCTCGCCTGGGGCAAGGACGTGCTGCTGCGCACCCCGGTGGTCGGCGGCACCCTCTACGAGTCACTGCACGGCGCCAAGAAGGGCTTCAAGGACGCCTTCGCCCCGCAGGGCCTGTTCGAGGACCTGGGTCTGAAGTACGTCGGTCCGATCGACGGCCACGACATCAAGGCCGTCGAGTCCGCGCTGCGCCGCGCGAAGCGCTTCCACGGGCCGGTCCTCGTGCACTGCCTCACCGAGAAGGGGCGCGGCTACGAACCCGCCCTGGCGCACGAGGAGGACCACTTCCACACCGTCGGCGTGATGGACCCGCTCACCTGCGAGCCGCTCGCGCCCTCCAACGGACCGTCCTGGACCTCGGTGTTCGGCGACGAGATCGTCCGCATCGGGGAGGAACGGGACGACGTCGTGGCGATCACCGCGGCGATGCTGCACCCGGTGGGCCTCGGCAAGTTCGCCGAGCGCTTCCCGGAGCGGGTCTGGGACGTCGGCATCGCCGAGCAGCACGCGGCCGTGTCGGCGGCGGGCCTGGCCACCGGCGGGCTGCATCCGGTCGTCGCCGTCTACGCCACCTTCCTCAACCGCGCCTTCGACCAGCTCCTGATGGACGTCGCGCTGCACCGCTGCGGGGTGACGTTCGTGCTGGACCGGGCCGGCGTCACGGGCGTGGACGGCGCCTCCCACAACGGTATGTGGGACATGTCGGTCCTCCAGGTCGTACCGGGCCTCAGGATCGCCGCGCCGCGTGACGCCGACCAGTTGCGCGCCCAGCTGCGGGAGGCGGTCGCCGTCGACGACGCCCCCACCCTGGTCCGCTTCCCGAAGGAGTCGGTCGGGCCCCGGATCCCCGCGGTCGACCGCGTCGGGGGCCTGGACGTCCTGCACCGGGCCGAGCGGCCCGAGGTCCTGCTGGTGGCCGTCGGCGTCATGGCGCCGGTGTGCCTCCAGACCGCCGAGCTGCTCGAAGCGCGCGGCATCGGCTGCACGGTGGTGGACCCGCGCTGGGTCAAGCCGGTCGACCCGGCGCTGCCCGGGCTGGCGGCCGGTCACCGGCTGGTGGCCGTCGTCGAGGACAACAGCCGGGCCGCCGGAGTGGGCGCCGCCGTGGCGCTGGCCCTCGGCGACGCGGACGTCGATGTGCCGGTGCGCCGGTTCGGCATCCCGGAGCAGTTCCTCGCGCACGCCAAGCGCGCGGAGGTGCTGGCCGACATCGGTCTCACCCCCGTCGAGATCGCCGGACGGATCGGTGCGAGCCTGGCCGTCAGGGAGCAGACCGACGGCACAGTCAAGGAGAAAGCGGAATGACCACGGAGTTCGACCTCGGTGCCCTCCTGGCCGAGCGCGGAGCCGAGCGCTACGAGCTGCACACCAAGTACCTGAACCACCAGCTCCCGCGCATGCTGCACACCATCGGCTTCGACCGGGTCTACGAGCGTGCCGAGGGGGCTCACTTCTGGGACGCGGACGGCAACGACTACCTGGACATGCTCGCCGGGTTCGGGGTGATGGGCCTCGGCCGCCACCACCCGGTCGTCCGCAAGGCGCTGCACGACGTCCTCGACGCCTCTCTCGCCGACCTGACCCGCTTCGACTGCCAGCCGCTGCCCGGGCTGCTGGCCGAGAAACTCCTCGGTCACAGCCCGCACCTGGACCGGGTGTTCTTCGGCAACAGCGGCACGGAGGCGGTGGAGACCGCGCTGAAGTTCGCCCGGTTCGCCACCGGCAGGCCGCGGATCCTGTACTGCGAGCACGCGTTCCACGGCCTGACCACCGGGTCCCTGTCGGTCAACGGCGAGAAGGGCTTCCGGGACGGCTTCGCCCCGCTGCTGCCCGACACGGCCGTGCCCCTCGGCGACCTCGACGCCCTGTCCCGGGAACTGGCCAAGGGCGACGTCGCCGCGCTGGTCGTCGAGCCGATCCAGGGCAAGGGCGTGCACGAGGCCCCGCCCGGCTATCTGCGCGCCGCGCAGGACCTGCTGCACAAGCACAAGGCACTGCTCATCGCGGACGAGGTGCAGACGGGACTCGGCCGGACCGGGGACTTCTACGCGTACCAGCACGAGGACGGCGTCGAGCCGGACCTGGTGTGCGTGGCCAAGGCGCTCTCCGGCGGCTATGTGCCGGTCGGTGCCACCCTCGGCAAGGACTGGATCTTCAAGAAGGTCTACTCGTCCATGGACCGGGTCCTGGTCCACTCGGCGAGCTTCGGCGCCAACGCGCAGGCGATGGCTGCGGGTCTGGCCGTGCTGTCGGTGATGGAGGACGAGCAGATCGTCGCCCGTGCGCGCAGGACGGGGGACCAGCTGAGGTCCCGGCTGGCCGCGCTCATCGACAAGTACGAACTGCTCGCCGACGTCCGCGGCCGGGGTCTGATGGTCGGTATCGAGTTCGGCAGGCCCAGTTCGCTGAAGCTGCGCAGCCGCTGGACCATGCTGCAGGCCGCGCGCAAGGGCCTGTTCGCGCAGATGGTGGTGGTCCCGCTGCTCCAGCGGCACCGGATCCTGACCCAGGTCTCCGGTGACCACCTGGAGGTGATCAAGCTGATTCCGCCGCTGGTCGTCGACGAGGCCGACGTCGACCGGTTCGTCGACGCCTTCACCGCCGTCATGGACGACGCGCACAGCGGCGGTGGTCTGATGTGGGACTTCGGCAAGACGCTGATCAAGCAGGCGGTCGCCAACCGGTGACCGAACAGCCCGGGGTTTGCCTCTGAGGCAAGAAATTTGCCGATGAGGCAAACCTGCGGCTCAATGGAGGCATGAACTCCTCCGAAGCCGAGCTGGCCACCGTAGCGCCGCAGCTCCGCTCGTTGCGCCGCCGGACCGGCCTCACGCTGGAGTCGGCGGCGCGTTCCGCCGGGTTGTCGCCCGCCCATCTCTCCCGGCTGGAGACCGGGCAGCGCCAGCCGTCGCTGCCGCTGCTCCTGGCACTCGCCCGCATCTACGGTACGACGGTCTCGGAACTGCTCGGTGAGACCGTGGCCGACCGGGACGCCGTCGTGCGCGCCGCCGACATGGAGCCGACCCACGCGGGCGGCTGGACGTACTGGCAGGCCGGCGCCCCGGGCCGCGGGATGCAGGCCCTGCGCGTCCGGGTGCCGTACGGCTCGCAGGGCGACATCGTGCGCGTGCACCCCGGCGAGGAGTGGCTGTACGTCCTCCAGGGGCGGCTCGGGCTGCGCCTCGGGGACACCACGTATCTCCTCGCGCCCGGCGACAGCGCGCACTTCGACTCGCTGACCCCGCACCGCCTCGCCGCCGAGGACCACGACGGGGCGGAACTGCTGTTCGTCCACACCCTGCTGCAGAGTCCCACGGCCGCACTGTGCCTGGGCCCGATCACTGGAGAGTTGCGATGACCAACATGGAGGAGAAGTTCCCGCGTGCCCTGTGGATCCGGCTGATCATCTACCTCGTCGCCGGACACCTCCTGGCCGGCTTCATCTTTCTGCTGTTCGAGGTGGGCGCCAAGGGGTGAGCCGGCTGTCGGCCGGCTAGTGCAGGCCGGCGCTCCCCGTCAGTCGAGCAGGCGCTCGCGCAGCCGCTCCCGGGTCCGCGGTGCCAGGCCCAGCCCCTGTTCCAGGTAGGCGTCGACGCCGCCCCAGGTCCGCTCGACGGTCTCGAAGGCGGCCGTGAGGTACTCGGCGCGGGCGTCGAACAGCGGGCTGAGCAACTCCATGACCTCGGGGGTGTAGGCCGACTCGGCGCTGCCGCTGCGCCGCACCCGGTAGCGGCGGTGCGTGGCGTTCGACTTCAGGTAGTCGGCCAGGATCGCCTCGCGCTCCACGCCCAGGGCGAGCAGCGTCACGGCTATGGACAGGCCCGCGCGGTCCTTGCCGGCAGCGCAGTGCATGAGGACCGGCACGCTGTCCTCGGCCAGCGCGTGCAGCACCCGGGAGTGCTCGGCGGTGCGCTGCTCGATGATCGCGCGGTAGGAGACGAGCATCCGCTGCGCGGCCCTGCCGTCACCGAGGATCGTGCGCAGCTGGTCGAGGTCGCCGTCCCGGACCATCGTCCAGAACTCGGCGCCGTCCGCCGGGTCGGTCAGGGGCAGGTTGACGTTGCGCACGCCGGGCAGCTCGACGTCCGGCCCTTCCAGCCGCTGGTCGGCCGCGTTGCGGAAGTCGAAGACGGTGTGCAGGCCCAGGGAGGACAGGAACGCGGCGTCGGACTCGGTGGCGTGTGCCAGGTGGCCGCTGCGGAACAGCACTCCGTACCGCACCCGCCGTCCGTCCTTTGCCGGGAGCCCGCCCACGTCACGGAAGTTGCGCACACCGGCCAGCTCGGGTTCGGTCGACGGGACCTGCTGCGTCACGGGGGGCTCCTCCCGGTCGGAGCCCGTCGGCGCTTCTCGTCGACGGGCACGCTGTCGACCATACGACAAGCTTTTCCCGGGCAATGGGTTGTCCACAGGCGTTGCCACCGGGGCCCGCGGCCCTTGATGATGTTGAGGCGTGAGTGGATCTGTGGGCGCCTGCGAGGTTTCGATGGTGGACATCGCCGAGGACGGCCGTACGTGGTTGCTGAGCGGCCCGGGCAGCAGTTATGCGCTGCACCTCACGGAGGCGGACGAACTGCTGCACCTGCACTGGGGTCCCGCCGTCGCGCTCGCCGACGCCGAGGCCCTGGCCGCCCGTCCGCTGCCCGCCTACCGGGGCTTCGAGTCGCCGCTCGACGGGCACGAGGAGTATCCGGTCGAAGGCGGCCCGCGCTTCGTGCGGCCCGCGCTGTCGGTCCGTACCGAGGAGCGCCGCGGCACCGAATGGGTCTTCGAGGGCCACGCGGCCGAGGACGGGGAACTGAGGCTGCGTTTCCGGGACGCCGGGTTGGTCATCACCCTCCACTACCGGATGGGCGGCGACGTCGTCGAGCGGTGGGTGAGCCTCGTGAACGAGGGCGAGACGCGGGTGGAACTGCTCCGCGCGGACCCGGCCGCCTGGACCCTGCCCGACCGGGAGGGCTGGCGGCTGTCCCAGTTGCACGGCCGCTGGGCCGCAGAGTCCCGGCTGACCAGCGGTCCGCTCACCTACGGTGAGAAGGTCATCGGCAGCCGGCGCGGTCACACCGGACACCAGTACCTGCCCTGGGTGGCGCTCGACACCGACGCCACCGAGGAGCGCGGCGAGGTGTACGGCTGCGCGCTCGGCTGGTCGGGTTCCTGGCGGATCGCCGTCGCCCGACTTCCGCGTTGCGGCTGCGCGGACTCGATCCGTCGGCGGCGTACGAATGCCGCGAAACGGGTGAAGTGCACCGTGGTGCCGTGCTGTTGCACCACGGGCTGCACACCGCGCTCCGTGGAGACCTGGACGCCATGGTCATCCGGCTGCGCCGCGTCTGACCCTTCTGCCGGAATTACTCGCTTATGCAACCAGGGGGGTGAGGAGGGTCATACCGTGACGGTGGGTCGCCTGCCCTGCTCACGTAATGCATGGTCCGTGCGGGCGAATTGGCCGGGGGTACCCCGCCGACATGCACGGACGGTGACCGGGAATTCCCGTAATGGATCGAGTGAAACCCGTACGGGATGAAACGGGTCCTTGTCCGTTTGTGTCCCGCTCGCTTACGTTCGCCACCGATCCGGACGGACCGCCGAATCCTGCCGCCGCCCGGACACCGGACACACCACCCACCCGTGCACGGCAGGAGCGGGGGACCCACCAGGCACGACCGCCGGACCCGGTCTCCGGGACGGCAAGGGGTGAAGCCGCGCCCCGTGCGCGGCCGGGCAGCTCCAGCCCGAACCCGACAGCTCACCTCGCAGGCGCCGGAGAGGAATGCGCCATGCCCGCGAAGGGAAAGCACCGACGTCCGAGGCCCCAGCGCCGCACCCGTTCCGTCGCCGTCGCCGGAACGAGCGGAGCCGCACTGGCCCTGCCGCTCATCGGAACCACCGCGGCGCACGCCGCGCCCCCCGGGGAGGCTCCCCGGTCCGTCGCCGAGCAGACCGTCAGGTCCGCCGCCGGCACCGCCGAGCAGCGACGCGCCGCCGAGGACTCCGCCGCCCGTACCTACGTGGTGCGGCCGGGTGACCGGCTCGCCAAGATCGCCGACGAGCAGCACGTCAGCGGCGGCTGGCAGCGGATCTACCAGGACAACCGCCCGGCCATCGGCGGCGACCCGTCGCTGATCCACCCCGGTCTGAAGCTCACCCTCGGCGGGCGGGCCGAGCCGGACACCCACTCCGCGCAGCCGTCCCGGCTGTCCCGGTCCTCGTACGTGTCGGCGGCCGGCGCCTCGGCCGGCCGGACGGCCCGCACCGCCGGCACCGGCACCTCCACCGGCTACGGCCTCCCCGTCCTCGGCGCCAGGATCGGCACCGGCTACCACGTGGCCGGCGGCATGTGGTCCAGCGGCTACCACACCGGCGTGGACTTCGTCGCGCCGACCGGCACCTCGGTCAGGGCCGTGGCCGCGGGCACGGTCGTCACCGCGGGCTGGGGCGGCGCCTACGGCAATCAGGTGGTCGTCAGGCTGGCCGACGGCTACTACGCGCAGTACGCCCACCTGTCCCAGCTGTCCGTCTCGGTCGGGCAGACCGTGACCGAGGGCCTGCGGCTCGGCCTGTCCGGCGCGACCGGCAACGTGACCGGCCCGCACCTGCACTTCGAGATCCGTACCACGCCGGAGTACGGCTCGGACGTGGACCCGCTGGCCTACCTCCGCTCGCACGGCGTCGTCGTCTGACGGCCGCGGCAGCGCGGATGACGCGTCAACGCGCCTGTTCCCCGGCCTATTCCCGCGTTGGGAAAGTCTTGGCGAGTGTCTTATCTCACCGTTCGTCAACCCCTTCCTACGATCGCGTAGGTCACATCGGAAGGTGAATCATGGCCCGACGTGGCAGACGATTCGAAGAGTGACAACACAGCGGTGATCGGGTCGTACGTGGCGGTGGGGGACAGCTTCACCGAGGGCGTCGGCGACCCCGGCCCTGACGGGGCGTTCGTCGGATGGGCCGACCGGTTCGCGGTACTGCTCGCGGACCGTCGGCCCGAAGGCGGCTTCCGGTACACGAATCTCGCGGTGCGCGGGAGGCTGCTCGACCAGATGGTGGCGGAGCAGGTCCCGCGGGCGGTCGAACTGGCGCCGGACCTCGTCTCGTTCTGCGCGGGAGGCAACGACATCCTGCGCCCCGGCACCGACCCGGACGAGGTGGCCGAGCGGTTCGAACGGGCCGTGGCCCGGCTCGCGGAAGCGGCCGGCACGGTCCTGGTGACGACCGGCTTCGACACCCGTGGCGTACCCGTGCTGAAGCATCTGCGCGGCAAGATCGCCACCTACAACGGGCACGTCCGGGCCGTCGCCGACCGGTACGGCTGCCCGGTGCTCGACCTGTGGTCCCTGAAGGCCGTGCAGGACCGCAGGGCCTGGGACGACGACCGGCTCCACCTCTCACCCGAGGGGCACACGCGCGTCGCGCTGCGGGCCGGACAGGTCCTCGGCCTCGACGTCCCGGCCGACCCGGAACAGCCCTGGCCGCCGCTCCCGCCCCGCGGCACCTTGGAGGTGCGCCGCGACGACGTGCACTGGGCCCGGCAGCACCTGGTGCCGTGGATCGGCCGGCGGCTGCGCGGCGAGTCCTCGGGGGACCATGTGACGGCCAAGGGCGCGGTGTCCCCCGACGACATCAGGACGCGGATCGCGTCGGTGGCCTGAACCCTCGGGGCGGGTCCGGCGGACCGTTCCCGCCCCGGGACGCCCGCTCGGCGTGACCCCGCTCACGGCGGTCCGGGGGGCCTGGCCCGGTTCCCCCGGAAGAGTGCCCCGCCCGGCCTTCCCGCGCCCGGCCGCGGGTCACCCCGATGGCGCCGGACTGTCGCAGGGGCCACCCATAATGGATGGCCTCACCCACTCCACCAGGAGGTACCGTGTCCGGTTTGCGTTCCCCGAGCTCCGGGCTCCGCGTGTTGCAGCCCGCGGCCTTCGGCGCTGACCCGGGCGGTGACCGCCTGGCGCGCATCCGCAGCTCGCCCCACTTCGCCGACGGCGTCTTCCAGAACCCCGGGGGCCCCGCCCGGATCCGGCCCTCCGGGTCGATGCTGGAGCTGACGAAGCTCTACTTCGACCGGGAACAGCGGCCCCGGCGGGCCCCGCGCGGCACCGTCCCGGTGCACGCCACCACCCTCGCCGACCTGGCCCGGCCGCCCGCCACCGGGCTCCGGCTGACCTGGATGGGCCACTCCAGCGTGCTGGCGGAGATCGACGGACAGCGCGTGCTGTTCGATCCGGTCTGGGGCGAGCGCTGCTCGCCGTTCCCGTTCGCCGGGCCCAAGCGGCTGCACCCGGTGCCGCTGCCGCTCGCCGCGCTCGGCCCGGTCGACGTCGTGGTCATCTCGCACGACCACTACGACCACCTGGACATGCCCAGCATCAAGGCACTGGCCGGCACGGACACCGTGTTCGCCGTGCCCCTGGGCGTCGGCGCGCACCTCGAACACTGGGGGGTGTCCGCCGACCGGCTGCGGGAGCTGGACTGGCACGAGTCGACCCGCGTCGGCGGACTCACCCTCACCGCCACCCCCGCCCGGCACTTCTGCGGCCGCGGCCTGCGCAACGCGCAGCACACCCTCTGGGCGTCCTGGGCCGTCGCCGGCCCCGAGCACCGGATCTACCACAGCGGCGACACCGGCTACTTCGAGGGCTTCAAGGACATAGGCGCCGAGCACGGCCCGTTCGACGCCACGATGATCCAGATCGGCGCCTACAGCGAGTTCTGGCCCGACATCCACATGACCCCCGAGGAGGGCGTACGCGCCCATCTCGACCTCCAGGGCGGCCGGGCGCACGGAGCGCTGCTGCCGATCCACTGGGGCACCTTCAACCTGGCCACGCACGCCTGGGCCGAGCCGGGGGAGTGGACGAAGGACGAGGCCGACGCGGCCGGACAGGCGGCCGCCTTCCCGCGGCCCGGCGAGCCGTTCGAACCGGCGGGCCCGCTGCCCGCGGACCCCTGGTGGCGGCCGGTGTCCACGCCGCTCGCCCACCCGTGGCGCGACCGGGTGCGTCCGAAGGCCGCGCTCGAATCCGCCGACGGCGACCTCGACCTCGCGAAGGAGCGGTGACACGGGTTCCGGCCCGGCCGGCCGACGGGTTCCCCGCGGGGCCCCGGCGGCCGTGCGGCCGGAGGTGACGCGGACGGCGGCCCCGGTGGGTGGAATCCCTCCGGGGTCGCCGGTGCCGGTGCGCTGTGCCGGTCAGCGGATGGACATGCCGAACGCCTTGCCGGTGAGGGGCAGGCCGTTCAGGCCGGGCTGATAGGTGGTCACCGTCGCGCCGGTGCCGCCCATGGCGTTGGACCAGGGCAGGCCGTGGACGGCGCCACGATCGGCGGGGCCGTGCGGCATGCCGATCCACAGGTGGGTGGCGGTGGCGTTCAGGTATTTGCCGACGAGCTGGGAGGCGCCGGGGGTGCCGGGCAGGCCGCGTTCGTTGCCCGCCTCGATCCAGTGGTCGGAGTCGCCCGGGAGGCCCAGCAGGGAGAAGGTCTGCACGATGCCCGCGTCCGTAGCGGTACCGATGTCCTTGCCGGGTACGCCGACCGCGAGCAGCATGGTCGAAGCGGTACTGACCTGGTCGGGTGCGGTGTTGGCGGCGGCCACCCGGGTGCCGAACCCGTCACCGGCGGCGGAGGCGCCGTTCACACCGTCCACGCCCTGGTGGATGGTGGCCAGTTCACTGACGGCGCCGGCCGCGGTCACCCGCAGCGTGGTCACCTGACCGGCCTGCGGGAACGAGGTCGTGCCGACCCAGAGGGTCTCGCCCGGTGTGCCGACCGCGAGGACGGAGTCGGTCGCCGCGGTGGCGCCGGCGGGACGGTAGGGGACCAGTGCGAGGGACGCGCCGAACAGGTCGCCCGGCTCCGTCGCGTCGCTGACCCCGTCGGTGTCCTGGTTGACACTGGCCACCGGAGTGGGGATGCCGTCCGTGTTCACCGTGTGCTTGAAGATCGCCACCATGCCGGCGTCGGCGCTGGTGCCGACGGTCTCGCCGGGGGAGCCGACCGCCACGTGCTGGGGGTCGCCCGCGACGGACGCACCGAACTCGTCGCCCTCGCTGATGACGCCCACCACACCCGGCGAGTCCTGGTGGATGGAGACGCTGACGGAGCCGCGCAGGTAGTAGACCAGGCCCGCGTCCACGGAACCCTTCAGGTTCTTGCCGGGCGCGCCGATCACCAGGTACGGCTCACCGGCCGCGGTCTGTCCGGCGGCCAGCGCGGCACCCAGCCGGTCGTCCGCCTCGGACGCCCGATCCTTCAGGGCGCCGGTGCCGGTGCCCTGCTGGAGGGTCAGCGCGGCCTTGCCGTGCCCCAGCCCGTCCGGGGAACCGTAGAGGACGGTCACCGTGCCGGCGTCCGCGGCCGTGCCGACGTCCTCGAAGGGGGTGCCGACCACCAGGTCGGAGCAGCCGTCCTCGTCATGGTCGACCACGGCCAGGGCGGTGCCGAACTGGTCGCCCGCCTCCGCGTCGTCCGGGACGTTGTCGAGGCCCTGGTGGATCGTCTCGCTGCCCTTGCCGCCGCCGTAGACGGCCTTGACGAGGCCGGCCTCCGACAGCCCGCTCACGGACGCCTTGGGGTCGCCGACCGCCACGTCCTCGACGGCGTCGCAGTTGAAGTCGGTCACCCTCGGCGCGGTGGTCTTCGTGGCCACCCAGTCGGTGAGGTCGTCGACCCGGGTGGCCACGCCCCCGGTGCGCGTCTCGGTGGCGTCGGTGCCGAAGCAACCGCCTTGCCAGGAACGGCTGTTGACGGCAGCGAGGGTGGCCTTGCCGCTCACGGAGCGCACCAGCGGGCCGCCCGCGTCGCCCGCGCAGACCGCGGCGCCGTTCTGGCCCGTGACCGTGGTGGTGAAGGTGTCGGCGGCGTCCACCGCGAACGCGCCGCTGTGCAGCTTCAGCGGGGCCCACTCGTCCTTGGTGCGGCCGTAGCCGGCGGCGGTCAGCGTTTCGCCGGCGGTGGGCGCGGTGGGCGCGGTGGTCGCCAGGGCCACGGGGGTGGCGGTGGTGACCGGCCGGGAGAGACGGGCGAGGACCAGGTCGCGGTCGGTGCGCGGAGCCAGTTCGACCACGTTGACGACCTGGCCGGCGGTGGTACTGAGGTCGGTGCGGCCGACCGTCGCGGTCGTCTTCAGCTTCGGGGCGCCGACGGGCACGCTGAGCCCGGCGGCCGGGTCGTCGACGAAGCAACTGGCCGCCGTGAGCAGCCATTCGGCCTGCACGAGGGTGCCGGAACAGGCACGCGTGCCGTCGCCGATGTCCAGACGCGCGGTGTAGCCGTAGGTGGTGTCCGACGCGGCGGTGCCGGAGACGGCGTGCGCGGGTACGGTGGTCAGGACGACAGGAGCCGTGAGCAGGGCCGCGGCCAGCGCGATCCGGACGGGTCTGGAGTGTTGGATGTTCATGACCTTCCTGGGACGAGGACGTGGCGGGACGGGAGGGCACTTCCGCACCCCGGTGCGGCGGGGAGATCCGCGCGGTCCGGAGTTCCGGGAGAAAAGCGTCCGCAATGCTGTGCGGTGACGCCTGAAAGCGCCGGGAAAGCCCGTCGGCCGCCGATTTCCAGCAACTTACTCAGGCGCGAAATTCTCGGTCTGTCGTACTAACCGGTGACACGGATCTCGACGAGTACGGACCGGGCGCCGCCCACGGTGCCCTCACCCACACTCTCGAAGCCGCCCTCGGCCACCGTGACGGTGGTGGTCTCGCCGTTCGCGGTCAGGTCGGCGCTGATGGGGTGTGCACCGGTCTCCAACGCGAAGACGCGCGGCAGTTCGAGCGTCAGGAAGCCGGTCGACGCGGTGGCCCGGAAGCAGTAGTTGCCCTTCCGGCCGACCGTGTCGTCCTTGACCGTGTAGACCTTGATCTGGTCGGTCGTGGAGTCGCAGTCCACCAGCAGGACGTGTCCGTCGCCCCTCTTCAGCTGAATGCCCTCCGTCTGGAGGATGCGGTCGGCCCCGGGATAGTTGTAGTCCTCGACCGCGTAGGGCGGGGTCTCGGCAGCGGCGGAAACGCCGGGGGCGGAGTCCTGGGCGACAGCGAGGGGAATCCCGACGAGTGCCGCAACGGAACCTATGGCGCAGGAGACCAGGAGACTGCGCATGCGGAATGCCACCGCACACTCCTCTCAGGCGGCCGTCCGCGGAACGCGAAAACGCCGCCAGAATTGACCAACAGGGAAATGATGGCAATGGGACAGGCCGCTGAAACGAGTCACACCGTAACTACAGACTCGATCATCGTCAACACATTACTTTCGCTTCTCCGTTATGGTGGAAAAGGAGAAAGAATGGACATGGGAGATGGCCTCCTGATGGTCCGGAAGTCCTGTTCGCCCGTGTGAATCCAGAGACCGGACCGGCCCCTCCGGTGTCGCCGTGCGTCGCATATGGCCGTCGTTCAACCGGGATGGGAAACCGGTGAAGAGGGAATATTGGAGGCCATATGGCGCTGTTTCTCCGGTAATCGCCGACTCGGCGCTGCCGGCCGTACCGGGCCTGTCGGCAGGAGGGGCGGCGCGGCGTGCGCCGTACGCCGTGCCCCCCGTGGGCCTCTCCGCCTTCGATGCACTCGCCGATCCCCCTCTGCGTCGTACCTGTCGCAAGTACTCCGTTCCGGTGGCACTGTCCGGAATTGCCCGGCGCTCGGGAACGCGCCCCCCCACGAACAGCGAACCTTGATCGTGAACTTAATGCAAGAGTGAAGCGCGAGTAAAGGACCAGTTGTTGCGGGCAGGCCGTGCGGCCCGTTCGGTGTTCCGTGGCCGAGCCGGACGCGTTCACCTTTTATTTACCGAACGATCATCGTCGGGCGCGGGCTGGTGAATTCACACTCCTGCCGTCGCGGCCGGTGCCCGTCTCCCGCCGCCGCGCTCGACGCCTCGTCGGCGCGCCGCCGCTGCTCGCGCAGTACGCCCACGTAGGTGCGCAGCGCACCGTGGACGTCCTGGTGGGCCTGCCGGAACGTCGACACGTAGCCGCACGAGGTCCTTGTCGATGACCTTGCGCGGCGCCGACGGGGCCAACGCACCAGTTCCCGCGCATGGTTCAACGAGAAGTTGACCTTCTGCCGCCCCGTTGAACCTTTCCGGGGTGCCCGTGCGTGGACCCCCGGACAACGAACCGGGACGACCGGGTCAGGCGAGCGACCAGGAGGCGCGGTGCCCGACTTCTCCATCGACCGCACAGCGCTGCACACGGTGCAGGCGAAGGTGCGCGAACCGGCCGGCTCCGGGGCGCCTCGCGCAGCACGGACATGGACCAGGACATCACCGGCAAAGTCAACAGCAGCGGCCAGTAGCCCGCGGTTCGGAACAGCCCCTACCAGCAGTCAGGAGACAACCACCGTGGCCCCCACCCCCGACGTCCTGGTCGACTACGACGAGATCGCCCGCGTCGCCACCGCCATGGGCAGCAAACTCACCGACATCTCCGCGGAGTTGAGAAACTTGGAGACCACCGTCAGCGGACTCCTCCAGGACGGCCTCGTCTTCGAGGAGGCCGGCCCCGCCCTGCGGGACGCGTACACCGACTTCAGCAACCAGATGAAAACCTCGGCCAAGAACATCCAGGAGTACGCGAACACGTTCAACGACATCTTGCAGTCGCTGTCGGAATCGGACCAGGCGATCGCCACCGACGTCACCGACGCGGCCAACCGGAACGGCTGACCGCCATGGCCCGTCGTGCCCCGTCATCCGCACCGGGCGACGGGGCACGGGCCGGTCCGGCTACCCGCGCAGCACCGTCAGCGGGACCTGCGCCGTGATCGCCGTACCGGCCGGCGGCACCGGCGGCACCCCTTCACGCGGCCCGGAACTCGCGGCGCAGGGCCTGAAGCGCGTAGTGATTGCGCGACTTGACCGTGCCCGGCGGCACACCGAGCACCCGGGCGGCCTCGGTGCGGGTGCGGTCGTCGAGATGGACGTGGAAGAGCACTTCACGGTGCTCGGGCGACAGCCGCGCCATGGCTCCGTGCACCAGGTGCCGTTCCACCACCAGGTCGGCGATGTCGACGGCGGTGTGCGGGACGTGCGTCGGGCGCGGCAGGTCGTCGGGGCTGATGCCCACGGGAATGGCACGGTCCCGGCGGTGGGCGTCGATCGCGAGGTTGCGCGCGACCCGGAACAGCCATGCCTGCAACCGCTGGTCGCCGTGCTGGTCCAGATCGTCGGTGGTGAGCCACGCGCGCAGCATGGTCTCCTGCACGATGTCCTCGGCGCGGTGCCGGTCGCCCGAGGCGTACCGCGTCACGTACCGCAGCAGAAGTGCCCGATGACGCTCGGCGACGGGGGCGGCAGGGCCGGTATCGGTATCCGGTGGAACATGGGACATGCTCTGCTCCAAAACGGAATCGGGTGGGCAACGAGGGGCTGACACAGTACTGGGGGAAACTGTATTCAGGTCATATCATTTTTGTCTGGGGCCCCTTCTTCGGAAAGGTGGCAAATTGGGCAGGGAAACCTCAGGAAAAGCTCTGAATTTTGCCGGCCGGTCCGGTGGACGGAGCCCTCACCGGCCCGGCGTCCCTCCGGTGCGTAATTCCCTTGCCTGGTACGACGGTTGCCCGTTTGTCGCCGTCCGCTGCCCGTTTGGCCGCCAGCCCGTGCCCGTTTGCCCGGTTCTCCTTCCGCCCGGAAATGGTTGGCGATTGCACAGCGGGGAATCCGCGCGATCACCGGCATCCGATACCGGGGTGCCGAACGAACGGCGAATTGGAATCGGCGGACCCGGCCGGGTGAGCCGCCGCTGCGCCCGGCCGGGTGAGTCGCCGGCGCGCCCGGAGAATCGTCGTACCCTCCACCGCGCCGGCGCACTCGGCCCGCTGACGCCGTCAGGAACGACCTCGACCGCATTGCCGTACCGGCCGACCCCACGCCCCGACCAGCAGACCGGCCGCGGCTCCCTACGGGCCGCGGCAGGGCGGAAGGACGAAGGACGAACGATGACCGACCGAAGCCAGGACACCGGGCCGACGACACCCACCGCGGGCGGCCCGTTCACCGCGGAACGCTCCGCCGAGATCGTCGCCGCGAGCCTCGCCGGCACCACCGACGACCGCCTCCGCCGGATCCTCACCTCCCTGGTGCGGCACGCCCACGCCTTCGTCAAGGACGTCGGACTCACCTCCGACGAGTGGGCGGCCGGCATCCGCTTCCTCACCGAGACCGGCCAGAAGTGCGACGCCACCCGGCAGGAGTTCATCCTGCTCTCCGACGTGCTCGGTGTGTCCATGCTGGTCGAGACCTTGGACAACCCGGCCGGAGGACGGCTCACCGAGTCGACCGTGGAAGGCCCCTTCCACCTCGTCGACTCACCGCCGCGCGCGCTCGGCGACAGCATCGACGAGGCCGCGCAGGGCGGCGAACCGTGCCTGGTCACCGGGCGGGTCACGGACGAGGACGGCACACCCGTCGCGGGCGCGCGCGTCGACGTCTGGCAGGCCGACGCGACGGGCCACTACGACGTGCAGCGCCCCGGAGAGGTTCCGGACCGCAATCTGCGCGGCCTGTTCACCGCCGACGCCGACGGCCGGTTCTGGTTCCGCACCGTCGTACCGAGCAGCTATCCCGTCCCCGTGGACGGACCTGTCGGCAGACTGCTCCACGCCACCGGACGCCATCCCCACCGCGCCGCGCACCTCCACGTCGAGGTGTCCGCGCCCGGCGTCCGCACCCTGACCACCCACCTGTTCGTCGAGGGCACGCCCTACCTGGACTCCGACGTCGTCTTCGGCGTCAAGGAGAGCCTGGTCCGGACGTTCGCCCGGGTCGACGACCCGGCGGCGGCCGCCGAGCACGGGCTGCCCAGCCCCTACCGCCATGCCGACTTTCCCGTCACCGTCCGGCGCGAATCGACCGGTGACTGATTCCGACCGGCTCGAATCGCTCTGTTTTCGTTCGACTTCACGTTCTTCACCGGCTTATCGGGCTGTCGTACGACGCCTCATACCAGAGCGGGACCGTCGGCGGGAGACTTTGTCAACTGCCCGCCACACACGACACACAGGCGACTACTGTCAGTGTCCGTCGGCAGGACAGGGCCTGATGCCCCGCGTCATCGGCCCCCTCGACCGGCACCGCGATGGCGCATGCCCACGTCGTGCACCTCGCGCGAGGAAACAGGCCCGACGGACCCGTACGAGGACACCGATGTCTCACCTCCGTGCACCGGTCTGCCGTGCCGACCGCCGAGAAGGCGGCCGGCACGGCAGACCGGTGACCCATCCCGTTCCCGCACTGCCGGATGCCCACATACGGCCCCAACTCCTGCGCCTCGCCGTACTGCCGCCGCTCGCCGTCGCCCTCAGCGCGAGCGCGGCCGTCCTGTTCACCGTCCGTGCCACCGGCGCGCGGCCCGGCATCGTCCTCTGGAGCGTGCTCGCCGGAGCGGTCTCGGTGACCGTGGCGGGGATCGCGGTCGCCGCCGTCGCCGCGGACCGTGCCGCCCGCGCGGTGAGCGAGCGCGTCGGCGCGCTGCGCCGCAGCACCGAGCGAGGCGAGGCCGACCTGCGGGCCCTCGTGGAGGCGCTGCGACGCGGTGAAGGGGCGCCGCAGCGCAAGCCGCGCGGCGGACCGCCCGCGGACGCCGACGACTTCGAACTGCTCGCCGCCGACCTGTCCCGCGCCCACGACGGCGCCAGGCACGCCGTGGTCCAGGCAGCCCAGCTCTCCAGCCGGGCCGGCAGCGAACAGAAGCTCGAAGTCTTCGTCAACCTCGCCCGGCGGCTCCAGTCCCTCGTGCACCGGGAGATCTCCCTCCTCGACGAGCTGGAGAACGAGATCGAGGACCCCGACCTGCTCAAGGGCCTCTTCCACATCGACCACCTCGCCACCCGCATCCGGCGCCACGCCGAGAACCTCGCCGTCCTCGGCGGTGCCGTCTCCCGCCGCCAGTGGAGCAACCCGGTGGCCATGACCGAGGTACTGCGCTCCGCCATCGCCGAGGTCGAGCAGTACTCCCGGGTCAAGCTCGTACCGCCGATCGACGGTGAACTGCGCGGCCACGCCGTCGCCGACGTGATCCATCTGCTCGCCGAACTCGTCGAGAACGCGACCGTGTTCTCGGATCCGCAGACCCAGGTGCTGCTGCGCGCCGGCCTCGTCACCTCCGGGCTCGCCGTCGAGGTGGAGGACCGCGGCCTCGGCCTGCCGGTGGGCGAGCAGCGCACGATGAACGCCCTGCTGACCGACCCCGACCAGGTCAACGTGGCCCGGCTGCTCGCCGACGGCCGCATCGGCCTCTTCGTGGTCTCCCAGCTAGCCCGGCGCCACGGCATCGACGTGCGCCTGCAGACCAATATCTACGGCGGCGTCCAGGCCGTACTCGTCGTCCCGCAGGCCCTGTTGGGCCCCTCGCCACGGGTGTCGGCCGCCGCCAAGGGGGCGGTGCCCGCCGGGCTGGGGACCGGGGCACCGACGGCAGCGGCAGCCCGGCCGACGGCAGTGGCAACGGCGGCGCAGGACCGGACGGACGTCGGCAGGTCCGTCGACGGCAGCGGCGACCGGGCCGCCGGCGGCAGTGACGGCCGGCCGATGGGCGGCGCCGGTGGCCCGTCCGCCGACAGCGGTGGCGGAGGAGGGCGGACCGGCGGCGTCCGGGCCGGATCGGGCGGCACCGGTGTTCGGCGCGGGGCGGCGGACGCGGTCCGAGCCCGCTCCGAGGGATCCCCGGACCGGGCCGTGACGGACCACCCGGCCGGGCGAACGGACACTCCCGCCACGCCCTCGGCCGGACGGCGCCGGCCCGCGCAGCGCGACGCCACGGGCGCGACGGCCGCCACCCCCGGGCCGCTTCCGGTGCGCGGTGCCCACGAGGAGCGGCCCAACCCCGCGGAGGCCGTACCCGGCATCCGGGCCGCCGACCGACGGCCCGTCGAACAGCAGGCCGGCCTCGCACCGACCCCGCGTGCCGGCATCGTGCGCGGCACCATGGAACGGCCCCGACTGCCGCGCCGCCGCGCCCAGGAACATCTCGTACCCCAACTGCGGGGCGGCCCCACGGCACGTCCCGAGCCGGAGACCTTCGCCGGGCACGAACCCAGCCTGATGGCGGCCTTCCAGCGCGGCATCGGTCTCGCCGAGACGCAGCAGCACATGGAGTCGGCACAGACACCCAGGGAACCCCCGCACACAGACGCGCCCCACACGAACGTGCCCCACACAAACGCGTCCACCACGGACACGGCGCCCCTGGACCCGGCCCGCACGGACACCGCCGCCACGGCCGAGCCGCCTGCCCACGCGGTCGTCCCCGGCCCGAGGGACCGGCGTGACAGGAACGCACCCACCGGATGACCGCACCCACCCCTACCCCCGCTCCCACCCCCAGCGCGACCCCAAGGAGTCGATCCACCATGGCGAGCGATGCGCCGACCGCCCAGGTATCCGACCTCGACTGGCTGATGAGCGGCCTCGTGCAACGCGTACCGCACACCACCAGCGCGGTACTGCTGTCCTGCGACGGCCTGGTGAAGTCCGTCCACGGCCTCGACCCCGACAGCGCCGACCACATGGCCGCGCTCGCCTCCGGCCTGTACTCCCTCGGCCGCAGCGCGGGCGTCCGGTTCGGCGACGGCGGCGACGTCCGGCAGGTGGTCGTCGAACTCGACTCGACCCTGCTGTGCGTCACCACCGCGGGCTCCGGCACCTGTCTCGCGGTACTGGCCGGCCGTGAGGCCGACGCCGCGGTGCTCGGCTACGAGATGGCCATGCTGGTCAAGAGCGTCCGCCCCTACCTGGTCACCGCACCCCGGCAGCACGCCGTCGGATCCCGGGCCATGAGGTCTTGAAGGTGACGGCGGCCGGCGACGGGCCATGGCTCGACGACGCGGCCGGACGGCTCGTGCGCCCCTTCACCGTCAGCAACGGCCGGACCCGGCCCACCATCGCGTTCGACCTGATGTCACAGGTGGTGGCCACCGGCGCCGGCGGCATCGGCCACCTCGGCCCCGAACACGCCCAGGCGCTCGACCTGTGCCGGGCACCCGTGTCGGTGGCCGAGATCGCCGCGCACCTCAGGCTGCCGGCCGTGGTCACCAAGGTGCTGCTCGCGGACCTCGTCGACTGCGGGGCGCTGACCGCTAAGCCCCCCGCCCTCTACCACAACCCCACTGACCGGTCCCTGCTGGAGGCAGTGCTCGATGGACTACGACGACAGCTCTGACCCGTTCCCCACCGCGCTCAAGATCCTGGTGGCGGGCGGGTTCGGCGTGGGCAAGACGACCTTCGTCGGCGCGGTGAGCGAGATCGCGCCGCTCAGTACGGAGGAACTGCTCACCACGGTCAGCGCCGCGACCGACGACCTCGACGGCATCGAGAACAAGGTCGAGACGACGGTGGCGATGGACTTCGGCCGGATCACGCTCGGCCCGGAACACGTGCTGTACCTGTTCGGCACGCCCGGACAGGAACGGTTCTGGTTCATGTGGGACGAACTGTCCGCGGGCGCGCTCGGCGCGGTGATCCTCGCCGACACCCGTCGCCTGGAGGACTGCTTCGCCGCCGTCGACTTCTTCGAGGAGCGCGGCCTCGACTTCGTCGTCGCCGTCAACGAGTTCGACGGCGCCCACCGCTACGGGCCCGAGGAGGTGCGCGCCGCCATCGACCTCGATCCGGGGATCCCCGTCGTCCGCTGCGACGCGCGCATCTCCAGCTCCGGCGTCCAGACCCTGCTCACCCTCGTACGCCACCTGATCGCGCACGCCCCGGCCGCCGCGCCGAGCCGTGGCGCCCCCAGGTGATTCCCGCACACCGTCCATGGAGCCCGCACATGAGGTACGCCCACTGGTCCGGAGCCCGGCCATGAACTACGAGCCGTCACGGCCGACCAGGGGACTGCTGGTCACCCCCGAGGACCGGGAGGCCCCCGCCCGCGCCCGGCGACTGCGCCTGCTCGGCCTGGGGGAGCGGCCCGAGCCCGCGCTGGACGCCTTCGCGCACCGGTTCGCCGAGCTGACCGGCGCACCGTACGCCATGGTGAACTTCATCAACGAGGAACGGCAGTTCTTCGCCGGCCTGAGCACCCCGGCCACCCGGCCGGTCACACTGACCGGCCCGACCGGACAAGGCGGGCCCGACGGGTCCGAACTGGGCCGCCGACTGCCCCGTGAACACGGTTTCTGCCCCCATGTGGTGGTGCGGCGCAAGGCGCTCGTCCTGGAGGACGTCCGCGACTCCCCGCGCTTCGCGGGCAATCCGGTGGTCGACGAGTACGGCATCCACGCCTATCTGGGCGCCCCGCTCATCGACAGCACGGGTACGGTCCTCGGCACGGTGAGCGTCGCCGACCTCGTGCCCCGGCACTGGGGGCGGCCCGGCCTCGACACCATCAAGTCGACGGCCGCGGACCTCGCCGCCCGACTGGAGCGACGCGAGGCCGACGGCCTCCTGCTGTGAGCACGATGCCCTGCTGCGGGCACGGCCCGCCCCCCGCCGTAGACGATCACGTCCTCGGCCGCAAGCCGGATCGCCTGTTCGGCGGTGTGTGAAGCAAAGCTGAGGCGGCGCTTTAGAAATCCTCGATGGACCGGGCCCGACGTATGGGGAACATTGCTACGTGAACCCACCCTCGTCCCCGGTACCGGCTTTCGGCATGTCCGCGACCGGGACTCACCCACAGGAGCCGTAGCGTTGAAAGCGCTGGTCAAGGAGAAAGCGGAGCCCGGGCTCTGGCTCGTGGACGTCCCGGAGCCCGCCGTCGGGCCGGGTGACGTGCTGATCAGGGTCCAGCGGACCGGGATCTGCGGCACCGACCTGCACATCCGGTCCTGGGACGGCTGGGCGCGGCAGACGATCCGCACGCCGCTCGTCGTCGGCCACGAGTTCGTCGGCGAGGTCGTGGCGCTCGGCCGGGACGTCACCGACATCGCCGTCGGCGACCGGGTGAGCGGCGAGGGCCATCTGGTCTGCGGCAAGTGCCGCAACTGCCTGGCCGGGCGCCGCCACCTGTGCCGGGCCACGGTCGGCCTGGGCGTCGGCCGCGACGGCGCGTTCGCCGAGTACGTGGCCCTGCCCGCCACCAACGTCTGGGTGCACCGGGTCCCCGTCGACCTCGACGTCGCCGCGATCTTCGACCCGTTCGGCAACGCCGTGCACACCGCCCTGTCCTTCCCGCTGGTCGGCGAGGACGTGCTGATCACCGGTGCCGGGCCGATCGGTCTGATGGCCGCCGCGGTGGCCCGGCACGCCGGTGCCCGCAACGTCGTCGTCACCGACGTCAGCGAGGAGCGACTGGCCCTGGCCCGCAAGATCGGCGTGAGCCTCGCGCTGAACGTCTCCGGTGCGACGATCGCCGACGGGCAGCGTGAGCTGGGACTGCGGGAGGGCTTCGACGTCGGCCTGGAGATGTCCGGCCGCCCCGAGGCCATGCGGGACATGATCGCCAACATGACCCACGGCGGCCGGATCGCCGTCCTCGGTCTGCCGTCCGAGGAGTTCGCGGTCGACTGGTCCCGCATCGTCACCTCCATGATCACCATCAAGGGGATCTACGGCCGGGAGATGTTCGAGACCTGGTACGCGATGTCGGTCCTGCTGGAGGGCGGCCTCGACCTCACACCGGTGATCACCGGCCGGTACAGCCACCGCGACTTCGAGGCGGCGTTCGCGGACGCGGCCGCCGGCAAGGGCGGCAAGGTCATCCTCGACTGGACAGTCTGATTTCCCGACCGGTTCGCCCCCGCACCCGATGGAGTCCCTCATGTTCACCTCTGTACGCGACGACCTGCGCACCACCCTCGACGAGATCCGCGCCGCCGGCCTGCACAAGCCCGAACGGGTGATCGGCACCCCGCAGTCCGCGACGGTCGGCGTCACCGCCGGCGGCCGCCCCGGCGAGGTCCTCAACTTCTGCGCGAACAACTACCTCGGCCTCGCCGACCACCCCGAGGTCGTCGCCGCCGCCCACGCCGCCCTGGACCGCTGGGGCTACGGCATGGCGTCCGTGCGTTTCATCTGCGGCACGCAGGAGGTCCACAAGGAACTGGAGGCGCGGCTGTCCGCGTTCCTCGGCCAGGAGGACACGATCCTCTACTCCTCCTGCTTCGACGCCAACGGCGGTGTCTTCGAGACCCTGCTCGGCGAGGAGGACGCGGTCATCTCCGACGCCCTCAACCACGCCTCCATCATCGACGGCATCCGCCTGTCCAAGGCCCGCCGCTTCCGCTACGTCAACCGCGACCTCGCCGATCTGGAGGCCAGGCTCAAGGAGGCCCAGGACGCGCGCCGGCGCCTGATCGTCACCGACGGCGTCTTCTCCATGGACGGCTATCTCGCCCCGCTCCGCGAGATCTGCGACCTCGCCGACCGTTACGACGCCATGGTCATGGTCGACGACTCGCACGCCGTGGGCTTCGTCGGCCCGACCGGGCGCGGCACGCCCGAACTGCACGGCGTCATGGACCGCGTCGACATCGTCACCGGCACCCTCGGCAAGGCCCTCGGCGGAGCCTCCGGCGGCTACGTGGCCGCCCGCGCCGAGATCGTCGCCCTGCTGCGCCAGCGCTCCCGCCCGTACCTGTTCTCGAACACCCTCGCCCCGGTGATCGCCGCGGCCTCGCTCAGGGTGCTCGACCTGCTGGAGTCGGCGGACGACCTGCGGGTCCGGCTCGCCGAGAACACGGCGCTGTTCCGCCGCCGGATGACCGAGGAGGGCTTCGACATCCTGCCCGGCGAGCACGCCATCGCCCCGGTGATGATCGGCGACGCGGCGCAGGCGGGCCGCATGGCCGAACTCCTGCTGGAGCGGGGCGTGTACGTGATCGGCTTCTCCTACCCGGTGGTCCCGCAGGGCCAGGCCCGCATCCGGGTCCAGCTGTCCGCCGCACACTCCACGGACGACGTGAACCGCGCGGTCGACGCGTTCGTCGCGGCACGAGCCGAGCTGATGGCGTGAACCGCCCGGACATATTGCAATAATCTCTCGCATGATCGAAGCACGGCGGCTCCACATCCTCCGTGCGGTGGCCGACCACCGCACGGTGACAGCGGCGGCCGCCGCGCTGTACCTCACCCCCTCTGCGGTGTCCCAGCAGCTCGCGGCCCTGGAGCAGGAGACGGGCCACCGCCTGGTCGAGCGGAGCGCGAAGGGGGTCCGGCTCACCCCGGCCGGCGAGATCCTGCTCGACCACACCAACGCCGTCCTCGCCCAGCTGGAGCGGGCCGAGGCGGAACTCGCCGCCTACGGCTCCGGTGCGGCCGGCACGGTCACCGTCGCCGCCTTCGCGACCGGGATCGCCCAGGTCGTGGCCCCCGCGGTGGCCCGCCTCGCCCGGTCCGCGCCCGGCATCCGCATCCGCGTCCGGGACGCCGAGGGCGACGCCAGCCTGCCCATGGTCCTGGACCGGCAGGTGGATGTCGCGGTGGCGGTCGAGTACCGCGGCGCGCCGCCCGCCGACGACCCGCGCCTGACCCACGTCCCGCTGTACGCCGAGCCCTTCGACGCGGTCGTCCCGCTCGACCACCGGCTGGCCGGTGCCGCGGTCGTCCCGCTCGCCGAGCTGGCCAAGGACCCGTGGATCGGCCCGTACCCCGGCAACCCCTGCCACGACGTGGTCGTCCTGGCCTGCGAGAGCGCCGGGTTCCAGCCGCACCTCGAACACTCCTCGGACGACTTCCGCGCGGTCGTGGCGCTCGCCTCGGCGGATGCCGGCGTGGCGCTCGTCCCCCGCTCGGCGCTGCGCGGCACGGACCTGTCGGGCGTGGTCGTCCGTCCCGTCGACGGGGTGGCCCCGACCCGCCGGGTCTTCGCGGCGGTGCGGCGCGGCGCCGAAGGACACCCGCTGATCCGTCCGGTGCTGGACGCGCTGGGCGAGGCCGCCCGGGTGTGAGCGGCCCGTCCCCGGGAGCCCGACAGCCCGGCTGATCGCACCCGGGGCCCGGCCCGAGCCCCGGACTCCGTCCGGCCGGGGGAGTGTCAGTGGGAGCGGTTACGGTGCCTGTCATGCCCGACGCCGAAGACGTACGCCGTATCGCCCTGTCCCTGCCGCACGCCACCGAGAAGATCGCCTGGAGCATGCCCACGTTCCGGGTGGCCGGGAAGATGTTCGCCACGCTGCCCGAGGACGAGACCTCCATCGCCGTCCGCTGTCCCAAGGAGGAGCGCGACGAGCTGGTGCTGGCCGAGCCGGGCAAGTTCTGGATCGCCGGCCACGAGGCCCAGTTCGCCTGGGTCCGCGCCCGGCTCGCCGCGCTCGACGACGAGGCCGAACTGCGTGACATCCTCTCCGATTCCTGGCGCCAGGCGGCCCCGCCCCGGCTGCTGGACGACCATCCTGAGGTGGGGCTGCCGGACGGCGGGTGACCGGGCTGGGCCGCCGCCGCGCGCCGTGGCATGATCCGACGACGGCAGCGGACGTCGGGACAGAGGGCGCTGTGAAAGAGGACGTCGTGGCGGCGATGGCGGACGCCGCCGGGGGAGCGGGCAGGGGATGATGACCGGGAAGTCGACACGGCGGGACATCGCGGTCGACGCCGGAGCCGATGGCGCGGGCGGCGAGCGCGACCGCCCGGTCTGGTCACGCGACTTCGCGCTGTTCTTCGTGGCCCGGGCCGTCGCACGGCTGGGCGACACCATGCTGCCGGTGGCCCTCGCCGCGGGACTGCTGGAGCACGGTTACGGCGCGGGCGCGGTCGGCCTCGCGATGGCCTCGACGGCCGCCGCCTTTGCCGGGCTCGTCGTCTTCGGCGGAGTCATCGCCGACCGTTTCAGCACCCGCCGGCTGATGATCGGCGCCGACCTGGTCCGCCTCGGCACCCAGTCGCTGGCCGCCGCGCTGTTCTTCGCCGGGCACGTGGTCCTCTGGCAGGTCTGCGTGATCGGCTTCGTCAACGGCGTGGCGAGCGCGGTCTTCCAACCCGGCGTGGCGAGCACCATCCCCCGCCTCGCCACCGACATCCAGGGCGCGAACGGCGCCATCCGGATCGCCGAGTCCGCGGCCCAGCTGGCGGGCCCGGCCGTGGCCGGCCTGCTGGTCGGATTCGCCTCGCCCGGCGGCGTGTTCGCGGCCCACGCCACCACCTACGCGGTGAGCGCCCTGTGCCTGCTGCTGCTCCGCCTGCCCCCGCTCCCCGAGGCGATGCGCGGCACGGCGACGGGCGGCATGCGCGCCTTCAAGGCCGATCTGGTCGACGGCTGGCGGGAGTTCAGATCGAGAACCTGGCTCTGGGGCGTGATCGCCATCTGGTGCGTCTACATGATCGCCGTATCGGGGCCGACCGTTCCGCTGGTCGCGACGGAGGTGGTGCGGCAGCACGGTCCACGCGCCTACGGCCTGATCAACTCGGCCCTCGGCGCGGGTACGGTGGCCGGCGGGCTGCTCGCCCTGCGGCTGCGCCCCCGCCGCATGCTGCGGGCCGGCGCCGTCGCCCTGTTCGCGTACGCCTGCTTCCCCGCGGCCGTCGGCGCCGGTCTCGGTGTGCCGGCCATGGCGGCCGGGGCGGCCGTCGCCGGGGCCGGGATGTCCTTCTGGGGCGTGATGTGGGCGACCAGTGTGCAGACCCAGGTCCCTCCCGACGCCCTGAACCGCATCCACGCGTACGACGTCGCCGGCTCGCTGGCGATGATGCCGGTCGGCCAGGCCCTCGCCGGTCCGGCGGCCGGCGTTGTCGGCGCCGGTCATGTGCTGCTGGTCGCCGGGGCGATGAGCCTGGTCGTCGCCGTGGCTCTGCTCTCGGTCCCCCCGATACGCAACCTGATCCGCGCCGACGCGCCGGCACCGTCGGCGCACTGATCCGACGGCGCCGTCGTCGGCCCGCTGATCACCGCGACGACCGGCGCGGGGACGGCCGTACGCCCCTCAACCCCGGGCCGGCACGGCGACGAACGCCGAGATCCGTTCCCGCAGACTCGCCGCGTCGAGCCCGTGCGCGGCGGTGTGCTCCTCCACGGTCCCGTACCGCCGCAGCTCGCGCCGCCCGACCCCGAGGCCGAGCACCCGGTGCGGCAACTCGGCCAGTGCCTCGTTCACCGCCGCCGTCGAGGTCCCGGCCAGACAGGGCTCGACGAGGACCACGTCCGTGCCCGCCGTCCCGGTGGCGCGGCGCAGCGTCACCGCGTCGAAGGGCCGCACGGTCGTCGCGTACAGGACGGTGACGTCGAGGCCCTCGGTGGCGGCGAGTACCGCGTCCAGCACTGGACCGACGGCCACGACCACTCCGGCGCGGCCCTCCCGGACCGTTGCGAACCGCTGCCCGTCGACCTCGTGCGCCTGCTGGTTGGCGAGCGCGGAGAGCCGCACGTACACCTTGTCGTCACCGGCCGCGACCGCGCGCCGCAGCATTGCCTCGGCCTCGTCCGGGTGGCCCGGCACGTGCACGGTCCAGCCGTCCAGGGTGTCGAGCAGGGCCACGTCGCCGGGCGCCATGTGGGTCTGGCCGTCGGCCGGCCGGTCGAACGAGGCGCCGGCGCTGACCAGCACCGCGCCCACGTCCTGATGTCCGAGGTCGAGCTTGAGCTGCTCGAACGGCCGCTCCACCAGGAAGGGGGCGAAGCTGTGCACCACCGGACGCAGTCCGGTCAGCGCCAGCCCGGCCGCGGCCCCGACGAGCAGCTGTTCGCGGATGCCGACATTGATCACCCGGTCGGGATGCCGGTGCTGTGCCTCGGTGAAGGCGTCCTTGCCGATCTCGGCGAGGACGACCGCGACCCGCGGATCCTCGTCGAGCAACTGCGTCAGCACGGGGGCGAATCGGTCACGCATGGTCTCCATGAGGATGCTCCTGGGGCGAGTACCGGCGTTTCAGGCGGACTTGGGCTCGACCTGGGCCACCACGACATGCGGGCGGCCCGGGTGCGCGGCGGTGCAGGCGGCGTACAACGCCTCGTGGTCCCGGCCGGGAACGGTGACGGCCGACCAGCCCGCCGCCTCGAAACGCGCCGTGATCCCGCCGGGCCGGGCGTGACTGGCGGAGCCGTTGTCGACGACGACGGCATGCAGTCGCTCCAGCCCGGCGGGCCCGGCGAAGGCGATGGCCTCGTGGTTGCTGCCCTCGTCCAGTTCGGCGTCCCCGACCAGCACCCACACCCGTGCCCCTCTCCGCCCCTGGGCCCTGAGCCCGAGCGCCGTGCCCACGGCGATGGGCAGTCCGTGCCCGAGCGATCCGCTGCCGATCTCGGCGCCCGGCACCAGTACCCGGTCCGGATGGTGCCCGAGGGGCGAGTCGTAGGATCCGAATCCGGGCAGCCACTCCACCGGAACGAAGCCCTTCGCGGCCAGCACCGCGTAGTAGGCCATCGGCCCGTGTCCCTTGCTCAGCAGGAACCGGTCCCGGTCCGGATCCGCCGTCCGTTCCGGCCCGGCCCGCAGCACCCGGTCATAGAGCACCCACAGCACGTCCAGCGTGGAGGTCGCCGCCGGTCCGTGCTTCTCGTCGCCGGTCATCAGCCCCATCAGCCGGGGCAGATCCTGATAGGTGTACCCGCGTCCGCGGTTCTCGGTGAGCGTCATACGACGACCATGGGACCTCAACCTGGGTTCAGGTCAAGCACCGGCCTCCGCGCGTGGCCCGCGCCGAACGAGCGCGCGACCACCGACCCGAGTGCGGTATGGTTTCTCTGCGCGTTTATCTGGGGAAACCCCAGGCCAAACGGGACCGGGACGTGGCGCAGCTTGGTAGCGCACTTGACTGGGGGTCAAGGGGTCGCAGGTTCAAATCCTGTCGTCCCGACGGTTCGCACATCGATGGTGAAGGGTCGTTCTCGAACGGCCCTTCACCTTTTTCCGGTCGAGATCACCGCCGCCCGTCCCCGGGGAGTCCTGTTCTGACGGGGCGTCCGGTCAGGTCGGCGCCGACGGACCGCCGTCGGCGTCACGCACGGGAATCAACAGGCAGAACCCGGCGACGATGATCGCGGTGTCCAGCCACACCGCCGCGGTCCAGCCGCCGGTGTGGTCGCGCAGGACCCCGCCGATCGCGGGTGACAGCACGGCGCCCGTCTCACCGATGAGGTTCTGCAGGCCGAACGCCGATCCCCGCAGCCGCGGCGGGGCGATGTCAGCGGTGAGGGCGTGCCCGATGGGCTGCAGCGCGTTGAAGAACAGGCTCGCCGTGAACAGCAGCAGGCCCATCACGAGCAGCGAGGGCTGCGCGGCGGCGGAGAGGTACCAGACGAAGGCCGCGGTGAGCAGGGCCTGGACGCCGGTGAAGGAGAGCAGCATGGGCTTGCGGCCCCAGCCGCGGCGCACCGCGACGTCCGACAGCCGGCCGCCGACGGGGAAACCGAGGATGCCGGCGCCGGCGTTGAAGCCCGCGGTGAGCGCGGCGCCGGCGAACGAGGAGTGCGCGGCGCCCGCCACGATCGACACCGACCAGAAACTGAAGAACCACAGGTTCCACAGCACCGCGATGTACGAGAGGTAGATCAGGAAGAGGCTGCGGTTCTTCAGGACCGGGCCCAGTTCCTCGCCCTTGCGGGCCAGGACGAACAGCACGAGGCCGACGGCCAGCACGACCTCCAGCACGGCGATCCACAGATCCGCCAGGCCGGCTTCGGTGCCCAGCAGGTAGATCGCCATGATCAGAAGCAGGGAGACCGCGGAGTATCCGGTCAGGTGCAGCGTGGCACGGCCGAGGGCGGGTGCGCTCAGCTCTCTCCGGAACCGCCGGGCGAGCGCCGCGGCCACCACCAGCGTCGCGAGACCCAGGATCCAGAAGGCCATCCGCCACGCGTCGACGTCCGCGAGCCACATCCTTCCGAGGTCGGTGAAGTGCGGAGTGAAGACGGTGGCGATGGTGATGCCGAGGGCCAGGCCGGTGATGACGACGCCCATGCCGAGACTGCGGTGGCGTTCGGGCGTCGCGTCGCTGATGATCGTACGGTCGTTGGAGAAGTAGGCGCCCTCGCCCAGCCCGGTGACGACGCGTACGACGATGAACGCCACGAGTCCGCCGACGAAGCCGGTGACCACGGTGGCGAGGCCGGCCCAGACGAGGCTGACCACGACCAGGGTCCGGTGGCCGTGACGGTCGCCCAGATAGCCACCGGGGAACTGGGTGAGCATGTAGCCGGCGAAGAACAGGCCGCCGATGAGACCGCCGAGCGCGTAGGGGCGGCCGGCGTCGGCGAGGAACCCCACGCCGTTGTCGATCATCCAGGTGACGACGGGTCCGGTGACCGCGCGGTCGGCCGCGCTCACCGTCCACCCGAGCATCAGCAGAAGCCACAGACCGTACCAGGGCTTGAGCCTCTTGCCGGGTGGACCGGCGGTCCGGTCCGATACGTCCGAGCATGCGTGACGGGATGCGTCTGCGGCGTCCGGTGGCATGGGGGTGCCTCCTGAGCGGGCGGGGACGGGGCGTTGACCGCCTGGGCCTCACGGTAGGGAGAACCGGCACCGCGCGGAACAGCCTGACCGGAGATTCCGCTGCCCGGCGGGGCTCGGATCCTCCGCCGGCGCGACGGCGCCCGATTCCCGGCCCGCGGACCGGTGTTCACTCGGGTGACCTGAGCAGTTCCCGTACAGGAAAAGGCGGTTGAGAGCATGCGTCCTCCTCCCGGGCCCGAGCCGGTCGTGCGCGCCGGCGGCGGAACACCGCACCCCGGGCCGGTACACGCCGGGTGGAACAGTCTGCCGAGCCGCGTCCTGGGACAGGTGGTGGCGGGCGAGCCGCTTCGGGGCGGCGCGGTCAACGACGTCTGGCGTCTGACGCTCGCCGACGGAACCCGGTTGGTCCTCAAGACCTCGGCCGAGGCGCCGCCCGGCCTGTACCACTGCGAGGCGGAGGGCCTGCGAGTGCTGCGTGAGCGGGGCAGTCTGCTGACCCCCCGCGTGCTGGAGGAGGGCCCGGCCCACCTCCTCGTCGAGGCGATGGAGCAGGCGCTGCCGGACGACGCCGGATTCTGGGAGTCGGCGGGCCGGGCCGTCGCCGGGCTGCACTCCACCCGCGGGGACCGCTTCGGCTGGGACACCGACGGCTGGCTGGGCCGGCTCCCGCAGGAGAACACCTGGACCGCCGACGGCCACGAGTTCTTCGCGGACCGCCGGATCCTGCGCTATGTCCGCGAGCCGACGGTGCGCGCAGCCCTGGAGACCCGCGACCTGACCGGACTCGAACGCATCTGCGACCGCCTCCCGGTGCTGGTGCCGGCCGCGCCGAGCGTGCTGAACCACGGTGACCTGTACCGGGGCAACATCGTCGCCACGGCGGACGGCGAACCCGCGTTCATCGACCCGGCGGTCTGCTGGACCTGGGCGGAGTCCGAGCTGAGCATGGCGTACTGCGTCGACCGCCTGCCGGAGCGCTTCTTCCACGCCTACCAGGAGATCCTTCCGCTCAAGGACGGCTGGCGGGAGCGCATGCCGCTGCTGCACCTGAGGGAACTCCTCAGCACCGTGGCGCACTTCGGCCGGACGGCCGACTGCGTGACGAAGATCCGGGACGTCGTCCGGCGCTTCTCCTGACACTTCACCCCCGACCGCTTCCAGGCACCGGCGACACCTGTCCACGGGCCGGTGCGATGCTGCCACGGGAGGGGGATCGGCGCCGCTGCCCGCATGGCGCATTGGGTACGGTCCGGCAGAAAACGCTTGGACTTCGCCGCCGCGCCCGCGGGACACTGCCGGTCCTCCTGGTCCGCTCCTGACGCACCCGGCCGCCGTGGCGCGCCGCGTGGGGGTGCGGGCTGTCCTACGACATCACAGGGTTGGGATGGGACCACCTGATTCAGAGGTGACACAACCGCGCAGGGGCTCGGTGCTCCTCGCGCTCCGGTACTACGGGCGGGAGCTGGCGCGGCTGCGACGGCTCGCGGTGCCCGCGATGCTGCTGCCGGCGCTCGGCAACATCGGCATCGCCTACGTCGGGCCACTGATCGTCGCCAAACTCGTCGCCGACATCGCCGACAACGGCCGCCTCGGCGTCCGTACGGCACTGCCGTACGTCCTCGGCTTCGCCGGCGTCCTGCTGTTCGCGGAGGCGCTGTGGCGGATCGGACTGCACTGCCTGAACCGCATCGACGCCCTCGGCATCGAGCACCTGTACGTGATCGGCATGGACGAGCTGTTCGCCCAGGACGCCGCGTTCTTCCACGACAACTTCGCCGGGTCGCTGACCAAACGGGTGCTGAGCTTCGCCACCCGCTTCGAGGAGTTCGTCGACACGCTGACGTTCAACGTGGCGGGCAGCTTCGTGCCGCTGATCTTCGGCTCGGTCGTGCTGTGGCGGTACGAACCGCTGCTCGTGGTCGGCCTGTTGACGATGATCGCGGTGACCGCGGCGTGCGTGGTGCCGCTGATCCGCCGCCGCCAGGCCCTGGTCAGCCGGCGCGAGGAGGCGATCGCCCGGGTGTCCGGCCATGTCGCCGACAGCCTGATGAACATGGACACGGTCCGGGCGTTCGCCGCCGAGGAACGCGAGGCCGCAGAGCACCGCTCCCGCGTCGCGGCGTCGCGCCGGCTCACCCTGCGGTCCTGGGACTACGGCAATCTGCGCATCGACACCCTCGTCGCGCCCATGTCCGTGCTGACCAACGTGCTGGGCCTGCTGATCGCGGTCGCGTTCGCCGGGCGCGGGCACGGTGTGGAGGCCGTCGTGGTCGCCTTCACCTACTACACCAACGCGACACGGATCATGTTCGAGTTCAACCAGATCTACCGCCGTCTGGAGAGCTCGATGACGGAGGCCGCGCAGTTCACCGAACTCCTGCACAGTACGCCGACCGTCCTGGACCCGGCGGCGCCCGAGCCGCTGGCGTCCCGTCCCGCCGAGGTCCGGTTCGAGCGGGTGACCTTCGCCCACGGGGGCGCCGCGCCGCTGTTCGAGGGCCTCGACCTGGACGTGCCCAGCGGGGCGAAACTCGGGCTCGTCGGCCGGTCCGGCGGTGGCAAGACGACGCTCACCCGGCTGCTGCTGCGGATGACGGACATCGACTCCGGCCGGATCCTGATCGGCGGTCAGGAGATCAACCGGCTGCGCCAGGCCGACCTGCGCAGCCTGATCGCCTATGTGCCGCAGGACCCGGCGATGTTCCACCGCACACTGCGGGACAACATCGCCTTCGCGCGGCCCGGCGCCACCGACGCCGAGATCCGCCGCGCGGCCGAGGCGGCGCACGTCACGGAGTTCGCGGACGCGCTGCCGGACGGCTTCGGGACCATGGTGGGTGAGCGCGGCGTGAAACTGTCCGGCGGACAGCGCCAGCGGGTCGCCCTCGCCCGGGCGATCCTGCGGGACGCGCCGATCCTGCTGCTCGACGAGGCGACCAGCGCCCTCGACTCCGAGAGCGAGATCCTGGTCCAGAAGGCGCTGTGGCGGCTCATGGAAGGGCGGACGGCGCTGGTGGTGGCGCACCGGCTGAGCACGGTGGCCGCCATGGACCGGCTCGTCGTGCTCGACCGCGGGCGGATCGTCGAGCAGGGCACCCACCACGAACTGCTCACGGCTCAGGGCGCCTACGCGAAGCTGTGGCAGCACCAGTCGGGCGGCTTCCTCGACGGCACCGCGCCGCGGGCCGACCTGCACTGAGCGACCCGGCGTACGTCGGTCAGGACACCTGGCCGACGTACGCGAGGGCCTGCTTGAGCAGCGCCCCGTGCCCGCCCGGCATCTCGCTCTGCACCGCCTCCGACGCGGCCTCCTGCGGCGTGAACCACACGAGGTCCAGCGCGTCCTGGCGGGGGCGGCAGTCCCCGGTCACCGGGACGACATAGGCGAGGGACACCGCGTGCTGGCGCGGATCGTGGTACGGAGTGACCCCCACGGTCGGGAAGTACTCGGCGACCGTGAACGGCTGGAGCGAGGCCGGGACCCGTGGCAGCGCCACCGGACCCAGGTCCTTCTCCAGATGCCGCAACAGGGCGTCGCGGACCCGCTCGTGGTGCAGGACCCGGCCGGAGACCAGGGTCCGGCTGACCGTGCCGTCCGGCCCGATGCGCAGCAGCAGACCGATGCTGGTGACCTCGCCGCTGTCGTCCACGCGCACCGGCACGGCCTCGACATACAGGATCGGCATGTGGGCGCGCGCCATCTCCAGTTCGTCGGAGGTCAGCCAACCGGGTGTGGTTTCGGTCATGTCAGACATTGCTCGATCATACTTTCCGAGTGGGGTGGGCGCTCAGTCGCGGGCGGAATCGGATGCGGGCAGTCCGTACAGGCGGCGGGCGTTGTCCCGGCCCGCCCAGGCGGCGATCCGCAGGGCGTCGGGCAGGCTCAGCTCGTCCGCGTCCACCCGGTCCTGCAGCAGCGCGGCGAGCCCTTGCCTGAAGCACAGTGCGCCGAGGTGGTGGAACTCGGCCACACCGTACGCGTCGGAGCTGTACAGCAGTTTGCGGAACGGGGTGATCTCCAGTGCCTCCGCCAGGATCGTCCGGGCCCGGACCGGTCCCGCGTGGTGCAGGGCCAGCCCGACGTCGAGGTACACCTGCTCGAACACCGAGGCCAGATAGGCGGCGTTGCGCTGGTACGGCCAGCAGTGCAGCAGCAGGACCGGCACGGTGCCCCGGATCAGGTGCAGCCAGTCCGTCAGCAGGGCGGGGTCGGCACGGTGCAGCCGGATGTCGTCGTCACCGAACCCGGTGTGCAACTGCAGCGGCAGCCCCAGGTCGACGGCGGTCCACAGCAGCTGCCGCACCAGAACCGGGTCGGCCAGCCGGCCGCCGGCCGCGAGCCAGCGCCGGGCCGCGCGGGTCACCTCGTGGTCCGCGGGCCGCACCGGGTCCAGGGCGAAACCGGTGCGGTAGGCGGCCACCGACTTCACCGCGACCACGCCCGGCCGGCGTACGGCCTCCTCGGCGGCGGTCCGGAACACGCGCGCGTACTCGCCCGCCTCGACGCCCCGGCCGGCCACCGACTCGGCGATTCCCTCCAGCCGAACCACCTCGTACGCCGTCGCGCCCGCCGTCCGGGCCAGTTCGGCGGGGGAGGTGAGGGGGTGCGGGGTGTACCCGGTGTCGACGCAGAACGCCTCGGCCGCCGCGGCCGACAGGAGGCGCCGGTTGACCTCCGCCCAGCCCAGGGCGGTGCGCCGGGCCAGGTAGTCGGCGGCGGGCGCGTGCCGGGGCAGGCCGAGCAGGGGCGCGCAGTGCCGGCGCACGGCCACTCCGGCGGGCGTGTCGAAGGCCGAGATGCCGCTGCCCGGCCAGGTCTCGCCCTCGGTGAGCAGGGACTCGAACGCGGCCGGCGCGAGGTCGGCGGTGACGGCGCCGTGGCAGTGGTGGTCCACCAACGGCAGCGCGTCGAGCGCCTCCCGGACCGCGCCCACCGTCAGTACTTCCAGCGGTAGGCCGCCGCCACCTGGGCGTCGTCGAAGCCCTCGACGGCCGCGGCCTCCCCGAGGCGTACCGCGGTGACCGCGTCGGCCAGGACGGGGCCCAGCGCGGTGCGCAGCACCTTGTCCGCGCGGAACGCCTCCGCCGCCGCCGTGAGCGTGGCCGGCAGCCGGCGCACGCCCCGGGCCGCGGCCTCGTCGGCGTCGAACCGGGCCGGGTCCCCGGTGGTCTCCTCCGGCAGCGGGGTCGCGCCGGCGATGCCGTCGAGGCCGGCGGCAATGACGCAGCCGAGCGCGAGATACGGGTTGGCGGCCAGGTCGACGGGTTTGACCTCCAGGTTGGCGTCCCGTTCCCGGCGTCCGGTGGTGCCGGTGACGACCCGCAGCGCCGTCTCACGGGTCTCCCGGCCCCAGGCGGTGAACACGCCCGCCCATTGCGAGGGCCGCAGCCGCAGATAGCTGGCGGGGCTCGGCGCGGTCACCGCGGTCAGCGCGGGCAGCCGGGCGAGCACCCCGGCCGTGAACGACTCCGCGTCGGCCGTCATGCCGTACCGGCCCTCGCCCCCGGAGTGCAGGTTCGCCCCGCCGCGCCAGCAGGAGAGGTGCAGATGGCCGCCGTTGCCGACGCCTGAGGCGAGTACGGCCGGGGAGAAGGACACGCGCAGGCCGTGCCGTTGCGTGACCGCCCGGACGGTCTGCCGTACCAGGACGCTCCGGTCGGCCGCCGCCACCGGGTCCAGCGCGCCCACCGACACCTCGAACTGCCCGGCCGCGTACTCGGGATGGATCTGGTCGACGTCGACGCCCTGTGCGGCGAGGGCGGTGAGCAGTTCGGCGGTGCAGTCGCTCAGCCCGACCTGCCGGGCGGCACCGTAGGCGGGGCCGGACACCGCGGGCACGAACGTCCCGTCGGGCGCGGTGTCACGGCCGACGGACCATTCGATCTCGACCGCCGCCCGGAAGGTGATCCCGAGCCGTGCCCCGGCGTCCGCGACGACCCGGCGCAGGAAGGTCCGGCTGCACCCGGGGTGCGGCTCGCCCTCCTGCGTGATCCGGTCGACCGGGGCCCAGGCCCAGCCCGGCTGGCCGGCCAGTTCCACCAGCCGGTCCAGGTCCGGGTAGAGCCGCAGGTCGCCGTCGGGCGAGCCCAGGACGTCCGTGGTGACGATCGAGTCGTCGGCCAGGAACGTGTCGAAGACCGGTGACATGCCGACACCCCAGGCCGCGGCGTGGGCGAGCCGCGTGGTCGGGACCGTCTTCACCCGGCTGACGCCCGCCGTGTCGACGTAGGCCAGGACGATCCCGCACACGCCCCGTCCGGTCAGTTCGGCGGCGCGCTCCACGGCCCGCTCCACATCGCCGGGACGCCCTCCGGGCACGGGGTCGGCCAGAGTGGTCATACGTCCTCCAAGACGGGGCTCGGCTGCTCGGTCCGGGGGTCAGGGTTTCACGGCCACCACACCGAACTGCGGGACCGCCGCGGGGGAATCGGGTCCCGCGCGCCACTGCGAGCACGGCACCAGACCCGGTTCGAGCAGGTCCAGGCCGTCGAGGAAGCCGGCCACCTCGTCCTTGCCGCGGGCGATGATGGGCGGCGTTGCGTTCTCGTTCCAGAACTCCATGGCGGCCACGTTGCCCGCGCCGCCGAACTCGGGGTCGTGGGTGGGGTGCGTGAGCACGAGGTGGCTGCCGGAGGGCACCGCCGCCATGACCCGGCGCACGATGTCCCGCGCCTTGTCCGTGTCGAGTACGAAGTTGAGGATGCCCAGCATCATCACCGCGACCGGCCGCGACAGGTCGAGGGTCTCGGCGGCCCGTCGCACGATCGCGTCCGGGTCGTGCACATCGGCGTCGATGTAGTCGGTGACTCCCTCGGGACTGCTGGTGAGCAGCGTGCGGGCGTGCGCCAGCACGATCGGGTCGTTGTCGACGTACACGATTCGTGACTCGGGCGCGATCCGCTGCGCTATCTCATGGGTGTTGTTCACCGTCGGCAGTCCGGTGCCGATGTCGAGGTACTGCCGCACCCCGCGCTCGGCGGTCAGGTACCGCACCGACCGCCCCAGGAACTCGCGGTCCGCGCGCGCGACCGCCCTGATCACCGGGAACAGCCCGGCGACATGCTCGCCGACCTGCTGGTCGACCTCGTAGTTGTCCTTGCCGCCGATCCAGTAGTTCCAGACCCGCGCGTTGTGCGCCACGGAGGTGTTCAGCTTCACCGGCCCGTCCGCAGGGGGGTGCCCCTCGCTCACGTCTCCGCCCTTCTCATCTGCGGTTGTCCGCCGACATTCTGCCGTCCGGTGATCGCAGCTGTCCCGGGAATCGGACACCGGGTGGCCCGGACCGGTCGGGCGGTGCCGGGCGGACGCCCGACGCGGGTGCGGGTGCCCGGGGCCGGAACGGGGCAAACGTCGCGGCTCACGCCGGCAGCACGCCGTCCAGGAAGCGGAGGAGGTCCGCGAAGACCTCGGCCCGGTTCGTCTCGTTGAACACCTCGTGCCGGGCCCCGGGGTAGATCCGCTCGGTCGCCGTGCCGGTGCTCAGCCGTGCCACGCCGGGCCGGCTGCCCGCCTCCGGGACCAGCCGGTCGTCGGCGCCGTGCAGCCACAGCACGGGGAGCGGGCCGACGGGACCGTCCGCGGCCACGGTCCCCAGGGCGCGGGCGAACGCGAGGAGCGTCGGCCGTTTCATCGGGCCGTGCCAGACCAGTGGATCGGCGGCGTACGCGGCGCCCACCGCGGGGTCGCGGGAGAGGGCCGCCGGGCTGATGGGCGTGTCCGGGACGGGGTCCTGGGCGAGCAGCCGTCCGGGCAGCTTCCAGGCGCCGATGACCGGGCCGGACAGGACGAGCGCGGCGAGTTCCCCGGCGTGGCGCTGGGCGTGGCGGGCGGCGACGAGACCGCCCATGGAGTGGCCGATCACGACCAGCGGCAGCCCGGGACGCGCGGCGCGGGCGAGGGTGGCCACGGCATGCGTGTCGGTGACGACGTCCTCGAAGTCCTCGATCAGCACGCGTTCGCCGGCCGACCTGCCGTGGCCCAGGTGGTCCGGCCCGAACACGGCGGCACCGTGCCCGGTCAGGACGTCGGCGAGCTGGTCGTAGCGGCCGGTGTGCTCGCCGTACCCGTGCACCACGAGGGCGAGGTACCGGGGTGCCGGGTGCGGCCACTCGCGTGCGACGAGCGTGCCCCGGGTGCCGGTCAGAGTGTGTTCGCGGGCGGGGACCACGGTGCCTCCGGCTGCCTCGTGACGGTACGGAAGGTACGGAAGGGATGGAGCGGGCGGAAGGGGTAGAAGGAAGGGAAGGTGCTCGGAAGGTGCGGGGAGATCTTCCCAGTGGTTCGGCGGGCGGTCTATAGTCATAAAACTAGCAGCGCTAATTAAGGTGGCCGGTCCACCGCGCCGTAGTCAGGAGCCCCGCCATGCGCCCCGTCCACTTCGCGGCCGCCCGCCGCACCCCCATCGGCAAGCTGCGCGGAGCGCTCTCCGCCGTGCGGCCCGACGACCTCGCGGCGGCCGTGATCCGCCGCCTGGTGGCCGACGCGCCCGCGCTCGACCCGGCCCGGATCGACGACGTGTACTGGGGCGCCGCCAATCAGGCCGGCGAGGACAACCGCAACGTCGCCCGGATGGCCGCGCTCCTCGCCGGCCTGCCCGAGACCGTGCCCGGCGCCACCGTCAACCGGCTGTGCGCCTCCGGCCTGGAGGCCGTCACCACCGCCGCCCGGACCGTCGCCGCGGGCGAGGCGGACATCGTCGTCGCGGGCGGCTCCGAGTCCATGAGTCGCGCCCCCTTCGTGCTGCCCCGCCCGGACGAGGCCCTGCCGCAGCGGATCGAGACCGCCGACACCCGCCTCGGCTGGCGCCTGGTCAACCCCGCGATGAAGGACCTCCACGGGCTGCTGTCCATGGGGGAGACCGCCGAGGAGGTCGCCGACCGCTACGGCGTCCCGCGTGAGCGCCAGGACGAATTCGCGCTGCGCAGCCACCGCCTCGCCGCCGCGGCCCGCAGGGACGGCCACTTCGACGACGAGATCCTGCCCGTGCGGCGCCCGGACGGTGTCGTCGTCGACAGCGACGAGTGCATCCGCGAGGACACCTCGCTGGAGAAGCTGGCCGGGCTGCGGCCGGTGTTCCGCCAGGGCGGCACCGTCACCGCGGGCAACGCCTCACCGATGAACGACGGCGCGGCCGGACTGCTGCTGGTCAGCGAGGAGGCCCTGGAGGAACTGGGGCTGGAGTCGCTCGGCCGGTACGTGGCCGGCGCCTCGGCCGGTGTCCACCCCGATGTGATGGGCATCGGACCCGTGCCCGCCACCCGCAAGGCGCTGGCCCGGGTCGGCTGGAAGACCGGCGACGTCCAGGAGGCCGAGTTCAACGAGGCATTCGCCGCGCAGGCCCTGGCCTGCGTCGATCAGCTCGGTATCGACCCCGGCCTGGTCAACCCGAGCGGCGGGGCCATCGCCCTCGGCCATCCGCTGGGCTGCTCGGGCGCCCGCATCCTCACCACTCTGCTGCACCGCATGCGCCGCACCGGGGCCCGGCGGGGGCTCGCGACCATGTGTGTGGGAGTCGGGCAGGGAAGTGCGGTGCTGGTGGAGCGGTAGCGCTCCACCGGGCGCCCGCGGCGACGCGTCGCCCCCGGGCTCTCGGCTTCGCTCGAACGGGGGTGCCCCCAGGCGGCGGCGTCGTGGCCGGTCGTGCGGATTCCCGTGCCGCTCCCGGTACCGCCGTCCTGGTGCCGGCCGGCGTGGGTGTCACGGCCGACAGGCGAGACGTCCTTACGCAGGGCAGATGCGTGGGCATAGCATCGGTCCCCGCATGAACACGATGACGCTCTGGCACATTTCAGCATGGGAGTACGCCGCGCTCGCCTTCGCGGCGCTCCTCGTCGGCTTCTCCAAGACCGCGGTGAGCGGCGCCAACACGGTCAGCCTCGCCGTTTTCGCGGCGGTCCTGCCCGCCCGCGCCTCCACCGGTGTGCTGCTCCCGGTGCTGATCGCGGGCGATCTGCTCGCCGTCGCCACCTACCGGCGGCACGCCCACTGGCCCACCCTGTGGCGGCTGTTCCCCGCCGTCGCAGTCGGCGTGGTGACCGGCACGCTGTTCCTGCTGTGGGCCGACGACGGGATCGTACGGATCTCGATCGGCGCGATCCTGCTGCTGATGGCCGCGGTCACGCTCTGGCGGCGGCGCCGCGCCGGCACCGAGGAGGCACCGGACCCGATCGCCACCCGGGCGGGCCGCGTCAAGGCCCGCTCGTACGGCGTCCTCGGCGGCTTCACCACCATGGTCGCCAACGCCGGCGGACCGGTGATGTCGATGTACCTGCTGTCGGCGGGCTTCCGGAAGCTGGGCTTCCTGGGCACGTCGGCGTTCTTCTTCCTGATCGTGAACGTGTCCAAGGTGCCCTTCAGCGTCGGTCTCGGCCTGATCGACGGACGTTCGCTGCTCCTCGACGCCACACTCGTCGTGTTCGTCGTGCCGGGCGCCTTCATCGGCAGATGGGCCGTGGACCGGATCAACCAGCGGCTGTTCGAACAACTGGTGATCGCGGCGACGGTGGTGGGCGGCGTCCAGCTGCTGCTGCGCTGACGGCCCACGGCCGCCGCCCGGGGACGCGGGGCAGGCCCGCGAACGAGTCCCGTCGTGAGAGGGGGCCGCGCGCCTCCGCCGCTCGTCCTGCCTCTCGCCCCTCCGCGCACCAGGACGGCCCCAGCCACCGGCTTCCCGTACCCTCACTCCCATGCCCGCGAACGTCCTGATCCTCGGCGGCACCACCGAGGCCCGGCTGCTGGCTGCCGAGCTGGCGGCCCGCCCCGGGGTCCTGGTGACCACCTCGCTGGCCGGGCGGGTGACCCGGCCCACGGCGGTCGCCGGAGAGGTGCGCACCGGCGGGTTCGGCGGGGCCGAGGGGCTCGCCGCCTGGCTCGCCGAGCGGCGGGTGGACGCCCTCGTGGACGCCACGCACCCCTTCGCCGCCCGGATCACCGCCCACGCGGCGCGGGCCGCGGCGACGGCCGGAGTGCCGCTGGTGGTGGTGCGCCGCCCGGGCTGGCGGCCCGTCGAAGGCGACCGCTGGCACCCGGTGCCGTCCCTGGCCGCCGCCGCGGGCGCGCTGCCCGGGCTCGGCCGCCGGGCCTTCCTGGCCACCGGCCGCCTCGGCCTCGCCGCCTTCGCGCACCTGAGCGCAGTGCACTTCGTCGTACGGTCCGTGGAGCCGCCCGAGCCGCCGCTGCCGCCGCACACCGAAGTGCTGCTGGCGCGCGGCCCGTTCACGGTGCCCGACGAGTCGGCCCTGCTGCGCCGGCACCGGATCGACGTCCTCGTCACCAAGGACAGCGGGGGAGCGGCCACGGCCGCCAAACTGACGGCCGCCCGCGAACTGCGGCTGCCCGTGGTCGTCGTAAGCAGGCCCCCGTTGCCCGCCGGGGTGACGGCGGTGCCCGACGTACCGGCCGCGCTGGCGCGGCTCGGCCTCACCCCGCCGCCGGCGACGGCCTGAGCCGGCCGCCCGCGGTGCCTCGTCCCGGCGCCGTCAGCGGTCCCGCGGGTTGCGGCGCAGCAGATACGTGTCCATGATCCAGCCCTTGCGCTCCCGGGCCCGGGCACGCAGCCGCTCGATGCGCGGTCCGGCCTCCGCGACCGGACCGGAGTCCAGGATCTCGTCCGGGGTGCCCAGATAGGCGCCCCAGTAGATGTCGACGTCGTCGCCCGCGTACCGCTGGAACGCCTGCTGGGAGTCGAGCATCACCACCACGTCGTCCACGTCCTCGGGGAAGCCCTCGGCCAGGCGCCGACCGGTGGTGATCTGCACGGGCCGGCCCACCCGGTTCAGACCCGTGCGGTGCCGGGCGGCGAGCGCCGAGACACTGCTGATGCCCGGCACCACCTCGTACGTGAAGCGCACCGCACCCCGGGCCAGCACCTCCTCCAGGATCCCGAGCGTGCTGTCGTACAGCGCGGGATCCCCCCACACCAGGAACGCGCCGGTCTCCTCCTCGCCCAGTTCCCCGGCGATCAGCCGCTCGTAGATGTCGGCGCGGGCACCGCGCCACTCCCCGACGGCCGGAGCGTACGCCGTGCCGCCCGCGCCCCGGTCCCGTTCCGGGTCGCGCGCCTCCACCAGCCGGTACGTCCCGGCCGGAAGGTGCGCGTCCAGCAGTTCCCGGCGCAGCCGGCTCAGGTCGCTTTTCACCTCGCCCTTGTCGAGCAGGAAGAACACGTCGGTCCCGCGCAGCGCCCGGACCGCCTGGAGGGTGAGCTGCTCGGGGTCGCCCGCGCCGATGCCGATGACATGAATGCGTCGCACGCCCCGAGTCTGCCCCATGCCCGCGGCCGTCCGTGCACGGCCGTCCGATCCGGCGCTACGCCGGCCGCCGCCCGCGCAGCCCAGGAGCGAGCGCGGCGGCCTCGACGGGCTCCCGGTCCCGCTCCACCACGCCGGCCAGCTCCCGCGCCCAGGCCGCGAGCCCGGCGACGTCGATCCCGTAGGGCCGGGCCGGGCCGCCGCGGGCGGCATACTCCTCGACCGCCGCCGCTCCGCGCCCGAGCAGCCGCGCCCCGCCGGTGGCGTTGCCCCGGGCCGCGTGCGTGAGGCCGACGGCCAGCTGGGCCAGCCCCCGCCACAGGGTGCGCTCGTCGTCGGGCCCGGACTTCCAGGCGTCCTCGAACACCTCGTGCGCATGGAACGGTCTGCCCGCGTCCAGCAGCACCTGCGCCTCCGCAACGGTCTGCCACGGCGTGCGCACGATGCCCTCGGGCTGACGTGCCACGCCGTCCGCGCCGTACGGCAGGGGCCGTCCCAGCCCGTCCCGGGGCCGTGCGTTGCGCGCCCGGCCCGCGTCGTCCCGGTCCCGGGCGCCGCTCGGTCCGCCCGGGGTCGCGTCCGTGGTTCCCATACGGCGATTGTCCCCCGGTGGCGCCCCGTTCCCCACCGGTGCGGGCGGCCCCGGCGCCGTTTTCGGCGCGCCCCGGCAGGTGGGGTAAAGTGCTCCGTGCGCGATCACGCGGAACACCGCGGGACGGCGCATCGGGACGTGGCGCAGCTTGGTAGCGCACTTGACTGGGGGTCAAGGGGTCGCAGGTTCAAATCCTGTCGTCCCGACTTTGTGAGGGAACAGGTCAAAGGCCGTACCGGGGTCCGCCGGTACGGCCTTCGGTCGTTCTTCCGGGTGCGTCAGGGGCCGATGGTCCGGGCGTTGCCGAGGGGCCAGCGGGTGGACCAGGAGGCGATGTCCTCGTCCGGGACGCCGGCCGTCCAGAGGACGGCCTGCCGCACCAACTGGCGGAACCAGGGGTTGCCCCAGGCCCGCGGGTCGTGTCCGAGGGCCGTGTAGCAGACCCGGCCCGCCCCGTGCGCGCGGGCGTAGGCGACGGGTTCGGGGCCGCGGGGGGTGTCCCGCTCGGCCAGCACGTCGAGGCCGGGCCCGCAGTCGACCAGGTAGTACTCGTCGTCGATGGCGAAGTCGTCGAGGTAGCGGGTGACCGGGTGGCCGGGGCGGACCCGGACGTCGAAGCGGCCCTCGGATCCGGCGTCGCCGTGCGAGAGGTACCGGGAGCCGATCAGGTCGATCGCGGCCCGGTCGGCCTCGACGCCGCCGGGGCCGAAGCCGAAGAGGTTGCTGGCGTGCACCGCGACCACGCCCTTGCCGCCCGCCACGAGATCGGACAGCGCACGCTGCTCGGCCGCGTCGAACCGGGGGCCCGAGAGGTACAGGACGTACACGTCGGCCTCGGCGGTGGCCGGCGGGGGATCGGTGAACCGGCTCATGCCCACGCCCCGCGCCGCCGGGAGGCCGGCCTCGACGGCGATCTCCTGGAGCGCCAGCGCGGCACCGATGAGGTCGTGGTGCACGTCCGTGCCGTCCACCAGGACCAGCACGGACGGGACGGCTCGTAGCTTCAACGCCCACCTCCGATGTCACCGGACGCCCTGGGTGCCCGGCGGTGCGGATCTACAGGCAGTGACACTACCAGTAGATACCAATCAATACATTCAGCAATACCACTTGTACCAGAGATGGACGACGAGTAGCGTCCCGCCCATCCGCGCTACCCCTGGAGAGCAACTGTGCCGACCGTCCTCACCAGCCACCTCGGATACAACACGGCAGCGTCGAAGAAGGCGGTGGTACGCAGCCACGAGCCCGTCGACGTACGCTCGGCGGCCCTCGTCGAGGCAGCCACCGGCGTCCGCACCGAACTGGCCCCAGGCCCCGAAGTGACGGTCGACCGCTGGTCGCTCGGCACCTTCCGGCGCATCGACTTCAGCCACGTGCGCACCGCGGGCGAGTACGCCGTCGAGATCACCACCCCGGAGGGCACGTACCGTTCCGAGCCGTTCCCGATCCGCGACGGCCGTCTCCAGGCCGCGACCCTCTCCGACTGCCTCAACTACTTCAAGGCGGTGCGCTCCAGCGGCGAGATCGACCGCAAGGACCGCGCCGCCCGCTTCTACGGCGACGATTCAGGCCGCACCGTGGACGCCCGCGGCGGCTGGCTCGACGCGTCCGGCGACTTCAGCAAGTTCCTCAGCCACCTCAACTACACGCGGATGATGAGCCCCCAGCAGACGCCCCTGTGCGCCTGGGCCTTCCTCGCCGCCCGCGACGAACTGCGCACCGCCCACCCCCGGCTGGCCGAGGCGCTGGGCGTCCGGCTGCGCGACGAGGCCCTCCACGGCGCCGACTTCCTGGTGCGTTTCCAGTCCCCCGAGGGCTACTTCTACACCGGGATCTTCGACGCCCTCACCAAGGACCTGAACGAGCGCGTCATCAACGCCCCCCTCCAGGACAGTGTGCGCACCCAGCGCTGGCAGGCCGCCTACCGGATGGGCGGCGGCCTCGCCGTCGCCGCACTGGCCCGCGCCGCGACGGCCGAGGACCACGGCGACTTCACCGCGCAGGAGTACCTGGCCGCCGCGCGCCGCGGCTTCGCGCACCTGGAGGAGCACAACACCGACTACCTGTACGACGGCACGGAGACCGTCCTCGACGACTACTGCGCGCTGCTCGCGGCGGCCGAACTGACGGCCGCCGTGCCCGAGGAGGAGCGCGCGCCCTTCCTCGCCGCGGCCGAGCGGCGCGCCGCGTCGCTCGCCGACCGGTACACCGACTCGGGCCGTGGCTTCGGCTACCTGCGCGGCGACGCCGAGGGCCGCCCGTTCTTCCACGCTGCGGAGCCGGGCCTTCCGGTGGTGGCGCTGCTGCGGTTCGCCGAGGTGTGCCCCGGCTCCCCGCTCGCCGACCGCGCCGTGGAGACGGCGCTCACGCTCGCGAAGGACGCCGCGTTCCTCGCCGACGAGGTCGCCAACCCCTTCGGTTACGCCAGGCAGTTCATGCAGCCGAAGGGCGAGGAACCGCGCACCGGGTTCTTCTTCCCGCACGAGAACGAGACCGGCTACTGGTGGCAGGGCGAGAACGCCGGCATCTGCTCCACCGCCTACGCGGCCCTGCGCGCCGCCGCCCTGCCCGCCTGCGACGAGCGGCTGCGCGCCCGGCTGCGGGTGCTCGCCGAGGACCAGCTCCAGTGGGTGGTCGGGCTCAACCCGTACGACAGCTCGATGATGCAGGGCCGTGGGCGCAACCAGGCCGAGTACTCGGCGGTGTACCAGAACGTTCCGGGCGGCATCCTCAACGGGATCACCGGCGGGGTGGAGGACGAGCACGACATCGCCTTCATGCCCGAGGAGCAGGTGGCCGCGGGGGTCACCTGGCGGTGGGCCGAGCAGTGGATTCCGCATTCGGCGTGGTTTTTGCTGGCTGCCTCCGCCGGGCGCTGAGCGCTTGGCTTTGGCAGGTGGGGTTTGTTGGGTGTCTGCGGGTGGGGTGTGGGGGATTGCGCAGTTCCCCGCGCCCCTGTGGGGTGGTTGGGGAGTGGGGGTGTCTGCGGGTGGGGTGTGGCTTTTTGCGCAGTTCCCCGCGCCCCTATGGGGTGGTTGGGGAGTGAGGGTCGTCTGCGGGTGGGTGGGGGCTGGTCGCGCAGTTCCTCGCGCCCCTAGGGGGTGGGGGCGTGGCTGGTTGAGTAGGTCGTCGTGCTCTTGTGGGGGTGTCTGCGGGTGGGGCGTGGTTGGTTGCGCAGTTCCCCCGCGCCCCTGGGGGCGCGGGGGAACTGGATGTGTAGTGTCCTCGTGTCTCGGGGGGATGGGGGGTGTGGATGGGTGTGGGTGGGTGTGTTGTTCTCTGTGTTTCTGTCGGGTGTGGGGAAGGGGTTGTTTTCCCTGGTCAGGGGGTGAGGCCGAGTTTGTGGTGGGCGAGGGTTACCGCGCCGGTCACGGGGGGTGTGTCCAGGAGGCGTAGGGTCAGGTCCGGGTGTGTGGTGGCCAGCCGTGCCCTCAGGCGGTTCGTCAGCCCCGGCTGGCGTGTCAGGACGGTGCCCGCCGCCACCACCGTCCCGCCCACCGCGCCGCGCCGGGTCAGGCGGTCGACCAGGGTCTGGAGGTGGGCCGCGGCCTCGTCCACCACCCGGGCCGCCAGCGCGGAGCCGGCGTCCGCGGCCCGGAACACGGCCGGTGCGCCGGGACCCCAGTGACCGGGCTCCGGACGGTCGTTGACGATCCGGGCCAGCGCCGGCGGGTCCGCGGCGCCGAAGTGGCCGAGCAGCGCGGCCAGGAGGCCGTCGTCCGGCAGACCGGCGTCGTGGGCCGCGAGGACGGCCCGGGTCGCCTCCCGCACGATCCCCGGTGCGCTCGCCTCGTCGCCCAGCACCCAGCCCCAGCCGCCCGCGAACAGCACGTTCCCGGCGGCGTCCGCGCCCACCCCGATGGAGCCGGTGCCCGCGATGAGGCCGATGCCCCGGTCGAGCCCGGCGGCGGGCACCAGCAGGGCGGCGTCGTTGACGACCGCCGCGGGCACCCCGGCGGCCGCCGTCACGGCCTCGGCCAGCCGCGCACAGTGCTCCTGGGTGTCGCAGCCCTGCGCGCCGACGCCGACGGCGGCGAGTTCGTCGCTGTCGGGCACCGTGGCGGTCAGCTCCCGCAGCAGACGGTCGGCCGCGGCGTCCACCGGGGACGCGTCCCAGCCGTCGGACGCGCACCGGCGCTCCGCGCGCAGGGTGCCGTCCAGCGCCACCACCCGGATGTCGATCTTCGTGCCGCCCACGTCGGCACCCGCGACCACCTTCACTGCCGCGGCTCCCCGCTCGTCACCTTGGTGTCGGCGTTGTGGAAGACGAACTCCTCGACGTCCACGCCGCGCAGTCGGGCCACCGCCGCCACCAGGATCTGGGTGACGAGGACCTCGGTGACGGCGCGTTGCGCGGGCGGCAGCGCGGGCAGCCGTACCTGGTGGACACCCGGCGCGGCAGGGATCCGCTCGGCGGTGACGAGGACGGCGGGATGGCCGGAACCGGCCAGTGTCTCGGCGGCGGCCGCCTCCCGAGCCCCGCCGAACAGGACGTGCACGCTGCCGCCGGCCGACTCCATCGAGCCGTGCAGGTACTGCCGGGTGCTCATGCCCGTCGACTGGATCCGGGCGATCTCCCGGAACAGCAGGGCGCTCTCCTCGGCGGAGCCGACCGACGGTCCGGCGCCGACGAAGTCGGCCGAGGTGACCGTGGTGAACAGTGGCGCGAGCGCGTGGACCTGCTCCGTCACCTCCCGCTCGGTGGCCGCGAAGACGTCGCCGAGTTCCGCCCAGCCGGGATGGATCCGGCCGCCGTCCCAGGCTTCCGCGAGCAGGCCGGCCGCCGCGATGGTCGCGGTGAAACCGATGGTGGAGGCATAGCTGTCCGGAATGTCGCCGAGGCCCAGGAGCACCGTGGCGGTGTCGGCGATGGGCGAGGGGACGGCGTTGACGACGGCGTACCGCTGGGCCGGGTCGACGGATTCGAGGACGGCGACCGTCTCGGCGCTGCGGCCGCTCTGGGAGACGCCGAAGACCGGGTGGTCGCTGCGGGGAAACGGCAGCGGATGGTCGCCCGCGCTCAGCCTCCAGGAATGGATGCCGCGGCTGCGCAGCTGCCAGACGGGCGCGCAGACGGCGGCGAGGCTGGCCCCGATGCCGACGAAGACCGGGCCGGGACCGGCCAGCCTGCCTTCCTCCGCCAGGGCGGTCACCCGCGCGGTCAGCCGGCCCACGGCTGCGGCCAGCTCCGCCGCCTGCGTCGCGCGGGCCGCCGCGTAGGTGATGTAGCCGTCGGTCATGTCTGCTCCGTTCTGAGGACGGTGGGGGCGGGCGTCGCCGCAGGCGCGGCTCCGGCCCGCACTGCGGGGGTCCGGTGGTGCCCCGGCCGTGTGTCGGCCGGGGCGGTCGGGTCGGGCGACGTGGACGCCCGGGCGGCTTCGGCCGCCTGCGGGGGCGGGCGGAGCCGCCCCGGCACGGTCAGGGGTGCCGGAGCGGCTCCGGACCAGGGTGGGACCGGCGGGGCGCGGCGGCGCGCCGCGGCCGTCCGGCGGGCCGAAGCGGGGCCGGCCCTCTCATGCCTCGGCGCTCCGGCTGAAGGAGGTGCGCAGCCGGTAGCGGTCGCCGGCGTAGCGGATGGCGGAGGACAGCAGCGGACGGTGCGCGGGGTCGCGGACGATCTGACGCATCTCCAGGACGGGGGTCCCGGCCGCGATGTCGAGGTGTGCGGCGAGGTCCGCGTCGGCGGCACGGGCCTCGACGGTGGTCTCCGCCTGGGCCGGCCGCCGCCCGCGGGCGGTGAGCACGTCGTAGAGCGAGGCGGTGGTGAAGTCGATGTCGTCGAAGTCCCCGGCCACGTCGGCGGGCAGCAGCGACTGGTCCACGGCGATGGGGACCTGGTCGAGCATGCGCACCCGGTCGAGCCGGTAGACCCGGGTGCCGGGGGCGATCTGGAACGCCTCGGCCTCGTCGTAGGTGCACGGGCCGAGACCGCGGCGCAGTACGCGCGAGGTGGCGGTCAGGCCCATCCGGTGCGCGGTCTCGGAGAAGGACTCCAGGGTGTTGGGCCAGTCGCCGCGCTCGGCGCGGGTGACGTACCAGCCGCGGCCGTGCGCGGGCCGCAGCACTCCTTCGTCGACCAGCGCGGTCAGTGCCTTGCGCAGCGTCACCCGGGAGATGGCGAGCATCTGGCACAGCTCGCGCTCCGGGGGCAGCCGGGAGCCGGGCTTCACCTCGCCGTTCCTGATGCGGGTGAGCAGGGCGGCCTTGGCCTGCGCCCACAGCGGCTCGGGGTACCCGGCGGGCAGCGCCCCGGTGTCGGCTCCGGTGGTCATGCGTCCACCCCGTGTCCGAACCGGGCACCCGCCCGGGCTGCGCGGGGCGCGGGAAGCCGGGTGCCGTGCGTACGGGGGAGCAGGCCGCCCCGCGAGTCGTGGAGACCGACGCCGATCACTTTCTCTGCTTCCCTTTCGCCTTCTTGGTCTTCCCTCGTGGACCGCCCGTGGCTGTCGGCGCGGATCGACCGAGTCCTTGATACCAAGTGGTGTTGCTGTGGTCTTATACAGGTTAGCGCAATGTACGTCATGGTGGTGAGGTTTCCGTCCCGTCATGCCTCGCCCAGCAACCGGTCCATGGCCCGGTCCAGGGCGGGGTCGACGACCTGGAGTTCCGGATGGGCGTCGTAGTGGGCGAGCACCTCGCGGGCGCCCTCGGCGAACGGCACCTCGGGCGCGAACCCGGGCACCAGCCTGCGCAGCTTGGCGGTGTCGAACAGCATCGAATGCCGGAAGTCGTGCTCCAGCACCTCCCGCCAGCCCGGCACCTGCTCGCCGAACGCCTCGCTGGCCGCGTGCCGCAGCACCGGCCGGCGCACCCCGGCCGCGGCGGCCAGCGCCAGGTGGATCTGGTCCCAGGTCAGCACGTCACCGCTGACCACGTTGACGCTCTCGCCGAGGGCGTGGCCGTTGCCGAGCAGCGGCACGAAGGCACGGGCGAAGTCCCGGGAGTGGGTCAGCGACCACAGCGAGGTCCCGTCGCCGTGCACCACCACCGGCCTGCCCCGGCGCATCCGGTCGATCGCGGTCCAGCCCGCGAGGCTCGGGATCACCGTGCGGTCGTAGGTGTGGAAGGGCCGCACGATCGTCAGGGGGAAGCCGCGGCTGCGGTACGCCTCCTCCAGGAGCAGTTCGCAGGCGATCTTGTCCCGCGGATAGCCGAACTCCGGTTGGCTGCGCGGGCTGGATTCGGTGATCGGCAGCTGCGGCACCGGCCGGGCGAAGACGGAACAGGTGCTGATGAAGACGTACTGGCCGGCCGAGCCGTCGAACAGCGCCGGATGACCGCGCACGTCGTCGGGGGTGAAGCCGACCCAGTTGACGACGGCGTCGAACTCCGCGCCGCCCAGCACACCGGCGAGCGCCGCCGTGTCCCGCACGTCGGCCCGCAGCGCCCGGACCCCGGGGGCCGGCTGTCGGCGTGGCTCGCTCCGCGTGACGACCGTGACGTCCGCGCCGCGGCGGGTGGCCTCCGCGGCCGCGGCCGAGCCGATCATGCCCGCGCCGCCCAGGAAGAGGACCCTCATGTTTGTGTCTCCGTCCCCGTCGCGCGGGCGCCGGACAGACCACGCCCCACCAGGTGGTCGCGGCTGCGGCGCAGCGCCTCGAAGGTGTCGATGTGCAGTCGCTCCAGTTCGACGATGTGCCAGCGGACGCCGGACGGCACACTCAGCACTCGGCCCCAGTCGATCCGGCCCTCGCCGATGGGCACCATGACGTCCTCCTCGTAGCTGACGGCCGGCCCGTCCTTGATGTGGACAAAGCGCACCCGCTCGCCGAGACGGGCGATCACCTCGGCGGGGTCGGCGCCGCCCAGCACGGCCCAGTAGGCGTCCAGTTCCAGGAGCACCCGTGGATCCAGTTCGTCCAGCAGCAGGTCGTACGCGGGCCGCCCGGCGAAGACCTGGGAGAACTCCGCGAAATGGTTGTGGTAGGCGATCCGCATGCCGCGGGCCGCGGCCCGCTCGGCCGCCTCGTTCACCCGCTGGGCGCCGCGGCGGAGCGCATCGGGCGAGGCGAACTCCTCGCGCTCCATGCTCCACACCAGGACCTCGGCGCCCAGCTCCGCGTTCTGGTCCAGTACGGCCTCGGCCGCCGGGCCCGCGGGGAACGGCGCGTGGGCGCTGGTGAGCGTCAGGCCGGCGGCCTCGACGGCGGCCCGCACCCGGGCCGGACCGAAGTGCTCCACCAGGCCGTAGGTCTCGATGCCCGTGTAGCCGAGGGCGGCGAGCCGGGCGAGGGTGCCCTCCAGGTCGGCGCGGGCCTGCCGGAGGACGGTGTACATCATGACACCGAGGTCTGCGGGCATCGTTCCTCCTTGGACGGTCGCCCGGGCTGCGCGGGCCGGCGGGGCCGCGGCGGGTGTGCCGCGGCCCGTGCGGACGCTCATCGGGGCTTCAGCCGCAGCGCCACCACCGGGTTCGGCACCGGGCTGAAGTACGGATCGTCCGCCGACGGGAAGCCGCTGACCTTGGCGGTGCTCCAGTCGCCGTAGGAGCCCCAGTAGAACAGCGGTATCCACGGCAGGTTCTCCACGAAGATCCGCTGGATCTTGTCGAGGATGTCCTGCCGTTCCTTGTCCGTGCTCGCCTCGGGGTACTGCTTGAACAGCGCCGCGGCCTCCGCGTTGCGGAACCGCTCGATGTTCTGATAGGTCGGTGTGGCCTTGCCGACCGGATAGTAGAAGTTCGGGTTCATCGTGTCGTTGTAGAACGAGAACGCGCGCGGCGCGGAACCCACCGGGTAGCCCATGGTGGAGTCGAAGTCGCCCCGGGCGGTCAGGCCGTTGATGTCGTTGACCGATGTGGTGTCGACCGTGAGCTTGATGCCGATGTCCTTCAACTGGGAGACCAGCACCTGCACGCGCGAGGCGATGTCGGTGTAGGAGGACGGGAAGCTGATGGAGAACTCCACCCGCTTGCCGTTCTTCTGGTAGTAGCCGTCGCCGCCCTTCGCATAGCCGGCGTCCGTCAGCGTCCGCTCCGCCTTCGCCTTGTCCTGAACGAAGTTCACGCCCTTGTACTGGGCGGCGACCGCGCTCTCGTAGGCGGGCATCGGCAGGCCGGTGACACTGGTGGCCGGCGAGTCGTGCGTGGCCGCGGCGATCTGCTTGCGGTCCACGCCGAGGCTGATGGCCTGGCGCACCGCGAGATCGCTGAGCGGCCAGCGCTCCAGGTTCGGGATCAGACCGTCGGTGCCTGCCAGCGGTGTCCAGTAGTGGTTGTCCTTGCTGCGCGCGAGATACGTCTTGTCCGCGTTGGCGATGTAGGAACCACCCCAGTCCACCTGGCCCTGGACCAGCGCGTTGGTCATGCTCTGGTTGTCCTTGTAGGCGACGAAGCGAATGCTGGTGACCTCGGGCCTGGTCTGCCAGTAGCCCTCGTTGCGGTCGAGGACGAAGCTCTGCGTGGAGAACGAGGCCAGCTTGTAGGGGCCGGTGCCGACCGGGTTCTTGTCGGTGTACTTTGTCGGATCGCCGACGGTGGACCAGATGTGCTGGGAGACGATCGGCGCGGACACGATGTTGGTGAAGAACTGCTCGGAGGGTTTGGCGAAGGTCATGACGACCTCGTCGGCGCCGTTCGCCTTGACCGAGTCGAAGGCGATGCCCAGGACGTTGAGCCCCGGGTACTTCTTCAGCATCTCGAAGGTGAACACCACGTCGTCGGCGGAGAACGGCTTGCCGTCCGTCCACTTCACTCCGGTCCGCACGGTCAGGGTCAGCGTCCTGTTGTCGCCCGACCACTTCCAGCTCCGGGCGAGCCAGGGGATGTCCTTGCCGATGTCGACGGTGTTGATCTGCACCAGTGGCTCGTAGATGAAGCCGCCCTGGCCCTGGTTGGTGTAGGCGAGGGTGTTCGCCGACTGGGCGAGGAAGGGGTTGAAGACCTGGGTGAGGTTGTCGGCCTGTCCGGAGACGGTCAGCGTCGACGAGCCGCCGGAGCCGGACGGCGAACAGGAGGCAAGCGCGAAGCCGGCGGAGACCGCCAGGGTTCCGGCGAGGACGCCGCGTCTCGTCGGGCGCGCGGCGTGCGTCAGGCCCGTCGACAGCGACGAGGGTGAGATGGTCACGGTGTGTCTGCTCCTCAAGTGTGCTGGTGCGGAGGGTGCTTGACGTTCAGCGGGCGGCGGGGCCCGGGCCGTCGGCCGGTGCGGGGCCGCCCGCCGGTGCGGCGGGGCCCGCGACGGGACCGGCCGGCACGCCCGCTTCGTGCTGCCCGGCGGACGCGGTGAGCCCGGCGACGGCCGCGGCGTTCTCGGCCCGCCGCGCGGCGGCCTCGGAGTCGTCCGCGTACAGCCAGCAGCGCGCCGCATGGCCGCCCGGCAGGGTGAAGGAGGGAGGCGCCTGACGTGCGCAGCGCTCCATCGCGAACGGGCAGCGCGGGTGGAACCTGCAGCCCGGGGGCGGGTCGATGAGGCTGGGCGGCCGGCCGATGTCCCGCACCCGGGCCGCCCCGGCGCGCGAGGGGTCGGGCGCGGAGGAGATCAGCAGCTGGGTGTAGGGGTGCGCGGCCTGCTGGGTCACCGCCTCCGACGGGCCGGACTCCACGAGCTGCCCGGCGTACATCACCGCGGTGTCGGCGGCGAAGTACCGTGCGGAGGCGATGTCGTGGGTGACGTACAGCATCGCCGCGTTGCGCTCCTCGGTGAGGCGGCGCAGCAGGTTGAGGATGCCGAGGCGGATGGAGACGTCGAGGCTGGAGACGGGCTCGTCGGCGAGGAACACCGCCGGGCTCGCGGTCAGGGCGCGGGCGATCGACAGCCGCTGGAGCTGGCCGCCGGACAGTTCGTGCGGGTACTTCTCGGTGAACTGGTTCGCCGGTACGAGGTTGATCTGCGCCATCAGGTCGTCGATGACCGCAGCCTGCTCCCGCCGGCTGGTGCCCGGGTGGTGCAGCGCGACCGCCCTCCTGAGCGTGCTCGCGATGGTCGCCACCGGGTTGAAGGAGGCGAAGGGGTCCTGGAGGATCAGCTGCACCTCGCTGGTGTACGTGCGAAACGCCCGGCCCCTGGTGGACCGCACCGGCGCTCCGTGCAGCCGGATCTGACCACTGGTCAGCGGATGCAGCTGGGCCAGCAGCCGGGCCAGGGTGGACTTGCCGGACCCCGACTCGCCGACCAGGGCGGTGATCCGTCCCGCGTACAGGCTCAGCGACACACCCTCCACGGCGTGCACCGTCCGCCCGCGCGCGGCGCCCCGGGGGAGCACGCTGCGCACCGGGAACCGCTTGGTGACCTCCACGGCCTCGAGCACCGGCCGGTCCGCCGGCCGTTCCGTTCCGTCGGGGCCGGCCGGCCGCGGGGCCGTGCCGCCGTTCGTCTCGTCGGCGCTCACTGCTTCTCACCCATCGCGAATCGGTCCTCGCTGTCCTCGGTGTCGTCGCCGGTGGCGCCGGGGCCGGGCCCGGCGTCGGCGTACTGCAGGCAGGCCGCCCTGGCGGCGCCCCGGCTCGGTTGCCCGATGTCGTAGAGCACGGGCGCGCGCACCGAGCAGTCCTCGAACGCGACCGGGCAGCGCGGGTGGAAGGCGCATCCGGAGGGCATCCGGCGCAGGTCGGGCGGTGATCCGGTGATGCCGGTGAGTTCGCGCTTGGGGCCGCCGAGGGTCGGGAACGAGGCGAGCAGGCCGCGGCTGTAGGGGTGCCGGGGCTGCCGGTAGAAGTCGTCGGCCGCGGCGGTCTCGACGATCCGGCCGCCGTACATCACGGCGATGGTGTCGGAGAGTTCGATCAGCAGCGACAGGTCGTGCGTGATGAACACGACCGAGAAGCCCAAGGTGTCCTTCAGCTCCATGATCTTCTCGATGATCTGGCGCTGGATGACCACGTCGAGTGCGGTGGTGGGCTCGTCCATCACGATGATCTCGGGGTCCAGGGCGAGCCCGATCGCGATCATCGCGCGTTGCCGCATGCCGCCGGACAGCTCGTGCGGGTAGGCGCTCGCGCGGTCGGCCGGGATGCCCACGACGCCGAGCAGTTCGACGATCCGGGCGGCCCGCTCCTGGCGGGTCATGTGCGACCGGTGGGCGGCGAGCACGTCCTCGATCTGCTCGCCGATCCGCATGATCGGGTTGAGCGCGTGCATGGCCGACTGGAAGACGATCGACAGCTCCTCCCAGCGGAACGCGCGCAGTTCGCCGTCGGCCATCGACAGCACGTCCACGCTGCTGCCGTCGGGTGCGGTGTAGCGGATCTCGCCCCGGGATATCTCCGCGGGCGGCTTGTGCAGCCGGGTGATGGCGTACGCGAGCGTGGACTTGCCCGACCCCGACTCGCCCGCGATGCCCAGCACTTCGCCGCGGCGCAGGGTGAACGAGACATCGTCGACGGCCCGCACACTGCCGCTCTCACTGCCGTACTCCACGCACAGCCCGCGCACGTCGAGCACGACATCGGTGCTGTCCTGGGTGAACGGGGCGGGCGTCGGCCGCTTCGCCGGTGTGGTGCCGCGGTGGGGCCTGCGGGTGCGCGGCCGGGCGGCCTGGGCGCGCTGGGCCTTCCTGGTGCCGATGCCGGCCTGCCTGAGGCGCGGGTTGATGAACTCGTCGATGCCGAAGTTCACCAGCGACAGGGCGGTGCCGAGCAGCGCGATCGCGAGGCCCGCGGGGACGAACCACCACCAGGCGCCGGTGAGCAGCGCGCTGTTGACCTGTGCCCAGTACAGGATGGTGCCCCAGGACCACTGGGTCACGTCGGTCAGGCCGAGGAAGGCGAGGCTGGCCTGGGTGAGGATGGCGGCGGTGACGGTGCCGAGGAACGAGGCGGCGATGACGGCCACCTGGTTCGGCAGGATGTCCCTGAGGATGATCCGGGAGGTCCGCTCACCGGTGGCGCGTGCCGCCTCCACGAAGTCCCGTTTGCGCAGCGACAGGGTCTGGGCGCGCAGGACGCGGGCGCCCCACGCCCAGCCGGTGACGGAGATGACCAGGATGATGCCGAGCGAGCCGCTGTGCGGCAGGTACGCGGCGAGGATGATCGTCAGCGGCAGGGCGGGCAGCACCAGGAAGACGTTGGCCAGCAGGGAGAGGAGTTCGTCGCCCAGGCCGCCCACGTAGCCGGCCGTGACGCCGACGAGGACGGACAGCACCGTCGTCACGATCGCGGCGCCGAAGCCGACCGCGAGCGAGGCGCGCGCTCCGTACAGCATCTGGGAGAGCACGTCCTGCCCGTTCTGGGTGGTGCCGAGCAGATGGGCGGCGGAGGGCGCGGCGGTGACGGTGTCGCTGACGGCCGACGGGTCGTACGGCGCGATCCACGGGCCGATCACGGCCAGCACCGCGAAGACCACGGTGACGACCAGGCCGGTGCAGGTCAGGGGCGAGCGGAGCAGACGCCGCCAGAGCCGGGCGGGACCCGCCGCGGATTCGGTCGGCGCCTCCGCCTCGGCGACGGCGGCGGCAGTTACGGCCATGGATCAGCTCTCCCTCGTCCTCGGGTCGAGGAACACGTAGGCGATGTCGGCGAGCAGGTTGGCGACCAGCACCAGGACGGTGATCAGCAGGAAGACGGCCGACATCAGCGGATAGTCGGCGGCCTGGGCGGCCTTGAACAGGACCGTGCCGATACCGGGGTAGTTGAAGACGACCTCGGTCACGATGGAGCCGCCGACCACGAAACCGAGTGACATGGCGAACCCGGAGAACGACGGCAGCATCGCGTTGCGGGCGGCGTAGCTGTACATCACCCGCCGCCGCGACAGGCCCTTGGCCTCGGCCAGCCGGACGTAGTCCTCGCTCAGCGTGGTCACCATCATGTTGCGCATGCCGATCAGCCAGCCGCCGACGGACGCGACGACGATGGTCAGTGCGGGCAGCACCGCGTAGTAGAGCGCGCTGGAGATGAACCCGCCGCTCAGCCCGACGGTCTCGGTCACCGCGTAACCGCCGGAGAGCGGGAACCACTTGAGGGTGATCGCGAAGACCAGCACCACGATGATGGCGAACCAGAAGTACGGGATCGAGGAGAGGAACGTGGTGACCGGCACCAGGGAGTCGAGCCAGGTGCCGCGCTTCCACCCGGCGAGCATGCCGAGCGCGGTGCCGATGACGAAGCTGAGCACGGTGCAGACGCTGATCAGGATGAGCGTCCAGTACATGCTCTGGCCCAGCACGGAACCCACCGTGGACGGGTAGTACGCGTACGAGATCCCGAAGTCCCCGGTGAACACGCTGTGCCAGTAGCTCAGGTACTGGTGCCACAGGCTGGCGTCCTGCTGTCCGAACAGCACCCGGAGCGCCTTGACGGCCGACGGGCTCAGCTTGCCGTGGAACTGGTTGATCAGGTTGTCGGCGGGGTTGCCCGGCATGATCCGCGGGATGACGAAGTTGAGGCTGATGGCCGCCCACGCGGTCAGCACGTAGAAGCAGAGTTTCCGCAGCACGGTGCGCATCTGTCAGTGCCCTCCCGGACGGCGGGCCGCGCGAACGGCTCGACGGGTCCCGTGGCGGTCCCGGTCGCCGAGGTCTGCGCCCGGTCGTCCGCCGGGCTTTCCGTCCCCTGGCGCGTTCCCGGCCGCGACAAGGTCGCCGCGGCCGATCGCTGCCGAAAGTGGCCCCATGTGCGCGTCTCCTCATTGAGCTGTGCCTGTCTGTACCAAACAGATACCACTTGCGGCCAAGTTAGAGACGAATACCTGTCCTGTCTAGATGCGCGTCAGAATAGTCGTGGCAATGTGTGGGGCACCTGCGCGTAAGGTGACCGAATGTGATCATTTGATGCCACTCAAAGATCAGAACGGTGGTAGACAGGTCGGCACTCCACCGTGTACCACATAGAACCACGTGACGTCGGACGGTGCCGATGCGGTGGCGCTGTCGCGCCCGCGCTCGGACAGGAGACACCCATGAAGATCAGTCAGGTGGTCGGGCCATGCACCTCCGAGGTCGTCGAGGTCCCCGACCCCGTGCCGCGTGCCGACCAGGTGCTGGTGGAAGTGGCCGGCAGTGGTGTGTGCACCTCGGACCTCGGGCCCTGGCTCGGGCACGATCCTGCCGCGGCACCGGTGCGGCTGGGCCACGAGCTGGTGGGCCGGGTGGTCGCCGCGGGCCGGGACGCGGGCCGGTGGGCCCCGGGCGACCTGGTGACCGGGCTGGGCGGCGAGGGCTTCGCGACGCTGGCGGTCATGGACGCCGACGCGGTCCTGCCCGTCCCCGCCGGGATCGAGTCCGCCCACGCGCTCGGCGAACCGGTCGCCTGCCTGGAGGAGGCGCTGTCGCGCACCGCGGTGCGCGCGGGTGACCGCGTCGCGGTCGTGGGGCTCGGCTTCATGGGCCTCGGCCTCGTCCAACTCGTCCGGCGGCACGCGCCGGGCCTGCTGGTCGGCGTCGACCCGCTGCCGGCCCGCCGGGAGCGGGCCCTACGGCTCGGCTGCGACCTCGCGTTCGCGCCGGACGAGGTACCGGAGGAGTTCCGCACCGCGACCGGACGGGCCGGCGAAGCCCGGTTCGACGTGGTGCTCGAAGCCACCGGCGTGACCCCGGGCCTGACCACGGCGGGCAGCCTGGTGCGGCCGTTCGGCACGCTCTGCGTGGTCGGCTACCACCACACCGGCGACGCCATGATGGACATGGAGCTGTGGTACAAGGCGGTCACCGTCGTCAACGGCTTCTGCCCCGACCGCACCCGGACGATGGCCGCCATGCGGGAGGCGCTCGGCCTCGTCGGGGACCGCCGCTTCAGCTACCAGCCGCTGGTCACGCACCGCTTCGGACTCGATGAGGTCGACGCGGCGTTCACCGCGATGCACGCCGCCGGCCCCGACTTCGTCAAGGCCGTGGTGGTGCCCTGAACGGAACCCCGGCCTCGGCAGCGGGCCCCGACCGCGCGGCCGGACCCCGACGCCCGCGCGGCCGGCCGCCGGTGCGGAGCATCAGTCGAAGGAGCGTGTGAAGGAGGTCCGCAGCCGGTAGCGGTCGCCCGCGTACCGGATGGTGGAGAGGAACAACGGCTCCTGACCGGAGCCGAGCGCGAGCTGGTGCAGCACCAGCAGCGGGTCACCCGGCGCCATGCCGAGATGCTCCGCCGCGTGCTCGTCGGCCTTCGCCGCCTCGATCGTGGTGTCGGCCCGCACCGGCTCCACACCGGCCCGGGCCAGCGTCGCGTAGAAGGAGCCGGTGGTGAAGTCGGCGTTCTCCACCTCCGGTACGAGGGCCAGCGGGATCCGGTTGAGGTCGAGCGCGATGGGCACGTCGTCGAGCAGGCGCACCCGCTCCAGACAGAACAGCGCGGTGCCCGGCGCCACACCGAGCCGTTCCGCCTCGTCGAAACTCGCGGGTGTGGTCCGGGCGCCCAGCACCGTCGAGTGCGGGCGCAGCCCCATCCGGGCCGCCGTCTCGCTGAAGGACTCCAGGTTGCTCGGCCATTCCTTCTTCCGCGCGGTCCGCGCGACGTACCACCCGCGACCGTGCGAGGCGCTCAGCTCGCCCCGTTCGACGAGATGGGTGAGCGCCTTGCGCAACGTGACGCGGCTGATGCCGAGTTGACCGCACAGCTCGCGCTCCGGAGCGAGCCGGGCGCCCGGCTTGAGGACGCCCTTCTCGATCTCGCCATGGATGAGGTTGACGGCCTGGACCCACAGAGGTTCGGAGTAATCCGGCAGAATCGCGCCCGTGACCTCGCGAAATTCTTTCATGTGTGTCAGTTGACCTCGTCGTCGTCCGCTGGGGCCGTCGCACACCGGTGGCCGCGCGCCCCGCGGGCGACCGGAACCGGGGCCCTTGCCCCGGGGCGCGGACAGCGGTGGTGGGCGTAGGCGTCAGGATAGCTTTCCCGGCGGCGCTCGGCCCACCGGTCGGCATCCGTCACCGCCCCCTCAGGTCCGGGCCCCGCAGCCGCTCCGCGGCCGTCAGCGCCTCCAGCGCGCTCGCCTGGGTGCGCCAGTCCGCCGCGTCGGGGCTCGTTCCGGACCAGCGCTGGCCGAGGCGGTTGAGCGGGTCGCGGTCGGTGGCCCAGACCGAGTCGGCCTGCTTCAGGACGTACGCCCGGTAGCCGGCCGACCCGGCGGCGTCCGCCAGGTCGGCGAGGTGGCGTACGAAGATGCCCTTGAACTGCTTCTGGTTGTCGTCGCAGGAGTTCGTGCCGAGGTCGCAGGACTCGGTCAGCACACCGTCACGGGTCAGCACGGGCGAGGAGATCGCGGCGTCGGCCAGGCGTTCGGCCGTCTCCAGGTACCGGTCCTCGCCGGTGGACCGCCACAGCTGGGTGAAGGCGCCGATGGCCAGGCCCTGGTTGTAACTCCACACGGTCTGCCCGTTGTTGGCGCAGCCCGCGGTCAGGCCGTCGTTGACCAGACCGGAGGAATTGATCAGCCCGCTGCCGAGGTACCAGTCCGCCGCCGTCGCCGCGCGGGCACCCCATACGGTGTCGCCGTCGACCCGCTGGTGCAGCGCGGTGGCCAGCCACAGGTACAGGCCGCTCGTCACGGCGTTCTTGTAGGTGCGTTCCCGGTCCCACCACACACCGCCGCCGCAGGTACCGGTGTCCCAGAACTGGTGGACGTAGCCGGTGATCGTGACCGCTTCGTCCAGATAGCGCCGCTCGCCCGTGTGGTCGTACGCCGTCAGCCAGGCCACCGCCCACCAGGCCGCGTCGTCGACGGCGCGGCTGATGAAGTGGCCCTCGACCGGGTCGGAGCTGCGCGCGCCCGCGGGGAAGACACCGCGGTTCTGCTCGAAGGTACGGGCGATCACCCAGTCGTAGTCGTGCCGTCCGGTGCGCTCGGCGAAGCCGACGACCGCGGTGAGCGCGACCGCCGAGTTCCACCAACTGCTGCGCCACCAGCCCTCGTCGGTGCGGTACGAGGCCAGCAGCGCGTCCGCCGCCGCCCGCGCCCGGGTCGGCGCGGGCCTGACCCAGGCCGTGCAACTGCCCTCCTGGTGCGCGGCCTCGCGGCCGCAGGCACGGACCGCCCCGCCGTACAGCAGACCGCGCGGATCCCGGGTGGCGAACATGACCGTCCGGGCCGAGACCGCGCCGGCCGGCACGCTCGTCCGGCCGAGGGAGGAGCCCTCGGGCCAGCCGGCCCCCTCGTCCCAGGAGCGGTCGAGCCAGATCTCGTCGCCCGTGCCGCCGCCCGAGAGGACACCCCAGGCCATGCCGCGCGCCTGGTCGACGTGCAGGCCGATGGTGCGTCCGAAGAGGGTGGCCGGCGGTACGGGGGTGTCGTCGCCCGCGGCGCCCGCCGGGTCGGCGCCGTCGCAGGAGGAGCCGTCGCACACCCTCGGGTACGCCCAGTCGGTGCAGGTGACGGCGGCCGCGTCGGCGCAGGCGCGGATCCAGCCGCGCCGGTGCCCGACCGGGTCGGTGATGTTGTACATCAGCGTGCGGGTACCGGTCCGGGCGTCCGGGACGCTCGCCTTGCCGAGCAGGGGCTCCCAGGTGGCTCCCCGGTCCCAGGACCGGTCCAGCCAGACCGAGTCGCCCCGCACACCGTCGTCGACGCTCGCCCAGGCCATGTCGTCCGGCTCGGAGACGTGCAGCCGCAGGGTCCGGCCGTTGATGTTCCGGTTCGGCACCGGGAAGGTCTCCTGGCGGGCCCGCGAGGGGTCCAGCGTGTCGCACGCCAGGGCGCAGACCGGCGTCGCGGCACGGGCCGGGGCGGGCAGCGCGACGAGACCGGTCAACGCCAGGAACAGGGCCAGCAGCCCGCCGAGCACGGGACGGGTCCGCGCCGCCGTCGGGTACCGCCGGCCCGGGCGGGCCGCGCGCCGGAGCGCCGATGACGTCGCCGGGCGTTCGGCGACCGCGCCGCGCGACCCGAACGCCCGGCTCACGGCGCGGCGTCGAGCAGGTCGAGGGCGCTCTGCTGACGCGCCGCGTCCACCGCGTCGACCGGCCCGGGCCAGCGCAGTCCGTACTGGTCGAGGGCGTTGCGGTCGCTCGTGTGGGCACGGTCCGCCTGGCGTCGCAGATACGCGGTGTACGGATGGGCCGGCAGCGCCGCGTTCAGCTCGCCCAGACCGCGCACGTGCGCACCCTTGAAGGACGGTCCGTCGGCGCCGCAGTCGCCGCCCTCGCACGGCTCGCGCAGGATGCCGTCGGCGGTGTGCAGGGAGGCGGCCGTGGTCGCGGCGTCCGCGATCTGCCGGGCGCGGGCGAGCAGCGCGCCGCCGCCGGTCGCCCGGTGCAGTTCGGTGAGGGCGCCGAGCAGGACGCCCTGGTTGTAGGACCAGACGGGCCGGCCGTTGTTGCGGCAGGTGGACAGGTCGATCCCGTCGTTCACCAGGTTCGAGCCGTTGATCATCCCGGTGCCCTGGAACCAGGACCAGCCGGCCCGGGCCCGGTCCAGATACGTCGTGTCGCCCAGGACGCGGTTGTGCAGCGCCGCGCTCAGCTCGATGTAGAGGGAGTTGGCGATGGCGTTCTTGTACGTCCGCGCCGTGCTCCACCACACACCGCCGCCGCAGGTGCCGTCCCAGTAGGCGGCCATGTGGTCGGCGTCGGCCCGTGCGGTGTCCAGGTAGCGGCGGTCGCCGGTCAGGTCGTAGGCGGCGATCCAGGCGAGCCCCCACCAGCCCGAGTCGTCGATGTACTCGTTGCGGAACTGCCCGTCCCGCGCGTTCACGTTCAGGTCGTACGTCCGGGAGATCGCGTACGTGTAACTGCCCATGCCCGACACCCGGATGTTGTCGATGAGGGCGGTCAGGGCGTTGGCGGAGTTCCACCAGCCGGTGGTGTCGAACAGGCCGGTCCCGTAGTTGTAGAAGGTCATCAGACCGGTGGCCGCCGCCTTGCGCCGGTCGCCGGCGTTCCAGGTGGTACGGGCCCACGGGGTGCATGCGATCTCGGTCCGGTTCCCGGCCTTGCCGCAGGCGCGCAGGGCGCCGACGCCGTGGTTGTTCCAGTCGTCCACGTTGTACATGAGCGTGCGCCAGTCGTGCCGGCCCGTCGGGATGGCGGTGTTGCCGAGTCTGCTGCCCGAACTCCAGGTGCGGCCGCCGTCGAAGGAGCGGTCGAGCCAGACCTCGTCGCCCGGGTCGCCGCCCGCCACGGATGCCCAGCCCATCGCGTCGGCGTCGTCGAAGTGGAGCACGATCGACCGCCCGTACAGGCTTGTCGTGACCGGGGTCCGGTCGCCGGGGGAGAGGGCGGGATCACGGGTGTCGCAGTACTTGTTGCAGAGGGCGGCCGACACGGCCGGGGCGGCGGCGGACGCCGGCTGCGGGACCAGGGCCGCGAGCAGCGCCAGGGCGAGCGCCGCGGCCGGCCGGCCGAGGGCACGCAGTACCGGAGTGCGCGGTCTTGGTACGGGAGTCATGAGGGCCTCCCTGTCAGGACATGCTGCGGGCATGGAGGAGAGAGCGCTCTCGGACGGTAGTGAGGGGCGGCCGAAGCGTCAACGGGTATACCTGTGCGCGCGATGAACGTGCGTCAGGCATGCCGGACCGCTCGGCGCGTCCGACAACGCCGCGTTCTGGGCGGACGGCAGCCAGGGCAGGCAGTGCGAGGAACTGCTCGGCCGCCGCCCGAGCACGACCACCCCGGTACCCCGGGCTCGCCGCCCTGCACGGCGTGGCCCGGGAGACCGGCGCGACCCCCGACCAGGCCGTGCTCGCCCGGCAGCCGGGCGGGTCGCTGCCGGTCGTAACGGCGCCGCGCGCTGCGATCCTCCCGCTCGCCGGTGCGTCCTCGGTGGCCCGGCCGGCGGAGAACCTCGCCGCCGTGGACCAGGAGCTGACACCGGAGCAGCGGGGCCGCCCGGACGGGGCCCACCGAGCCGGTGTCCCCGTACGGAACGCGCCGCTCCGTACGGGGATCAGCCCTTGTTGGAGCCCAGCGTGAGGCCGTTGACGAACTGGCGCTGGAGCAGGAAGTACACGACCAGCGTGGGGATCGCGGTGAGCAGGGCGCCGGCGGCGACCAGGTTGGGATCGGTGAAGTACTGGCCGGAGAGGTTGTTCAGGGCCGAGGTGATCGGCATGTTCTCCCCGGTCGAGATCAGGACGATCGCCCAGAAGAAGTCGTTGTAGATCCAGATCGACAGCAGGGTGGCCAGCGCCGCCATCGCCGGCTTGCACAGCGGCAGCGTGATCTGCCAGTACAGCCGCCACACCGAGGCGCCGTCGACGAGCGCGGCCTCGGTCAGCTCGTGCGGCAGCGAGCGCATGTAGTTGCTCAGCACGAACGCGCAGAACCCGGACTGGAACGCCACATGGATGAGGACCAGGCCGAGCGCCGAGTCGTACAGCTTGCCGCTGACCGTGATGCCGGGCAGGTCGATCAGGAGGTACAGCCGGTACAGGGGGGTGATGATGACCTGCTGCGGCAGCAGGTTGCCCGCGGTGAAGACCAGCAGCAGCGCCAGGTTGAGCCGGAAGTCGAAACGGGCGACGTAGAAGGCGACGCAGGAAGAGAGGAACAGCGTCAGCAGCACGGCCGGCACCGCGATCAGCAGCGTGTTGCCGAAATAGTGCATCATGTCCGACTGCTGGAACGCGTTGGTGAAGTTGTCCAGGCTCAGCTTGTCCGGCCAGGACACGTAGCCCTTCTCGCTGGTCTCGCTGTACGGACGCAGGGCGGAGAAGACCGCCCACAGCAGCGGGGCGAGCCAGGCCAGGGCGGCGCCCGCGAGGAAGACGTGCAGCAGGATGCGGGCCGGACGCACGGGCGCGCGCCGCCGGGCGGCGCCGGCCGCGAGGGTGGGGGCGCTCATGACCGCCGCTCCTTCCGGGTGGTGGCCACCAGATACGGGATGATCACGGCGAGCGAGATGACCAGCAGGACCACCGCGATCGCCGACCCGTAGCCGATGCGGCTCGACTCGCCGATGATGTTGTTGGTCACCAGGATCGACAGCAACTCCGTGCCCTGCGCGCCCTTGTTGAAGACGAAGACCAGGTCGAAGGCGCGCAGCGCCTCGATGATGGTGACGACCAGGACGATCGTGTTGGTCGGGCGCAGCGTCGGGAAGACGACGTGCCGGAACGTCTGCCATTCGCCCGCGCCGTCCAGCGCGGAGGCTTCCCGCAGCGACGGGTCGACGCTCTTCAGCCCGGCCAGGTACAGGATCATCATGTAGCCGGTGTGGCGCCAGGAGGCGGCGATCAGGACCGCCCACAGGTTCAGCTTGGGATCGCCGATCCAGTCGATGTAGTGCCCGGGCTTGTTGGCCCCGATCAGACTGTTGATGAGGCCCGTGTCGGGGTTGTAGACGAGCTGCCAGACGAAGCCGATGCAGGCCATGGAGATGACCACCGGCAGGAAGAACGCTGTCTGGTAGACCCGGGAGAAGCGGATCTTCTTGTCCAACTGGGTGGCGAGGAAGAGGCCGAGCGGCGTCGGGATGACGATGAGCACCACGAACCAGATGACGTTGTGCTCGACGGCCGGCCAGAACTGCGGGTTGTTCTCGAACAGTTCCTTGAAGTTGTCCAGCCCGACCCACTTGATCGAGCCGAAGCCGATGCCGTCCCAAGTGGTGAAGGCGAGTGCGATCGAGGCGAGGGCGGTGACCCAGACGAGGGCCACGTGCAGGACCGTGGGCACGCCGGCCATCAGGCCGAGCGTGATCCGGTCACGGCGGGTCAGCAGGCGCAGATGGCTGCGCGTGGCCCGCTTGGCGTCGGATGCGGCCCCCGGAGTCGGCGCGGCGGCCGTCTCCGGGGTCTTCGTGGTCATGTCGGTGCTCATTCGGAGGCGAAGATCGTCTTCTTCTGGCGTTCGATGGAGGACAGCACGCTGTCGATGCCCTTGGGGTTCTGGATGAACTTCTGCAGCGAGGGCTGCATCACCGTGGAGGTGAAGTCCGGGCGGCTGTCGCGGTCCATGAACTGCGTGAGGCTCTTGGCGCTGCCGATCATGTCGAACGCCTTCTTCTGCAGCGCGCCGTAGGAGGAGGTGTCGGCCTTGCTGGAGGCGGCGACCACGCTGGGGTCGGTCTTGAGGTAGGTCTCCTCGGCCTCCGGAGTGCCCAGGTACTCCAGCAGCTTCAGGACACCCGTGTGGTTCTTCGGGGACTTGCTGACCATGTAGCCGTCGGTCGGCGCCTCGACGGTGTCCTGGCCGAACGCGGAGTTGATCTCCGGGAAGGCGAAGAAGTCGAGGTCGTCCAGGTCGGCCTTGTTCGTGAACTGCTGCGCCACGAAGCTGCCCAGCAGATACATGCCGGACTTCTTCGCCACCAGCGACTGCGCGGCGTCCTGCCAGGTGCGGCCCATGGCGCCGTCCTGGTGGTAGGGGAGGATCTCCGCCCAGTGGTCGAAGACGGCCCGCACCTTGGCGTCGGTCCAGGACGCCTTGCCCGCCATCAGCTCGACGTGGAAGTCGTAGCCGTTGAGCCGGAAGTTGATCTGGTCGAAGGTGCCCATCGCGGGCCACGCGTCCTTGTCGCCGAACGCGATCGGGACCAGGCTGTCCTTCTGCATCTGCTTGCACAGCGCGACGAACGTGTCCCAGGTGGTGGGGATCTCGTAGCCGTGCTGCTGGAAGACGCTCTTGCGGTAGAAGACCGCCCACGGATACGACGTCATCGGCAGGAAGTAGTACTTGCCGTCCTCGCCCTTGCTGAGCTTCTTCATCGCCTCGGGGAAGTTGTCCCCGATCTTCTGCCACACGTCGTCGATCGGGGTGGCCAGCTTCTTGGCGGCGAAGAACTGCATGCGGTAGCCGGCGAACCAGTTGAACACGTCGTCAGGAGTGCCCTGAAGGTAGGAGTTGATCTGCTCCTGGAAGGTGTTGTGGTCCTTCGTGTTCACATCGACCGTGAGGCCGGACTGCTTCTTGAAGGCCGCGTAGACCTGCTCGAACGCCTTCTTCGGCACCGCGTCCGACGCGTTGGACCCCACGGTGACGGTCTTCGGGTCGGAGGACGTGCCGCTGCCGCCGCAGGCGCTCAGCAGGGGTATGCCGGCGCCGGCGAGAACGGCTGTGCCGCCGACTCCGCGCAACAGGGAGCGACGGCTGGGACCCTGGGCGGGCAGACCTGACGGGGAGTGACGCATGGCGGCTCCTGGAAGCAGGGGTTCGGCCAAGGGGAGAGTCAGCCCCGAAAGGTCGTCGAAACCGATCAGAAACCAACTCGACCGAACATCGTGGGCGTAATCACAGTCGTATGTACAGCCAGCGTCAATAGGTCGGGTGTCTCTTGCCCGAAACGTAACCGACACGAGCGGGGCCTGCGGGGGCGTGGTCCAAGGATCATGAGTTGACCAGCAGTTGGCGGCCGGCGGGGGCAGGCAGGCCCGGTGGGCGTGCGCGCGGTGCCCGGCGGGGCGGGCCGCGCGGTCGTACGTTCCGCGCCGTACGGCCGGGCGGGACGGCCGCCCACGGCCCGTCGGCCGAGCCGGACGCTTCGGCGGCCGCATGGCGACCGCCCGCCGCCCCCCGGACCCGGCGCGGGGCGACTCTCGCGTTCCGGACGGGTAGGTCATCCGGCGCAGACCGGCCGACTCCCGTCGTTCTGCGGTGAGTTCGGGCGGACGGCCTGGCTTCGCCGTGGGACGGGGCGCCGGCGGACATGGACCTGCCCGGCAGGTCTGCCGCACCGGCCCCGGCCGGCGACCGGGGAGGGCGCGGGTGTGGCCGTCGGCGACCGCCGTGCCGGAGCCGTCCGACACCTCCGATGTCCTGCGGATGGTCCCGGCGTGGCGAGCCCTTGCCGGCCTGGGGGGACGGCGGCCCGAATGCTGACCGTCTTCGCCGGGGACCGCAGGAAATGGGGCGAGTCGGCAGGCCCTGCGCGGCCGATTCTGATCGGGAATGCGGCCCATCGTGATCAGATCGTAGGGCGTGAGTGACTCGGCCCTGCACGTCGATCCTTAGGCTGTCCCTCGGACGGGGGCCGACGCCTTTCTGGCGTGGGTTCGTACGGCCATGCTGTCGACGGTTTGTATTTACATTCGGACCTTGTTGTGAATTGATGTCTTGACAAAGTATTGACAGCGGCCGTTCCACGGACTTGGATCCCGTCCCAGCGCACAGAAAACGACCCGGACCGTCCCGGGCGGGGATGTGGATCTTCGCGATCCGTCCCTTTCCCGGTAGCACAGTGAGGTGCAGGAAAGATGGACCGCTCTACTCGCTCCCGCTCCGGCCGACTGGCCCCCATGGTGGCCGTCGCCGCCGCGGCCGCACTGGCCCTCGCCGGCTGTTCGAGCAGCTCCGGCGGGAAGAAGGCCGAAGACGCGGGGACGAACGCCTCCGCGGGCAAGGCCACGACTCCCCGGATGACGGTCGCCCTGGTGACCCACCAGGCCCCGGGCGACACCTTCTGGGACATCGTGCGCAAGGGCGCCGAGGCAGCGGCCGCCAAGGACAACATCAAACTGGTGTACTCCGCCGATCCGAATGCCGGGAATCAGGCCAACCTGGTCCAGAACGCCATTGACCAGAAGGTTGACGGCATTGCCGTCACTCTCGCCAAGCCCGACGCGATGAAGGCCGTCCTCGGCAAGGCGAAGACTGCGGACATTCCCGTCGTCGGCCTCAATTCCGGCCTGAACGACTGGAAGAACCTGGGCCTTCTGGAATTCTTCGGCCAGGACGAGAACGTGGCCGGTGAAGCGCTCGGCAAGCGGCTGAACGAAGAGGGCGCCAAGAAGGCCGTATGCGTGATCCACGAGCAGGGGAATGTCGGCCTCACCCAGCGCTGCGACGGTGTGAAGAAGACGTTCTCCGGCACCACGGAGACGCTGTACGTGAACGGCACCGACATGCCGTCCGTGAAGTCGACGATCACCGCCAAGCTCAAGACGGACAGCGCCATCGACTACGTCGTCGCCCTCGGCGCCCCCTACGCCCTGACCGCGGTCCAGTCGGTCTCGGACGCGGGCAGCAAGGCGAAGGTCGCCACCTTCGACCTGAACAAGGACCTGACCACGGCGGTCTCCAAGGGCACGATCCAGTTCGCGGTGGACCAGCAGCCGTATCTGCAGGGCTACCTCGCCGTCGACGCCCTGTGGCTGTACAAGAACAACGGCAACTACAGCGGCGGCGGGGAGCAGTCCGTGCTGACCGGCCCGGCCTTCGTCGACAAGTCCAACGTCGACAGCGTCGCCGAGTTCGCCGCGAAGGGCACCCGGTGATGAGCATGGCCCAACAGGCTGAACCGGCGGTGGGCACACCGCCGGCCCCCGGCCCCGGCGGGCGGGACGGCCGTACCGCCGAGCGCCCCCTGGCGCTGCGGATCCTGGCCCGCCCCGAGGTCGGCGTCTTCCTCGGGGCGGTGGCCGTCCTCGTCTTCTTCCTGGTCGCCGCGCCCGCGGTCCGCCAGGGCGGCTCGATGGCCACCGTGCTCTACCAGTCCTCGACCATCGGCATCATGGCCCTGCCCGTGGCCCTGCTGATGATCGGCGGCGAGTTCGACCTCTCCTCCGGCGTCGCCGTGGTCTCCTCGGCCCTGACCGCGAGCATGCTCAGCTACCAGCTGACGCTGAACGTCTGGGCGGGCGTGATCGTCGCCCTGATCGTCTCCCTTGCGATCGGCGCGTTCAACGGCTGGATGGTGGTCAGGACCGGACTGCCCAGCTTCCTGGTCACCCTGGGCACCTTCCTGATCCTCCAGGGCGTCAACCTCGCGGTGACCAAGCTGGTCACCGGCAACGTGGCCACCGACGACATCAGCGACATGGACGGCTTCGACCAGGCGAGGAAGGTCTTCGCGTCCTCCTTCGACATCGGCGGCGTCCAGGTGAAGATCACCGTGGTGTGGTGGCTGGTCTTCGCCGCCCTGGCCACCTGGGTGCTGCTGCGCACCAAGTACGGCAACTGGATCTTCGCCGTGGGCGGCAACAAGGACAGCGCCCGCGCGGTCGGTGTCCCGGTGGACTTCACCAAGATCACGCTGTTCATGGCCGTGGGCTTCGGCGCCTGGTTCGTCGGCATGCACCAGCTGTTCTCCTTCAACACCGTGCAGTCCGGTGAGGGCGTCGGCCAGGAGCTGATCTTCATCGCCGCGGCGGTGATCGGCGGCTGCCTGCTCACCGGCGGCTACGGCTCCGCGATCGGCCCGGTCTTCGGCGCCTTCATGTTCGGCATGGTGAACCAGGGCATCGTCTACGCCGGCTGGAACCCCGACTGGTTCAAGGCATTCCTCGGCGTGATGCTGCTCGGCGCCGTCCTCATCAATCTGTGGGTCCAGCGCACGGCGACCCGGAGGTGACCCGATGACCAGCAACACGACCGGAACCCATGGCGCCGTCCTCCAGGACACCGCGCCGGCCGAGCACGGACCGCTCGTCGAACTCCGCGCCGCGGGCAAGTCCTACGGGAACGTCCGCGCCCTGCACGGGGTCGACCTCCAGGTGTTCGCGAACCGGGTGACCTGTGTGCTCGGCGACAACGGCGCCGGCAAGTCCACCCTGATCAAGATCATCTCGGGGCTGCACCAGCACACCGAGGGCGACTTCCTTGTGGACGGCGCGCCGGTGCGCTTCAGCACCCCGCGCGAGGCCCTGGACAAGGGCATCGCCGCCGTCTACCAGGACCTGGCGACCGTCCCGCTGATGCCGGTGTGGCGCAACTTCTTCCTCGGCTCCGAGCTGACCAAGGGGCCCTGGCCCGTCCGCCGCCTGGACATCGCCCGCATGAAGGCGACCGCCGACCGGGAACTGCGCAACATGGGTATCGTCCTGGACGACCTGGAGCAGCCCATCGGCACCCTCTCCGGCGGCCAGCGCCAGTGCGTCGCCATCGCCCGCGCCGTCCACTTCGGCGCCCGCGTGCTGATCCTGGACGAGCCGACCGCCGCCCTCGGCGTGAAGCAGTCCGGCGTCGTCCTGAAGTACATCGCGGCCGCCCGGGACCGCGGCCTCGGCGTCATCTTCATCACCCACAACCCGCACCACGCCTACCTGGTCGGCGACCACTTCAGCGTGCTGCGCCTCGGCACCCTCGAACTGAGCGCCGAGCGCTCCGGGATCACCCTGGAGGAGCTGACCAACCACATGGCGGGCGGCGCGGAACTCACCGCGCTCAAGCACGAGTTGGCCCAGGTCCGTGGCGTGGACGTGGCGGAGCTGCCCGAGGCGGACGACCGCACCACGCCGGTCGCGAAGCCGGCCGACGAGACCTCCTGACCACGGCGGACCACCCCGGCCGTGCCCACCGGGCCCGGCCGGCACGGTCGTGCCCGGTGGGCACGACCGGTGGCTCACGGGGCGTCCGGTTCGGGTTCGTCGCCCGGGAACCCGCGAGCCGGTGAACACGTCAGAGAGGCGAAGAGTGCACCCGCCGGCCACGGGGAGGACCGGATGACCCACACGGCACCACAGGAGCAGCCCTCGGACAGGGCGGCCGAGGCCGCCCTGCGCCGCGCCCGGTTCGGCACCCTGCCGGAGCGGGTCCACCCGCGGGAGACGGTGGAGACGAAGCAGGCCACGCCCCGGGACCCGGCCCGCGACGCCTACCATCCCGACGACTGGCTGGTCCGCTACTGCCTGTGACCCGCGTCCCGGACCCGTGGGTGACCGTGCCTCTTCGGTCGCCCACGGCGCCGGGCCCCGCCGTGCCGCCGGACCGCCGGGGTCAGACCGAGCGGATCTCTTCGATCGTCACCGGGCGGTGCTCGTGCAGCGACAGGGTGCAGGCGTCCGCGATCCAGCCTGCCTCCAGGGCGTCCTCGATCGTGCACGGGGTGGGCCGGGTGCCGGCCACGACCTCCGTGAACGCGGTCAGTTCGGCGCGGTAGGCGGCGGCGAAGCGGTCCATGAAGAAGTCGTGCGGCGTGCCGGCCGGGAAGGTCACCCCCGGCTCGACGGAGCGCAGCGGAAGCTTGTCCTCCAGGCCGACGGCGATGGAGTCCCGGAAACCGTGCAGTTCCATGCGGACGTCGTAACCGCGGGCGTTGTGGCGGCTGTTGGAGACGACCGCGATGGTGCCGTCGTCCAGCGTCAGGATCGCGCCGGTGGTGTCGGCGTCGCCCGCCTCCTTGATGTAGTCGGCGCCCCGGTTGCCGCCCACCGCGTACACCTCGGTCACCTCGCGGCCGGTCACCCAGCGGATGATGTCGAAGTCGTGCACGCTGCAGTCGCGGAAGATGCCACCGGAGGCGGCGATGTACGCGGCCGGCGGCGGGGCCGGGTCCAGCGTCGTCGAGCGGACCGTGTGGAGCTTGCCCAGCTCACCGGCCTGGACCGCGGCCCGCGCGGCGACGAAACCGGCGTCGAAGCGACGGTTGTAGCCGATCTGGACGGGTACGTCGCTGCCCGCGACGGACTCGAGCACCGCCACGCCCTCCGTCATGGTGCGGGCGACGGGCTTCTCGCAGAAGACGGGGACGCCGGCCTCGACGCCGGCCCGGATCAGGTCCGGGTGGGCGTCGGTCGCCGCCGCCACGACGAGGCCGTCCACGCCGGCGGCCAGAACGGCCTCGGGCGAGTCCGCGACCTCGGCCCCGAACCGCTCCGCGGCGGTCTTGGCCGCGTCGGCGAACGGGTCGGCGACGACGAGGGACTCGACCGCGTCCAGTTGGGACAGGGTCTCGGCGTGGAAGGCGCCGATGCGGCCGAGGCCGAGGATTCCGATGCGCATGGTCGTGCAACTCCTTGGTGCTGTGCAGGGTGGTGCGATGGGGCTGGGGGTGGTGCGGTGTGGTCGGGGCGGTGGTGTCGAGGACGGGGGTGGACGGTGGCGCGGAGGGTTGTGCTCGGGAGGGCGCCCGGAGGGCTAGTGCCCCGACAGGCAACGTTCGCCCCGTCGCGACGCCCGGCACGCACTCTCGCCGCACCGGCCGAAAGCCCAAGTACGTCCAGTACGAGGACTTCCGGCCGGCACTCCCCCAAGCTCTTCGAGCAGGGGGGACCCCCAGAGCACGCACCGAACGCCGCTCCTTGACGGGCAAACGTTGCCTGCCGAGGCACTAGTCGGCCGCGCCGAGGACGTTCTGGTCCCAGTCGATCACCGAACCGGTGACCACCCCGGAACGCTCGGACAGCAGGAACACCACGAAGTCGGCGATCTCGTCGGGCTGGCCGAGCTTGCCCATCGGCAGCCGGGCCGCGCCCTGCTCACGCCAGTCGTCCCCGGCGCCGTGGAAGGCGCGCTGCGTCGCGTCCTCGCCCTCGGTGTCCGTCCAGCCGATGTTCAGGCCGTTGATCCGGATCCGGTCCCAGCGGTGGGCGTGCGCCGCGTTGCGGGTGAGGCCGACCAGCCCCGCCTTGGCGGCGACGTAGGGCGCGAGGAACGGCTGCCCGCCGTGCGCCGCGGAGGTGATGACGTTGACGATCGTGCCGGGCGCCTCGCGTGCCACCATGTCGGCGACCGCCGCCTGCATGGCGAAGAACGGCGCCCTGAGATTGATCGCGACGTGCGCGTCGAACAGCTCGGGAGTGGTGTCCAGCAGGGTGCCGCGCGCGGTGAGTCCCGCCGAGTTCACCAGGCAGTCGATCCGGCCGTGGGCGGCGGTCACCTCCGCCACGGCCGCCTTGGCCTGTCCGGCGTCGGCGAGGTCGGCGCGCAGATACCGCGCCCTGCCGCCGTACCCCGACAGTCCGGCCACCAGCGCCTCGCCCGGCTCGGGGCGCCGCCCGGTCACGGTGACGGTCGCGCCCTCGCGGACCGCGGCCCGGGCGATCGAGGCGCCCAGGCCCTGGCTGCCGCCGTTGACGAGGACGACCTTGTCGTCGAGAAGTCCCATGGATCGCTGTCCTTTCAGCCGGCGCGCCGCTCGGCGCCGGCCCGCAGTTCGTCCCGCAGTGCCTGCGGGGTCCACTCCTCGCGGACCGCCCGCCGTACGACGTCCGCCTGGCTGGGCGGGGCCAGGCCGTCGAGCGGCGGATCGTTGTCCAGGTCGGTGGGGAACGGATAGCCGTCGGCGCTCGCGGCGATCACATGCTCCAGCCACTCCTCGCCCACGCCCGCCGCGCGGCGCTCCAGCAGCACCGGGAAGACCGCGTTCACCACGGCCTGCCGGTCCACCGTCTCCATCGCCCGCCCGAACGCCGAGGACACCTGGAGGAGGTTGGCCATCCGGCGGATGTCAGCCGAGCGGTTCGAACCGGCGGCGTGGAAGACCGCCGGGTTGAAGAAGACCGCGTCGCCCTTGGCGAGCGGCAACTGGACGTGGTGCTCCTCGAAGTACGTCCGGAACTCCGGCAGCCGCCAGGCCAGGTAACCGGGCTCGTACTGCTGCGAGTACGGCAGATAGAGCGTCGGCCCCGACTCGGCCGGCATGTCGCGGTGGGCGACCGCGCCCTGGAGGGTGAGCACGGGGGAGAGGCGGTGCACATGCGCCGGGTAGGCCGCGGCGGCCTCGTTGCCGAGGAAGCCGAGGTGGTAGTCGCGGTGCGGGGACTGGGCCGCCCCGCCCGGGTTGACCACGTTGATCTGCGAGGTCACCTGGTAGCCGGGGCCGAGCCAGGCCGTCGAGGCCAGGGCCAGGATGTCGTTGGCGTAGTAGTCGGCGAACGTCTCCGGGTCGTACAGGGCCGCCTTCTCCAGCGCGTTCCACACCCGGTCGTTCGCGCCTGGCCGGGCGAAGTGGTCGCCGGCCGTCAGCCCCTCGGCCCGCTGCTCCGCGATCAGCGCGTCGAACACCTCGGTCGCCCGGTCGACGACCGAGTGGTCCGGGAAGGCGCGCCGGAAGACCACGACACCGGGGCCGTCGGACAGCGCGCGGACCAGTTCCGCCGCGACCGCGCGCCGGTCGCCGGCCTCCCGCAGCCGTGCGCTGTCGTAGACGAGGACGTTCCGCTCGACCGACGAGGCGTACGGATAGCCGGCGAGCGGCGTGGAGCGGCCGACCAGGGTCCGGAAGGCGTCGAGATCGCAGTCCGGTCCGGACAGCCAGGCACGGCCCTGCGCGGTGGCGAAAGACATCGGTGTCCTTCTTTCGGTCACGGGAGTGACGTGCGTTCGGTCGGGGAAGGGGCGTGCCGTCGGTCAGGGGGGTGCGTTCGGGCACGAGGGTGGCGCGATGCCATTCTTGTCAGTACAAACCCATCGAACAACCAGCAGCAACCCATCAAAAACCCCTCAAGGAACTCAGGAGTCCGTTTCCCGTGGGCCATCCCTTCCCCATCCGTGAGATCGCACGTCAGGCAGGTCTGAGCGAGGCCACCGTGGACCGCGTGCTGAACGGCAGGGGAGGGGTGCGGGACAACACCGCGCAGGAGGTGCGCCGGGCCATCGCCGACCTCGACCGGCAGCGTACCCAGGTGCGGCTCGTCGGGCGGACCTTCATGGTCGACATCGTGATGCAGGCACCCGAGCGGTTCACCACCGCCGTGCGCGCCGCCCTGGAGGCCGAGCTGCCCGCGTTGCATCCGGCCGTGCTGCGCTCCCGCTTCCACTTCCGGGAGACCGGCCCGGCCGCCGAGCAGGTCGAGACGCTGGACCGGATAGCGCGGCGCGGCTCGCAGGGCGTGATTCTGAAGGCGCCCGACGTCCCCGAGGTGACCGCGGCCGTCGGCCGGCTGAGCGCCGCGGGCATTCCGGTGGTCACGCTGGTGACCGACCTGCCCGCCAGCGGCCGGCTCGGCTACGTGGGCATCGACAACCGGGCGGCCGGCGCCACGGCCGCCTATCTCACCGGCCAGTGGCTCGGCGACCGTCCCGGCAATGTGCTGACCAGCCTGAGCAGCGGCTTCTTCCGCAACGAGGAGGAGCGCGAGATGGGTTTCCGCGCCACCATGCGGGCCCTGCACCCGGAGCGCACGCTCGTCGAGATCGCCGAGGGCCAGGGCCTGGACGCCACGCAGTACGACCTCGTGCGGGCCGCCCTGGAACGCGACCCGGGGATCCGCGCGGTCTACTCGATCGGCGGCGGCAACATCGCCACCCTGCGGGCCTTTGCGGACCTGGGCCGGGAGTGCGCCGTCTTCGTGGCGCACGACCTCGACCACGACAACACCCGGCTGCTGCGCGAGCACCGGCTGTCCGCGGTGCTCCACCACGATCTGCGGCACGACCTGCGGGAAGCCTGTCACCTGGTGATGCGCGCGCACAGCGCACTGCCGCCCGCGGGGCCCACCCTGCCGTCGGCGATCCAGGTGGTCACCCCGTACAACCTGCCTACGACGCCGGCAGGTTGACCCAGGACCCGGTCGCCGCGGACCGTTCCATCGCGTCCAGCGCGGCGGCGCTGCGCACCGCGTCCGTGAGGGTGGTGCCGTACGGGGTGCCCTCGGCGATCGAACGCAGGAACCGGGACGCCTCGACCACCTTGAGGTCGTCGTACCCCATGGCGTTGGCCGCCCCCGGCTGGAAGGCGCCGAACTCGCCCTGGCCGGGGCCGACGTACACCGTACTGACCGGTTGGTCCTGGTATGCCGCGCCCTGGCTGATCGCCAGTTCGTTCATCCGGCGGAAGTCCCAGAACACCGCGCCCTTGGTGCCGTGCACCTCGAAGCCGTAGTTGTTCTGCTCGCCGACCGAGACCCGGCATGCCTCCAGGACGCCGCGGGCGCCGGAGGCGAAGCGCAGCAGACAGCTGACGTAGTCCTCGTTCTCCACCGGGCCCGGTGTGCCGCCGGAGGCGAGCGCGTGCCCCGCTGTGGCTCCCGTGGGACGGGCCCGCTCCGGGATGAAGACCGCGGTGTCGGCGGTCAGTGACGCGATGTCGCCGAGCAGGAAGCGGGCCAGGTCGACGCCGTGCGAGGCGAGGTCGCCGAGGACCCCGCTGCCGCCGCGCGCACGCTCGTAGCGCCAGGTCAGGGCACCGTCCGGGTGGGCCGCGTAGTCGCTGAACAGGCGGATGCGGACATGGGTGACCGTGCCGATCCCGCCCGCGGCGATCAGGTCGCGGGCGCTCTCCACGGCCGGCGCGTTGCGGTAGTTGAAGCCGACCGTGCCCTGCACCCCGGCCGTCGCGACGGCGTCGGCCACCGCCCGCGCGTCCTCGGCGGTCAGGCCCACCGGCTTCTCGATCCAGAGGTGCTTGCCCGCCTCGGCCATCGCCACGCCGATCTCCCGGTGCAGGAAGTTCGGCGCGGTGACGCTGACCGCCTGCACGCGGGGGTCCGCCGCCACCTCGCGCCAGTCGCGGGCCGCCGAGGCGAACCCGAACTGCTCCGCGGCCTCCTCGGCGCGGCCCGGCACCTCGTCGGCGACCGTGATCAGCCGGGGTCGCAGGGCGAGCCGCGGATAGTGGTGCGCGAGACGGGCGTACGCCTGGGTGTGCACCCGGCCCATCCAGCCGAACCCGACGACGGCGACCCCGAGCGCATCCACCATGACAGCCCCTCTTTGGACCGGTCCATACCTTGTCCAGGTCACCCTGGGAGGCGGACAAACCCGGTGTCAAGCCCTTTGACAACCGTCCCGGCGCATGGAACGGTCCAGGGCATGAGACCGCCGACCATCCGCGACGTCGCCGAGCGGGCCGGAGTCTCCAAGTCGCTCGTCTCCCTGGTGCTGCGCGGCTCCGGCCAGGTGCGCCCCGAGAAGCGCGAGGCCGTGCTCAGGGCCGTACACGACCTCGGCTACCGGCCGAACGCCGCCGCGCGCAGCCTCAGCGAGCAGCGCTCGCGCACCGTGGGCGTGCTCCTCAACGACCTGCGCAACCCCTGGTTCGTCGACCTGCTCGACGGTCTGAACTCCCTGCTGCACGCGGCCGGCCTGCACATGCTGCTCGCCGACGCCCGGCTGAGCCGCCGTACCGGCGGCCGGCTCACCGGCCCCTTCCTGGACCTCGGGGTCGACGGCCTGGTGGTGGTCGGCACCCTGCCCGATCCGACGGTCCTCGACGCCGTGGCCGAGCGCCTTCCGGTGGTCGTCGCGGGCGCCCGGGAGCCGGCCCCGCCGGGTGTGGACCTGGTGGCCGGCGACGACGAGACGGGCGCGCGCCTCGCCACCGAACACCTCGTGAGGCTCGGCCACCGGCGCATCGCGCACATCGCGGGCTACGGCGCCGTCGGCGACCTGCGCCGGCGCAGCTTCGAGGCGACGATGCGCGCGCACGGGCTCGCGGACGGCGCGCTCGTCGCGGCCGGCGACATGACCGAGGAGGGCGGCTACCGCACCGCCGTGCGGCTGCTCAGCCGACCCGACCGGCCCACCGCCGTCTTCGCGGTCAACGACATCACCTCCGTCGGCGTGCTGTCGGCAGCCGCCGAACTGGGCCTCGGGGTGCCCGCGGACCTCTCGGTGACCGGGTACGACAACACCAGCATCGCCCGGCTGCGGCACGTCTGGCTCACCACCGTCGACACGGCCCCGCACGAGGTCGGACACCGGGCCGCCTGCTTCCTCCTCGACCGTTTCGAGCGGCCGGGGGGCGCCGGCCGGGTGCACCTGGCCACGCCGGCACTGGAGATCAGGGGCACTACGGCGGCGCCCCCCGGCCACACGGGCTGATCCCGCGCCCGGCGCGCGGTGTCCCGTGTACGTCCCCGTCCGACGGGGTGGCTCGCAGGCGGCGTGGCCTCGTCACGGCGCGACCGGCACCGGCACCTGTCCCCGTGCGGTAGGGTTTACCTGCGAGATCACGCGGAACGCCGCGCGTGGCACCGCACCGGGACGTGGCGCAGCTTGGTAGCGCACTTGACTGGGGGTCAAGGGGTCGCAGGTTCAAATCCTGTCGTCCCGACTTGCGTAGGGCAGGTCGACGGCCGTATCGGGTTCACCGGTACGGCCTTTCGGTTGTTCCGGGACCGGCAGGGGGCGGCCGGGTCCGGGTGGTGACTCAGGGCGTACCGGTGTGTGCGGCGGTCACGGCCAGAGTGGTGTAGTTCATCGTGAACCGTCCGCCCAGGGAGTCGATGGCGCCGCCGACCGCGTCCAGCACCTCGGCCAGCTGATCGGGCCGGAGCCGGGTGAGGCCGCCGGTGGTGGGCAGCAGGTCCAGCCACTGCTCGCGGGTGTAGGACCGCTCCCAGCCGAAGCGCCACTGCTCGGGATCGTCGAACTGCCCGCTCCCGCTCATCTTGTCGGCGACCTTCTCGTACGCCGCCAGGTAGAGATCGAGCGGACGGCGGGCCGGCCGCTCGCCCAGCGGGGAGTCGGGCACCGCCCGGCGCCAGGCGGCGGCGAACGGTTCGGCCACCTCGGCGGGCGGTTCGTAGACATGCCCGAAGACCGCCAGCCGTCCTCCGGGCCGCAGCACGCGTGCCGCCTGCGCGGCACCGGCGACCGGGTCCACCCAGTGCCACGACTGGGCGGCGACGACCGCGTCGAACGTCCGTCCGGCCGGCTGCCAGGTCTCAAAGCCCGCCACCTCGACCCTCAGGCCACGGGCTCGGGCGAGGCGGGCCATACGGGCATCGGGCTCGACGCCGAGGACGGTGCAGCCGGCGGCCTGGAACTGGCGGGCCGCGATGCCGGTCCCGCAGCCGACGTCGAGCACGTCGGGGCCCGGGCTCGCGGCGACGATCCGCGCCACCAGGGCATCGGGGTAGCCGGGCCGGGCCCGGTCGTAGCGTTGCGCGTCCGTGCCGAACGACTCGGCCATCTGCCGGGCCTGGTGCGGCTGCGCAGGGGTGGGTGCGGAGTGCTCTCGCGGTAGGGTGGGCATGTGCCCACCTTAGTGGGCGCCCGCCCACTAAGTTACGGGCGCCACCGGACCGACGGACGAGAGGAACTGTGAGCAGTGCCGACTGGGGTGCACCTGCGCGACGCGCGGCAGCAACTGTTCGACGCCGCCGAACGCGTGCTGCTGAGGGACGGGCCGAACGGGCTGACCAGCCGCGCCGTCACCGACGAGGCGGGCTGCGCCAAGGGTGTGCTGCACCGGCACTTCGCCGACTTCGACGCCTTCCTCGCCGACCTCGTGCTCGACCGGGCCGCACAGCTCGAAGCCCAGGCGAGTGCGCTGCGCGAGTCCGCCGGGACCGGGACCGTGGCCGGCAACCTCACCAGCGCGCTGACCACCCTGTTCGGGCCGGTTCCGGTGGCGATCATCCCGCTCATCACCTTCCGGGACGAACTGCGGGCACGGCTGCGCCTGGCCAGGCCCGGAGGGGGCATCGCGATCCTCGCCCAGGCCACGACCGCCGTCTCGGCCTATCTTTCCGACGAGCGCGACCGGGGCCGCATCGCGGCCGACACCGACGTCGACTCGCTCACCCTGTCCCTGGTCGGCGGCGGGCATCTCCTGTTCGCGGACCGCGACCCCGGGCCGCCGTCCGCCGCGGCCGTCGACAGGTTCGTGACCGCGGTGGTCGCCGACGCCGTGCGACGACGACCGGCCGAGGACTCCTGAGCGTCGGCGAACCCGTCGGGGCAGCGGCCGGACCGGGATCCTCCGGCACGGCCGGGTCCCTCAAGTACGCAGGTACGACGCGCCGTTGACGTCGATGACGGTGCCGCTGGCGAACACCGCCTCCGGGGAGGCGAGCCACAGCACCGCGGCCGCGACCTCCTGCGGGCGGGCCACCCGGCCGAACGGGGACTGGTCGCGCACCGCGTCACCGTCGGGGCCGTCGAGGACCGAGCGGGCCATGTCGGTGTCCACGAAGCCCGGCGCCACCGTGGCCACGCTGATGTCGTGACCGGCCAGCGCCACGGCCATCGACTGCCCGAAGGCGTTCAGCGCCGCCTTGGAGGCGCCGTACGCCGGGCAGTCGGGCTCGCCGCGGAACGCCCCGCGGCTGGAGACGTTGACGACCGCCCCGCCGCCCGCCGCCACCAGGTGCGGCACCGCGCAGTACGTCGCGTTGGCCGCGCCGGTGAGGTTGGTGCCCAGCGTCGCCGACCACGCCGTCTGCCACTCCTCGTACGACGTGCTCAGCGGCGGATGCGCCAGGAACACACCGGCGTTGTTGACCAGCACGTCCAGCCGGCCGAGGAGAGCCGCGGCCGTGTCCACGGCACGTCGCACCGCCGCCGCGTCGGCCAGGTCCGCCTGGACGGTGACATGCCCCTCGCCGGGAAGCGAGGCCGCCACTTCCGCGGCCTTGCGCACCGACGTGTTGCAGTGCACCGCGACCCGGTCCCCGGCCTGCGCGAACGCCTCGGCGACGGCCCGGCCGATGCCCCGGGACGCGCCCGTGACCAGTACTCCGCGGTTCATCCGGCCACCTCCGCGGCACCGCCGTCGGTCAGCGATCGCACCCGGTCGCCGGAGCGGGCCGCCCGGCGCTGCGGGGCGGGGAAGTCAGTACGTATGGTCACGCCGTCGGGAGACATGTGCCCATCCTGCCCGCACACCCCGGCAGCGCAGTACGCCGCCCGCGCCGGAGCGCGGGCGGCGGGCGGTCCGTCCCGGCGTGGTCAGCACACGCTGTCGGTCGGCTTCGGATTGGTGAGGCCGAACAGCGGCCGCAGCTTCAGCCCGACCCAGGTGCCCATGAGCGCGGTGACCGCCCAGAGCCAGCCGTGCAGACTGCCGGAGGCGATGCCGTCGAGGTAGGCGCCGATGTTGCAGCCGTACGCCATGCGCGAGCCGTAGCCCATGACGACGCCGCCGAGCACGGCGCCGGTCGCCAGCCGGAGCGGGATGCGCCGGTGCAGGGTGAACGCCCCGGCCGCCGCCGACGCGACGAGCGCGCCCACCATGATGCCGATGTCGGTGAGCGAGGTGGTGTTGGCGAGGACGGAACCGTGCAGCGTCGCCGCGCTCGGACCCGACCAGAACGCCCAGCCGGACGGGTCACCGCCGAGCGCGCCCCAGATCTTCGAGCCCCACAGGGCGAAGGCGGAGGTGATGCCCCAGGCGGAGCCGGAGGTCAGCAGCACCAGCGCGTTCAGACCCGCGAGGACCAGCGCGCCGACCCACAGGGGCCAGCTGCCCCGCACGATCCGGGCGTACCCGCGGGCGGCGGGCACCGACGCCACCGGCGGAGGGGTGCGGCGGCGTTCCACCCAGTAGGTGCCCGCGACGATGAGCGCCAGGACGACCAGCGTCACCGCGAGTCCGCCGCCGTCCGAGGCTGGTGTTCAGCGACAGGTTCCCGAGCGAGGGCAGCGACGTCCAGAACCCCGAGGTGGCGGCGGCCGTCGTACCACCGGCGACGAACCCGAGCAGCGTCAGCACGATGGCGCTCTGGCCGCTGCCGACCGCGAAGAGAGTGCCGGAGGCGCAGGCCCCGCCCAACTGCATCCCGATACCGAACAGGAACGCGCCGATCGCGACGCTCAGTCCGAACGGGGCGACGGACGCGGTCGCGTGGACCCCGCCGAAGCCCGCCCCGGTCGCCAGGATCGGGGTGAACAGGATGCTCGCGGCGCCGAGCAGCAGCGCGTGGGCCCGCAGCGCCCGGCCCTGGCCGACGGCGACCAACTGCCGCCAGGCGGAGGTGAAGCCGAACCGGGAGTGGAACAGGCCGACGCCGAGCGCGAGGCCGAGGGCGAAGAGGGCCAGTTCACGCGGGCCCTGGCCGAGCCAGACCCACAGGGCGAGGCCGACGGCGAGCGCTCCGCCCACCACGAGTACGACGGGCTGCGGGGGCTCGGCGGGCGCCGGGGGAGGGGCGGTGGGAACGGACGTGCGGCGCAGCCATTGCTTGCGCTGTGCGGGGATCGGGGCGGTGGCGGCGGGTGTGGTCATGGCGGCAGGGAACTCCGTCAGGCAGAACGGGCCGGGCTCGCGCGGCGGTGGCCGAATGCGGCCGTGCTTGGGGCGCACGGATGTCACGCAGATGCGTGGGGGAGCGGCCGGACCGTGGGGCGGGGTGAGAGCCGATGGCATCGATCAGCGGAGGGCCGGCGGCGTCACAAGGGCGACGAACGCATACCTCTCAGGGCATACGGGGTGTACGGGACCTACAGTCCGTCGTCGACGGCGCCCAGTGAGGCGGCGAACAGACACCTCACAAGGGCAGGCTCGCGGTAACCACCGGTCTTCTGCATGACGGGCGCAACCCGCCCGCCCATCGCGGTTATTCCGCGAGCGTGGCAATGTGACGATCTCTTTCGAGATCTTTGCGATCTCTTGGGTCGGATTCCCGGACGGACTCTTGGGCGGACCCTTCGACCGGACCGGTTCAGTCGAACTCGCTGGGGTTCCCCGTCGGGGTCTTCCCGGCGAGGACGTCCGTCAGCCGCCGCGCCCCCTCCCGCACGGCCGCCTCGGTGCTCGTGTGCTGGGCACCGCGGGTGCCGCCGTTGGTGACGGCCGCTCCGGACGCACCCACCCGGAGTGCGGCGACGTCCAGGGTCAGGGTGGTCGGTTCCCCGTTGGCGGTGCCCCGCACCGTCACGGTGACCCCCTCCCGGGCGTCGCCCGCGGCAGGCAGTTTGGCGGCCACCACCTGGACCGTCCGCTTGCCGCCGCCGGAGTCGGTCGCGGTGAACTGGTTGCACTTCTCGGGCAGGCTGCGCAGCCAGTCGAGGGTGTTCGTCATCGCGTCCCGGCCGTAGTCGCCGACCTGGTACAGCAGCCGGGCGTGCGGATTGGTGAACCCGATGAGCGCCGAGCCACCGGACGCGCGGCCCAGCAGGCTGTCGGAGTACAGGCTGTCGAGGAGCCGCTGGCATTCGGCGGCGTTGGTCTTCGTCCTGAGGAACGCGGCGACGTCGACCTTGTCGACCAGCAGCTTGTTGCGCCAGGAGGCCGCGTCGTTGGCCTGCGTCCAGTCGTCCTCCAGGTCGGCGGCGGTGATCAGCGCGGCCTTCGCCCCCGCCCGGGTCAGCGCCGGGGTGGCGGACGGGCTCGGGGACTGTTCGGCGGCGGGCGAGACGGACACCGTGTCGGAGGCCCCGCCGTCGTTCGCGCAGGCGACCGCGGTCAGCAGTGACCCCGCGGCCAGGGCCGGGGCGAGGACACGCACAGGACGGGACGGACGGTTCATCGCGGCTGCCTCCTCGAAACGCGGTACGTCCCTCAACGCCACCACCCCGCACGACGGCCGACCAGCACAGCCGGGCCGTTCGGGTGACCCGGGGGTGGAGGTGCGGAGCGGCGGAGGCGGGAGGAGGCAGGCGCGGTGGTGGCGGTTGCGATGGTGGCGGTCACGGCGGTGGCGGCGGTCACGGCGGTGGTGGCGGTCCGTGCCCGGCGGGGGGGGCGTCGGCCCGTACCGTCCCGCCGTCAGTGGGAAGCCGTTGGGCCGGACGTGGCTGCCGGTGTCCGGGCGGCGGACGCCCCCTTGACGTCGTGGGGAGGCCGATCGACACTCCAGAAGGGAATCCTAGTGAAAAGGTAGGGAAGAATGACGCGCCGTGGGACGAGCACCGGCCGCAGCGGCCGCGCGCCCTCGCTCCCGCTGCTGACGTCCCGCCGTCACATCGACCTCCAGCGCGTCTGCAGCGCGATCGGCATTCCGGCCTGACCGGCTCCCTACCGCCCCGGCCGACACTGGCCCCCTCGCATCCATCGACCGATGACGCTGCGCCGCGGTAAGCCCGCGCGCCCGCACCCGGGGAGACACATGTCCGTGTCCAGCACGCCACTCGCCGCCGTCCCGTCCGCCCAGCGGTCGGCCCGTTTCCGGGGCAGGATCGGCCGGGACGCCCACAGCGGCCACTACGCCGTGCCACGCCGTTACCGGCTCCACCTCACCACCGCCTGCCCGGACGGCCTGCGGATCGCGGTGGGGCACAGCCTCCTCGCCCTGGACGACATCTGTCCCATCACCTTCCTCAGCGCCGTCCCCGACTGTCCCGGCGGCGGCCACTCGGCGCTGCGCCCGCTGTACGAGGCCAGCGCGCACCGCTACGCCGGACCGGCCCTGGCGCCGGTGCTCAGCGACGACTGGTCCGGGCGGATCGTCAGCAGTCACGCCCCCGACATCCTGCGCGACCTCGACCGGTGCTTCGGCGACGGGCGCGCCCGGCTCTACCCGAGCGCCGCCGAGACCGAGATCGAGGAGGTGGAACGGCTGTGCGCGCAGGGCATCGAGGCGGCCGCACAGCGCGCGGGCCGGGCCGGCGCCGAACCGGCCGAACGGGCCGCCGCGCTCGACGTCCTGGCCGACACCCTGGCCCGCCTGGAACGGCGCCTGACCGGGCGGGAGTTCCTGGTCGGCGACGGACTCACCGCCGCCGATGTCGAGTTGTGGGTCGCCCTGGTCCAACTCGACACCGTGCACCGCCACCACCTCGACGCCGCCGCGGTGCACCGGGTGGCCGGCCACCCGGCGCTGTGGGCGCACGCCCGGCGCCTGGCCGCCCGGCCGGCCTTCGGTGCCCACCTCGACCTGGACGGCATCGCCCGCCGCCACCACGCCCGTTGCGCGGGTCTCGAAGCGGCCGGCTCGGCCGTCCAGATCCTGGACTGGGCGCACCACACGGCCGCCGCCCCCGGCTCTCGGCACAGGTGAGCGGGCCATAGGCCGGTCCAGTCCGCGGACGGGCGTTGACATAAGCCCGGCGGGCTGTCTTACTTACCGCTCAGAACGGTCATGAGCGTCAGCGACAAGCCCTGGCTTGCTGACCGGCAACCCTCGCACCGCGGTGGGGTGCCCCAGGTGAGGACCGGACCGGATGACGTTTCGGTAAGCGCGAGGGCCCGCAGCGGCCGGAAATGCGAGTGACGGACATGTACGCAGCTCCCCGGACGGCCCTCGGCCGCCCCCAGAGCTGCGTACACCCGTACGCCGGGCTGCTCGTCGCCGACCGGACGGTCGATCTGCTCCGCGTGAACAGCGCACTGTGTACCGCGCCGGGCCGCGCCCGCTGCCTGGGCTGACAGGACTTCCAGCCCCCGCGTTCCCCGCGCCCACCCATCCAGTGGTGTGCCCCCGTCCGCCCAGCCCCCGGTTCCCGTGCCGTTCCGTGTGCCGCGCCGCGCCGTAGTGCCGTCGCCGTGGCCATGCCGATCCGGTGCCGCCCCCGGGGGTGTCCGAATCCGCCGGAGCCCGTCATGTCCGAACCCCCGGGCGGCGCCGTGTCCGTCACCGCGCCGCCGTCAGCCGACACACCGTCAAAACCCCTGTCCGCGCAGCGAGTCGTACCGCTGCGCAGGCCCGGCCGGTGGATCGCCTCGGCCGTCGTGCTGGTGCTCGTGGCGCAGATCGCGCACGGACTGGCCACGAATCCCTTCTACCAATGGGACCGCTTCCGCTACTGGTTCCTACGGCCCAGCATCCTCGACGGGCTCCTCATCACCCTCGAAGTCACCGCGCTCAGCGCCGTGCTGGGCCTGCTCGGCGGCATCCTGCTGGCGCTCGGCCGGCTCTCCGGCAGCCCGGTGCTGCGCGCCGTCAGCTGGACGTACACGTGGCTGTTCCGGTCCGTGCCGCTGATCGTCGTACTGATCTTCCTCTACAACTTCTCGGCCCTGTACCGGACGGTGAGCCTCGGCGTCCCCTTCGGTCCCTCCCTCGTCAGCTTCGACGAGTCGAAGCTGGCCACCGACATGGTGGTGGCCGTGGTCGGCCTCAGCCTCAACGAGGCGGCGTACGCGGCGGAGGTGGTCCGCGGCGGCATCCTCTCCGTCGACCAGGGCCAGCACGAGGCCGCCGCCGCGCTCGGCCTGCCGAAGGGCTACCAGTTCACCCGGATCGTGTTCCCGCAGGCCCTCAGGTCCATCACGCCGAACTACGTCAACCAGCTCATCGGCCTGGTCAAGAGCACGTCCCTGGTGTTCTACGTGTCGCTGCTCGACCTGTTCGGCTCGGTGCAGACCATGGGCAGCACCTATCCCGGCGACATCGTGCCGCTGCTGCTGGTGGCCACCGTCTGGTACCTGATCCTCACCAGCGCGGTGTCCGTCGTCCAGTTCTACGTCGAGCGGTACTTCGCCCGGGGCGCCACCCGCACCCTGCCGCCGACCCCCCTGCAACGGGCCCGCTCCGGGCTCACCGCGCTGCGTGCCCGACTGCGCCGGGAGGCCGCCGTATGACCGCCGCCACGTCCGCCGTCACGCCCGCCGGGCAGGCCCCCGTCGCCCTGGAGGTGCACAACGTGCACAAGTGGTACGGCGCCCACCGTGTCCTCGACGGCATCGACCTGACCGTGCGTCCCGGTGAGGTCACCGTCGTCATCGGCCCGTCCGGATCCGGCAAGTCCACGCTGCTCCGGGTGATCAACCACCTGGAGAAACCCGAGATCGGACACGTCAGCGTCGGCGGCGAACTGATCGGCGTCCGACGCAGCGGGGACCGGCTCAGGGAACTGAGCGAACGGGCCATCCTGGCCCAGCGCGGCCGGATCGGCTTCGTCTTCCAGAACTTCAACCTCTTCCCGCACCTGACCGTGCTCGACAACGTCGCCGCCGCCCCCGTGGCCACCGGGCGGCTCCCCAGGTCCAAGGCCCAGGAGCTGGCCCGCGACCTGCTCGGCCGGGTCGGACTCGGTGACCGGACGGGCGCCTACCCGCGGCAGTTGTCCGGCGGCCAGCAGCAGCGCGTCGCCATCGCCCGGGCCCTCGCGCTGCGCCCCGGCATCATCCTGTTCGACGAACCGACGTCGGCGCTCGACCCGGAACTCGTCGGCGAGGTGCTCTCCGTCATCAAGGACCTCGCGACCAGCGGCACCACCCTCGTCATCGTCACCCACGAGATCGGCTTCGCCCGCGAGGTCGCCGACCGGATCGTCTTCATCGACAGCGGCCGGATCGTCGAACAGGGCCCGCCCGCCGACGTCCTGGACCGACCCCGGCACGAGCGCACCAGGGACTTCCTGAGCAAGGTCCTGTGACCGCCGCCGGCCCGGCGCCGGCACCACCCCTTACCACCGGCACGTACCACCGCAGGTCCGCACCCGCTTCCCCACCCTCACCCTCACTCCCACCCTCACCCAGCGACGAAGGACAGCCATGCCCACCCAGCTCTCCCGACGCGGCCTGCTACGCGGCGTCACCGCGGCGGCCGCGGCCACCCTCGCCCCGGTCCTCGCCGCCTGCGGGGGCGACAGCGAGGCCGCCACCACCGACCCCGCGGGCTCGGTCACCATAGGTCTGCTGTCCAACGGCGCGGCCAAGGAGACCACCCTGAAGGTCTCCGAGGTGAAGTCCATCAGCGCAGAACTGCCCGATGCCCTCAAGAAAACCGGCAAGCTGATGATCGCGTCCGGCAGCCTGCCCTCCGGTTCCGCGCCGCTCAGCTATGTGGGCAGCGACCAGAAGACCCTCACCGGCTGCGAGGTCGACCTCGCCCGGCTGGTGGCCGCTGTCCTCGGCCTCGAACCCGAGTTCCAGCAGGCGACGTGGGAGAACATGTTCATCGCCATCGACAGCGGCAAGTCCGACGTCGGCTTCTCGAACATCACCGTCACCGAGGAGCGCAAGAAGAAGTACGAGTTCGCCTCGTACCGGAAGGACGACCTCGCCTTCGAGGTACGCGAGGACAACTCCTGGACCTTCGACGACGACTACGAGAACCTCGCCGGCAAGACGGTATCCGTCGGCAGCGGCACCAACCAGGAGAAGATCCTCCTGGAGTGGAAGGCGAAGCTGGAGCAGGAGGGCAAGAACCTCACCGTCAAGTACTACCAGGACAACAACAGCATCTACCTGGCCCTGAGCAGCGGCAAGATCGACGTGTACCTCGGCCCCAGCCCGGCTCTCTCCTACCACGCGGCGAAGACCGCCGGCACCCCGCAGGCGACCCGGGTCGCGGGCCGGTTCTCCGGCGCCGGGGCGACGCTCCAGGGCCTGATCGCGGCGACCGCGAAGAAGGGCAGCGGCCTCGCCCAGCCCCTGGCCGACGCCGTCGACCACCTGATCGACAGCGGCCAGTACGCCAAGTGGCTGGCCGCCTGGAACCTCTCCGGCGAGGCCGTCGCCAAGTCCGAGGTCGATCCGCCTGGCCTGCCGCTCGACAACTCCTGACACTGCGTCATACCGGTCTGGTCGCACACCCGTCGGACCAGGAAAGGACTCCGTCCCCGTGCCCCTTCACACCGACGTCCGCCCAGGCGGAGCCCCGGTGGCCGAGATCCTCGACAACGCCGTGTGGGCCGCCCTCGACGGCCCGCACGCCCGCTTCGCCGAACCCAGCGAGACGGGGGTCCCCCCGGCCGAAGGCCGGGGGAGGGTCGGCCGTGCCGCCCGCTACCCCGAGGACGTCTACGCCTGCGCCGCCCTCGCCGATCCGGACGATCCGGCCGCCTGGGCCGACCTGCACACGCTCGTCGGCCCGGGAACCGTCATCAAGATCAAATTCGTTGAGAAGGTCCCCGCGGGCTGGGAGATCGTCGGCAGCGGAGCGGGCGTCCAACTCGTGGCCACCGACCCGCGCGACGGACCCGTCCCCGACGCGGTGCGGCTCGGACCCGCCGACGTCCCCGAGATCCTGGACCTGGTCGCCCGTACCAGGCCCGGTCCCTTCCTGAAGCGGACCGTCGAACTCGGCACCTACCTGGGCATCCGGCACCGGGGGCGGCTGATCGCCCTGGCCGGCGAGCGGATCCGCCCGCCGGGCTGGACCGAGATCAGCGCGGTCTGCACGGACCCGGAGTACCGCGGCCGCGGCCTGGCCCGGCGGCTGGTCCGCGCGGTCGCCGCGGGCATCCGCGAACGCGGCGACACGCCGTTCCTGCATGCCGCCGCCGACAACACCCCCGCAATCAGGCTCTACGAGTCGATCGGCTTCACGCTCCGCCGCCCCTCGCCCGTCCTCCAGGTCCGCAGCCCTGGAACATCCCCCGAGGGGTCGGTGTTGTGACTCACGACGACATCCGCGAGGCGCCGCCGCGCGCCCCGAAGGAGGAGGTGACGGACGTGACGACCGTCCTGCACGCCGTGCACCTCCACTCCCGGCCGCACATCGACCTCCAGCGCGTGGCCGCCGCGCTCTGTCGCCACTGACCTTCCACCGCCCCCCGGCCCCGGGGACCTTGCCCCGCCGGCCGTCAGCCGCCGTGCCCTGCCCCGCCGCGGGCCGGTGATCCCGCGTACGGACCTCCAGGAAGGCACCCCCTCGTGTCCTCGTCCTCTGCTGCTCCCCTGCATCTCGCCGTCGCGCTCGACGGCACCGGCTGGCACCCTGCCTCCTGGCGCGAGCCGGCCGCCCGCCCCCGCGATCTGCTCACCGCCGACTACTGGGCCGCCCTCGTCGCCGAGGCCGAACGCGGCCTGATCGACTTCGTCACCATCGAGGACGGTCTGGGCCCCCAGTCCTCCCGCCCCCTCGACCGGGACGACCGCACCGACCAGGTACGGGGCCGGCTCGACGCGGTCCTCGTCGCCGCCCGCGTCGCACCGCTCACCCGGCACATAGGTCTGGTGCCGACGGTGGTGGCCACCCACACCGAGCCGTTCCACATCTCCAAGGCGATCGCCACCCTCGACTACGTGAGCAGCGGCCGGGCCGGTCTGCGCGTCCGGATCACCCGGCGCCCCGACGAGGCCGCCCACTTCGGCCGGCGCAGCATCCCCGCGATCGACGCCTACGACAGCCCGGCCGCCCAGGACCTGTTGAACGAGTGGTTCGACGAGGCCGCCGACTACGTCGAGGTGGTCCGCCGGCTCTGGGACAGCTGGGAGGACGACGCCGAGATCCGGGACCTGGCCACCGGCCGCTTCGTCGACCGCGACAAGCTGCACCACATCGGCTTCGAGGGCCGGCACTTCAGCGTCAAGGGCCCCTCCATCACGCCCCGCCCGCCGCAGGGACAGCCGCCGGTCACCGCGCTGGCCCACCAGAGCGTCCCGTACCGGCTCGTCGCCCGGCAGGCCGACGTCGGCTACGTCACCCCGCACGACGCCGGACAGGCCCGTGCGATCGTCGCCGAGATCCGGTCCGAGCAGGCCGCGGCCGGCCGCGCCGACCAGCCCCTGCACGTCTTCGGCGACCTGCTGGTCTTCCTCGACGACGACCCGGCGAAGGCGGCGGCCCGCCGCGCCCGCCTGGACGAGCTGGCCGGCGAGCCGTACACCGCCGACGCCCGGATCTTCACCGGCACGCCCGCCGGACTCGCCGACCTGCTCGCCGAGTTGAGCGAGGCCGGGCTCACCGGCTTCCGGCTGCGGCCCGCCGTGCTCGGCCACGACCTGCCGCGGATCACCCAGGGCCTGGTGCCCGAACTCCAGCGCCGGGGCCTGTTCCGGCGCGCCTACGAGGCCGGCACCCTGCGCGGGCTGCTCGGACTGGCCCGTCCCGCCAACCGTTACCAAGCTGCCTGAGCCGGAGGACCACACCGACATGAGCAAGCCGCTGAAGCAGATCCATCTGGCCGCCCACTTCCCCGGCGTCAACAACACCACCGTGTGGAGCGACCCGGCCGCCGGCAGCCACATCGAGTTCGAGTCGTTCGCCCACTTCGCGCGCACCGCCGAACGCGCCAAGTTCGACTTCCTGTTCCTCGCCGAAGGTCTCCGGCTGCGCGAACAGGGCGGGCAGATATACGACCTGGACGTCGTCGGCCGCCCCGACACCTTCACCGTGCTCGCGGCGCTGGCCGCCGTCACCGACCGGCTCGGCCTGACCGGCACCATCAACTCCACCTTCAACGAGCCCTACGAGGTGGCCCGCCAGTTCGCCAGCCTCGACCACCTCTCCGGCGGCCGGTCCGCCTGGAACGTGGTCACCTCCTGGGACGCCTTCACCGGTGAGAACTTCCGCCGCGGCGGCTTCCTGCCGCAACAGGAGCGGTACTCGCGCGCCAAGGAGTTCCTGGCCACGGCGAACGAGCTGTTCGACTCCTGGCACGGCGACGAGATCCTCGCCGACCAGGCGGCCGGCACCTTCCTGCGGGACGCGCAGGCCGGCGCCTTCGTGCACCAGGGCCGGCACTTCGACATCCACGGCCGGTTCAACGTGCCGCGCTCCCCGCAGGGCCGGCCGGTGATCTTCCAGGCCGGCGACTCCGAGGAGGGCCGCGAGTTCGCCGCCGCGAGCGCCGACGCGATCTTCAGCCGGCACGCCACGCTCCAGGCCGGCCAGGCGTTCTACACCGACGTCAAACGCCGCCTCGCCGCATACGGCCGGCGGCGCGACGAACTGCTCATCCTGCCCGCGGCGACCTTCGTGCTCGGCGACACCGACGCCGAGGCCGAGGAACTGGCCCACGAGGTGCGCCGGCAGCAGGTCAGCGGCGCCACCGCGCTCAAGCACCTGGAGTTCGTCTGGAACCGCGACCTGTCCGCGTACGACCCGGAGGGCCCGCTGCCGGAGATCGCCCCGAACGTGGACGAGGAACACATCTCGCGGGGCCGCGCGCAGGTGCGCATGTACCGGGACCCGCTGGCCACCGCCCGCGAATGGCGGGAACTGGCCGAAGCGAACAAGTGGTCCATCCGCGACCTGATCATCAACACCGGCAACCGGCAGACCTTTGTCGGCTCCCCGGCCACCGTCGCCCGGACCATCGACGAGTTCGTCCAGGCCGACGCCAGCGACGGATTCATCCTCGTCCCGCACATCACCCCGGGCGGCCTCGACGTGTTCGCCGACACGGTCGTCCCGCTGCTCCAGGAGCGCGGCGTCTTCCGCACCGACTACGAGGGCACCACCCTGCGCGACCACCTCGGCCTCGCCCATCCCGACGACGCGCGGGCCGAGCGCCGGCGGGTCGCCTCGTGAAGTTCCTCGCCATCACGCTGATCGTGCACCGCCCCGACCCGGTCACCGGCGTACTGAAGTCGACACACGACCGGTTCCGGGAGGTCGTCGCGAGCGCGCTGCTCGCGGAGGAACTGGGCTTCGACGGCTTCGGCGTGGGGGAGCGGCACGAACGGCCGTTCATCTCCTCCGCGCCGACGGTCGTCCTCAGCCACCTCGCCGCGCTCACCCGCCGGATCCGGCTGTTCACCGCCGTGACGACGCTGAGCCTGCTGGACCCGGTCCGGGCCTACGAGGACTACGCCACCCTGGACCACCTCGCCGACGGGCGGCTCGACCTGATCATCGGCAAGGGCAACGGGTCCGCACAGCGCGAGCTGTTCCACGTCACCCCCGAGGACCAGTGGGAGCGCAACGCCGAGAGCTACGAGGTGTTCCGGCGGATCTGGCGCGAGGACAAGGTGACCGCCAGGACCCGCTTCCGGCCGGAGCTGACGGACGCCGAGGTCTGGCCGCGCCCCTACCAGCAGCCCGTCCGGGTCTGGCACGGCAGCGCCACCAGCAAGGAGAGCGTGGACCTCGCCGCCCGCTACGGCGACCCGCTGTTCTCCGCGAACGTCACCCATCCCGTCGAGCCGTACGCCGAGCTGGTCCGCCACTACCGGGAACGCTGGGAGCACCACGGCCACGACCCGGCCGGCCTCACGGTCGGCGCCGGGTCGGCGGGCCTCTGCGTCGCCCGGACGACCCAGCAGGCGCTCGCCGCCTACCGGCCGGTCTTCGAGAGCAACCTGGCCTTCCAGCGGGCCACGGGCCTGCCCGTGGTCTTCGAGACCCTGGAGGACTTCGCCGCACGCAGCTCCGCGCTGATCGGCAGCCCGCAACAGGTCATCGAGAAGGTGCACCGCTACCACGAGCGGTTCGGGCACACCGTGCAGCACCTGCCCGCGGACGCAGGCGGGCTGACGGACACCCAGCACCGTGACTCGCTGGAGCGGTTCCAGTCGGAGGTGGCCCCGGTGCTGCGCCAGGACATCCCCGACCCGCCGTTCGACTGGGGCCCGGTGCTCGCGCCGCCCCACCCCGCGCCCGTGTCCGACGCACCCTGAGGGAGGCCCGCATGCCCTCCGTACCGCTCGGCGTCCTCGACCTGGTCCCGGTCCCCTCGGGAGCCACGGCCGGCGAGGCGCTGCGCAACTCCATCGACCTGGCCCGGCACGCCGAACGCCTCGGCTACCGCCGCCACTGGTTCGCCGAGCACCACCTCAACCCCGGCGTGGCGGGCACGTCGCCCGCGGTCGTCCTCGCCCTGACCGCCGCCGCCACCTCGACCATCCGGCTCGGGTCGGGTGCCGTGCAGCTCGGCCACCGCACCGCGCTGAGCACGGTGGAGGAGTTCGGCCTGATCGACGCGCTGCACCCGGGCCGCCTGGACCTGGGCCTCGGCCGCTCCGGCGGCCGTCCCCCGGGCGAGCGCGCCGACCCGCCGCCGACGACGCCCCCGGTCGTGGCCGGCCACGCCCCGAACGGCCTGCTCGTCCCGCCCCGGTACGCCTTCGAACGCCTCCTCGCCTCACCCCGGCTCGCCCTCCAGCGCAGCCTCCTGCACCTGCCGGGCGCCGAATCCCAGGACTACGCCGAGCAGATCGACGACATCCTCGCCCTGCTGGCCGGCACCTACCGCTCCGCGGAGGGCACAGAGGCACACGCGGTGCCGGGCGAGCACGCCGACGTCGAGGTGTGGATCCTGGGCAGCAGCGGCGGCACCAGCGCCGAGGTCGCGGGCCGCCGCGGACTGCGCTTCGCGGCGAACTACCACGTCAGCCCGGCCACCGTCCTGGAGGCGGTGGCCGGCTACCGCGCCTGCTTCCGCCCCTCCGACGTCCTCGACGAGCCGTACGTCACCGTCTCCGCGGACGTCGTCGTCGCCGAGGACGACCGCACGGCACGGGAACTCGCCACCGGATACGGCCTGTGGGTGCGCAGCATCCGCACCGCCGAGGGCGCCATCCCCTTCCCGACCCCCGAACAGGCCCGCGCGCACGCCTGGACCGACGAGGACCGGGACCTGGTGCGCGACCGGGTGGACACCCAGTTCGTGGGCTCCCCGTCCCGCGTCGCCGACCGGCTGGAACAACTCCAGGAGGCCACCGGAGCAGACGAACTGCTGATCACGACGATCACCCACGGCCACGCGGACCGCGTCCGCTCGTACGAACTGCTCGCCCGCGAGTGGCACCGCCGCTGAGCGGCACCCGCCGCTGTCGCGGGCACCGGTCACGGCTGTCGTGCGTCGCCTCCACGGGCCCACGACGCGGTCGAGAACGTCACCAGCGACATCCAGCCTAGGTACTGCTCCCCCGAACAGTGCCTGGGCGACGTCGTCCCCCGTAGGTGACGTCCTCGACCGCTCCCCCGGGTGCCGGACCGTGGTCCGGGCGCCCGCGTGGCGCGGCTCTGTGCTGTCACCAGCACATGACCGCCGTTTCCCCGGTACCCCATGTGGAGTACAGGCGGACGCGGACGAAATAGCGGCGGCCCTTGACGAGCCTGACCCTGAGCACGGCGTTGTGCGGCGTGCCCCCGTCGTCCTGTCCGGCGAGATAGCGCGGCTCGCCGTCGCGTTCCTCGAAGGCGACGACGACGCTGTCACCGTCGCCGAAGGTGCCCACCGCGTAGTCGCGGGTCTCCGGCGGGTCGACGGTGAAGTCGGCCTGCCCGCCCGATCCCAGGCTGAGCGGCACCGACCGGAACGGCACCAGCGCGCGATGTGGATCCCCCCGGTCCAACCTGTCCGCGACCGAGGGCGGATCGGCCGGCGGGTACCAGCGCAGTACGAACTCCTTGTCGGCCGGGGACAGCGTGCCGGGCGAGTGCAGCCCCCCACGGTACTGCTCCGGCTCCAGCACCAGCCCCGCCTCGAAGGGGTACGCCATGATGGACTGCGGGTCCCAGACCGAGCCGTTCACCTCGGACGCGTCCAGCTTGCGCAGGATGTTGAAGAACGTCCGGTCCCGGTTCCAGAAGTTCGGCGGACCCGCCAGGTCGGCGTACACCGCCTCGTCGTCCCAGTGGATACCGGCCAGCGGGCTCTGGTGCTCGTGCTGCATGCCGAGCGCATGCCCTATCTCGTGCAGCGCCGTGGCCCGCTGCCCGGGCAGGGTGAGGTCCCAGCCCAGGTTCATGGTGCGCTCGTTGAGACCGACCACGAGCGCGTCCCGGCCCACCTGCGACCAGGAGCCGTCCCCGTACTGGAAACCGATCCGCAGTTCCGCCTCGCGGCGGTCGGTGACCTCGGCGAACGTCACCCCGATGCCGAGGTCCTGCCACTGCCGGAAGCACTCCCGGACGATGTCCCGCTGCTCCTTGGCACCGGCCCAGGAGACCCAGCGGGTCTCCCCGGATCCCGGTACGTGGATGACCGACCCGTCGGTGTCCGCGTCGAAGAAGCAGTAGTGCAGCACCGTGCCGTTGACCCACATGCGCCGCCCGGCGACGAGCGCGCTCGACCGCTCGGCGGCCAGCCCCGGTGCGAAGGAGGGGGCCGGCTGCTGCGGAAGTGAGCAGTAGCGCTGGGTCATGCGCCAAGACTGCCTCCGCTTGCGTCCGGGCGCCTGAGTCGGGGGCTACTCAAGTCCCCCTGTATCAAGCATGAGTATCCGGACTCTCCATGACGTGACGAATTTCGTACAGGACGCCAAGACCCTGGAACTGCCCTGGCCGTTCACCGGCCGGGAGGACGAACTGGAAGCGATCCGCCGGTCCCTGACCGCCGGCCGGCACGGCATCGTGGTGACCGGCCCGGCGGGCTGCGGCAAGACCCGGCTGGTCACGGAGGCCGTGCGGGGCAGCGACTGCGCCCGGGTGACCGGGACCCCTCAGACCCGCGGGCTGCCCTTCGCCGCGTTCGCCCCGCTGCTGCCCGAGACGGTCTCGCTGCACCGCGCGGTGCAGCTCCTGTCCGGCGTGCGTGTTCTCGTGGTCGACGACGCCCACCTGCTGGACGAGGCCTCGGCCGCCCTGGTCCACCAGCTCGCCGTGCACGGTCGCACCCGCCTGGTCGTGATCGCCGCCGACCGGACCCCCACACCCGGCGCGGTGTCCCGGCTGTGGACCGGCGAACTCCTGCCGCGGCTCGCCCTGGAGCCGCTGCCGCACGAGGAGACGGCCCAGCTGCTGGCCACCGGCGGCACCCTGGAACCGCTCACGGTGCGCCGGCTGCACCGGCTCTGCGGGGGCGATCTCAGGCTGCTGCGGGACCTGTCGGGCGCGCTGCGTACCCAGGGGCTGCTGACCCGCGTCGCCAGCACGGACGAGTGGGCCTGGCGCGGCCCGGTGCCGATGACGCCCACCGTGCGCGAGCGCGTCGCCTGCGTCCTGGACCGCCCGCGGCCCGGCGAGCGAGAGATCCTGGAACGCCTCGCCTTCGCCGAACCCCTGCCCCTGCACCTGGACGACCTCGACCTGGACGTCCTCGAACGCGTCGAGGCCGACGGCCTGGTCCACGTCGACGACCAGGGCTTCGCCCACCTCGCCCACCCGCTGCACGGCCCGGCGCTGCGTGCCTGCGCCGGACGGCTGCGCGCCAGGCGGCTGGCCCGCACCCCGCAGCAGTGCGCCCGGGCACTCACCGCCGAACAGCACGCCCTGGCCGGGCGGATCGCGCAGGCGGACGTACGGGACCGGCCGGCCCCGGTGGGGGAGTGGCTGATCGCGGAGGGGGCGACCGTACCGGCCGGATACGCGGCGGTGCGGGCCCGGTTCGCGCGGCTGCGCGGGGAGTTGCTGGAGGCGGCGGCGTGGGCCAGGGAAGGGCTGCGGGAGACGCCCGACGACGCCGCGTGCCGGGGCGAACTCGTGCTCGCCGCCGCCCAGTCCGGCGAGCCGGGCCGGTTCCACCGCGGTTGGGGCGAGCGGGACTGCCCGGGCGGCGGACCCGCCGCCGGCGGCCCGTCGGCGGCGGACGGCACGGCGGTCTGGGCCGCGGCGGCGCACGGCGACCTCGACGGCGCCGTACGGGCACTCGGCGGCGGCGCCCACGGCCGCCAGGACGGAACGCAAGCATCCGACCGTCCCGACGGCACCGCCGTTCCCGACGACGACGTGTACGCCCACTACGACGCCGTACGCCTCGGCGCCCCCGAACTGGCCGCCGGCCGGCTCCCCGGTGACGGCGTGCTGGCCCGGCACGCCGACGCGCTCGCCCGCGGCGACGGGCCCGCCCTGGACCGGGCCGCCGAAGCGCTGGAGGAACGCGGTTTCCTGCTGTTCGCGGCCGAGGCCCACGCCCAGGCGGTACGGGCGCACCGCGACCCGCGCGCCGCCCGCACGGCCCGCACCCGCGCGGTCTCCCTCGCCCGCCGCTGCCAGGGCGCCCGCACCCCGGCGCTGTCCGGGCTGGTCCTCGGTGAACTCACCGCCCGGCAACGGCAGATCGTCACCCTCGCCGCCGCCGGGCTGACCAACCGGCAGATCGCGGAGAAACTCACGCTGTCCGTGCGGACCGTGGGCAACCACCTCTACAGCGCCTACACCCGGCTCGGCGCCAGCGACCGGGGCGCGCTGCCCTGGCTGGTGGAGCTGCCGGACACCGCCTCGGCCTGACCCGGCGGCCCCGCCGCCCGCCGGGGTCGCCGGGTCAGGCCGCGCCGAACGCCGCGAACGCCCATCCGGTCGCCTGGTGGACGGCGTCGCCCGGCACGGCCGCCCGCGCGTCGCGCAGGGCCTCGGCCAGGGAGAGTCCCGCGTCGAGGCCCTTGTGCAGGGCGAGCATCAGCGGCACCACCGCGGCGTCGTTGACCGGCGCGCTGCTCGCCACCACCCCGGCCGTGCCCAGCGGGAGCAGCGCGGTGACCAGACCGAGCAGTTCGTCGGCGCCGACCGAGGCGAGCCGGGCCGTGTCGCAACTGGAGAGGATGATCCGGTACGGGCTGCGGGCCAGCCGTTCGAAGTCGTGCACGATGAGCGGCCCGTCGGCCATCCGCAGCGAGGAGAACATGGGGCTGTCCGCGCGGAACGTGCCGTGCGCGGCGATGTGCGCGAGTGCCGCCCCGTCCAGCTCCCGCAGCACCCGCGGCACCCGCGCCTCGTCGTGTTCGAGCACCGTCGCCGCGCCGTTGCGGCCCGCCAGGTCGGGCACTTCGGCGCCGCCCGTCGCCAGCCCCGGCCCGCGCACGAAGACCTGCGGGCCGCCCGGCGGCGCCTCGGTCTCCCGGGCCCGCAGCCAGCTGCCCGCCGACGGCGAGACGCTGAGCACCCGGTCGCGCAGCGCGGGCAGCAGCGCCCAGGGCACCCGGTGCAGCGCCCCCGGCGGCACGATCACGACCGGGCCGCTGCCCAGCCGGCGCACCGCACCGCCCAGCAGCAGCTCCTGGAGCCGCAGGCCCGCCGCCTCCACCAGCGGCAGCCGCGCCTCCGCCCCGGGGTGGGCGAGCCGCCGCAGCCCCGCCTGCACGTGCTCCGCCTCGGTCAGCGCCGCCGCCAGCGCCCCGCCCTCGAACCGCCGTACCCGTCCCTGCCCGCACAGCAGCACATGCACCCGTCCGTCCAGCACGGCGAGTTCGACGAGCGTCGTGTCACCGAGCCGCGCCAGCAGCCGGGCGGAGTCGAAGCGGCGGCCGTCACCGGGCGCGGCGCCGTGCACGTGATGGGTCCGGGAGCGGATCTCCCGTTCCAGGCGCCGCTGTTCGCGCTCCAGGGCGGGCACCGGACGGCCGTCCATCCGGGCGGCCTCCGCGCGGGCGGCGATCTCCCGGAACGCGGTCAGCCCGCTCAGCAGCGACGGGTCGGCGGGCGGCCGGGTCGGCGGCGCGGAAAGCACCGTGGCCCGCCAGCGCTCGCTCCACTCCAGCAGCCGCCGCGGACCGCCCCGGCCCAGCACGGCCTGCTGGGCCAGCGCCGCCAGCTCCGCGCCCTGCGCGGTGGCCCGGGCCCGCAACTCCGAGGCGCCCAACGTCATCCGGTGGTCGTCGAGCACGTCGAGCCCGCGCCGGCACGCCTCCAGGACACCCCGTACCGAACCGGCCGCCCGCGCCCGCAGCGCCTGCGCCGCCCAGCCCGTCATCCGGGCCAGCGGCGGACCCGCGTTCCTGCTGCGCGCCGCCAGCGCCAGGTGCCGCTCCGCGTCCGCCGTCCAGCCGAGGCCGAGCGCCATGCGGCCCGCGAGCAGCGACGCCTCCGGCGCGGCGGGCGACCCGAAGGACGCCAGCCGTTCGGCGACCGCCGCGGCGTCCGCCACCAGCCGCCCCGAGCTGCGCCCGGACGCCACCCGCGCCTCGATCAGCACCAGCCGGGCGTGCGCCTCCCACCAGGAGCGCCGCTGCGCCGCGAACAGCCGTACGGCGACGGCGGCGCGGGCGATCGCGGTGTGCGCCTCGCCGGCCGAACGGGCGGCCCGGGCGGCGGCCAGCAGCAGTTCCGCCTTGCGGGTGGACTGCCCGCCGATCCCGTCGAGCGTGGTGATCGCCGTGTCCGCCTCGGCCAGCGCCTCCGGGGCCAGCCCCGCGGCCATCAGCACCTCGCAGCGCCGGATGTTGAGCATGAAGGTCGGCGTGCCCAGCTTGGCGTACCGCTCCTCGGCCTCGTCCAGCAGCCGCAGCGCGGCCGGGATGTCACCCGACCGGAAGGCGGCCAGCCCCCGGCTCTCCACCGCGTCGGCCTTGTCGTGCTCCTGGCCGGTCGTCTCCCACAACTGCTCCGCCGCGGTGAAGTCGGCGTCGGCCCGGTCCACCGCGCCCAGCGCCAGATGCACGGTGGCCCGCAGCGTCAGCGCCCGCGCCGTCCAGATGACGTCGTCGGCCTGGCGCAGCACGGCGATCGCCCGGCGCACGTCCTCCAGCGCCGCACGGTGCCGGCCGAGCACCCACCAGACGTAGGCGCGGCGGTACAGCACCCGGGCCCGGGTGTGCCCGGTACCCCGCGCGACGCCCTGTTCGAACGCCGTCAGCCCCTGCCGCGTGCGCCCCGCGTGCACCAGTGCGACCCCGAGGGTGGCGAGGACGTCCGCCTCCCGCTCGGCCGAATCCGCACGCGCCGCCAGATCCCGGGCACGCCGCAAATGGCCCAGGGCGATCCGCAGGTCGCCGAAGTCCCGCTGCCAGATGCCGATCACCTGGTGGGCGACGGAGGCGTGCAGCGGCGGCGGACCGGTCTCCAGCACCCGTTCCGCCCGCGCCAGAGCCTCCATCGGGGCGGCGAACACCATCGGCAGCAGTTCGAGAACCGAGTCGCTAGCCGCTGTCACGCCTCGGATGGTAGTGGTCCAGGGCAGGCACGTCACACAGGTCCGCCGCCGTGCACGGCGGTACGGGCTGTATCAACGGACGGCTGTCCGGCTCTGAATGAGGACCGCCGTCCCGATGGGGGAGGACACGCCATGGCACCTCAGCGATTCCACGAGCAGTTCGACCAGATCCAGCGCTCGATGCCCGACATCCCACTGGCGATGGGACCGGACGACTCCGCGGAGTTCTTCTACGAGAAGGGCGTCGTCCTCGCCCGCGACGGTGAGGAGGCCCGGGTCGTCGAGGAGACCGTGCGCAGCCACTTCGCCGCGACGGCCGACCTGGTCGCCGACGACGTGCGCCGGGCGGGCCCGGACACCAACCGGACCGGGATCACCCGGATCCGGGTCGGCGACCCCGGCAGCGGGGCCCGGGACGGCGACCCGGCGGTCGGGCACGCGCTGCGCGCCCTGCGTGAGGCGGAGGGGCGCCGCGGACACCGGCTCGTCAGCCGCAACCACGTGGTCTCGATCTCGGTCAACGCCTGCCCCGGGGACGAACCCGTGCCCGCCCCGGCCGGCGAGGCGCCGAACCCGGCGGCGGACGGCACCCCCTACGACCCGGACACCGCCGTCGGCGTCCTCGTCATCGACACCGGCCTCATGCACGACTACCGCTCCTACCCGCTGCTCGCCCACACCGAGGGCGACCGCCAGGTCGAGGAGACCGACGCCGAGGGCGTCCTGCGGCAGTACGTCGGTCACGGCACGTTCATCGCCGGACTGGTCGCCGCCGTCGCGCCCAACACCGACGTCACCGTCCGGGGGACCCTGAACGACGCCGGCGCCGTCCTGGAGTCCGAGTTCGGCGCCAAACTCTTCGAGGCCGTCGACCGGGACGGCTGGCCGGACGTCATCAGCCTGTCCGCGGGTACCTCCAACGGCCGCACCGACGGACTGCTCGGCGTCGACGCCTTCATGCGCGAACTGCGCGAGCAGGGCACCCTGCTGGTCGCCGCGGCCGGCAACAACGCCAGCGCCACCCCGTTCTGGCCCGCCGCCTACGCCTCGCTGCCCGACTACCAGGACGCCGTGCTGTCGGTCGGCGCCCTGCGCGGCGACGGCGAGATGGGGGCCTGCTTCAGCAACCACGGCCCCTGGGTGACGGCCTACGCGCCCGGCGAACGCCTCGTCAGCTCCCTCACCGGCTTCGACACGCCCGTCCCGTACGTCTACCAGCACTCCACCTACGACGTCTGCCGGTTCGGTTTCACCTACGACTGCACCTGCCGGTCCCCGCGCCACCGGGGCGTGCTGAGCGAGGCGGGCGCCGACGCCGCCGGGGGCGAACCGGACCGGACGACGTTCGAGGGGTTCGCGCACTGGAGCGGCACCTCGTTCGCCACACCGGTGGCCGCCGGACTCGTCGCCGCCCACATGACCGCGCACAAGGAGGGCGACCCGCGCGTGGCCCACCGGCAGTTGCTGGAATCCACCACGGCGTACGCGGAAGTGCGTGGGGCGCACGTACCGGCGCTCCGGCCGCCCACCTGGCGCCCGGTGCCGGTCGCCCGACCGGCGCGTTCCGCATGACGACCGGAGGTGCCCTCTGCACGGCGTACGATGACTTGCCGTACACGAGGGGTGGCGCCGTGGAACGAGCAGAGGTCGGCGCGCTGGTCCGGGCCGCGACCGATGGCGACGCGGCGGCCTGGAAAGCGCTGGTGGAAGGACTGAGTCCGCTGGTGTGGGCCGTCGTGCGCGCCCACCGGCTGTCCGACGCCGACGGCCACGAGGTCTATCAGACCGTGTGGTTCCGCTTCGCCCAGCACCTGGCGCGGATCCGGGAACCGGAGAAGGCCGGGTCCTGGCTCGCCAGCACGGCCCGGCACGAGTGCCTCAAGGTCATCAAGAGCCTCACCCGGCTGATGCCGACGGACGATCCGCTCGTCCTGGACCGGGTCAGCGAGGACCGCACCCCGGAACAGACGCTCATCGACTCCGAGGAGGCGGCCGCCGAGGCCGAACGCATCCGTCGCGTGTGGCAGGAGTTCGAGAAACTGGGCGACCGCTGCCGGCAGTTGCTGCGCACCCTGATCGCCTCGCCGCCGCCCAGCTATGTGGAGGTGTCGGCGGCCCTGGGCATCGCGGTGGGCAGCATCGGCCCGCTGCGCCAGCGCTGTCTGCGCCGGCTGCGGGCCCGGCTCGACGACGGACGAGGGGCGGTGTGAACGGCATGCACGAGGAGAACACCGGGTACGGCGAGGACGGCGGGCACGGCGAGGGAGCGGCCGGCTTCGACGAGGCCGAGTTTTGCGACGGGCTGCTGGAGGAGGAGCTGCGGCAGGCAGCCGCCGTCCTGGACCCCGTCCCCACCGAGCTGCGGCAACTGGCACTCGACGCCTACGCGCTGTACGACCTCGACGCCCGTGTTGCCGAGCTGACCTTCGACTCGCTGGTGGACGCCCTGCCGGTCAGGGGAGTCCTGGACGCGCCGCGGATGCTCACCTTCCGCGCGGGCGAGCTGACCGTCGACGTCGAGGTCACCGGGCAGGGGCTGATGGGGCAGGTGCTGCCGCCGCAGTCGGCGCGGATCGAGGTGCTCGGCGGACCGCAGACGGCCGTCCCGGTCCCTGTCGATGAATTGGGCCGTTTCACCAGCGACGCACCCCCCTCAGGCCCGTTCGCGCTGCGGCTGCGCACCGGCGCGGACGTGATCGTCACCGAGTGGCTGCGCGCCTGAGGGAGCCGGTTCACCAGCTGACGGACGGGGACGGTGTCCCCGGCTGACGCGCGGGGCCGGCCGTGCCCCGGACCGTGGCCCTGCGCCGCCGGTACACCGGTCCGGGATACGGCCGCGGCCCGGCGACCGGTCCGGCCGCGTGCCGAGGAGCGGCAGGGCCGCCGGCGGCCGACGGCGCACGGCCCGGTACCGGGGCGTGATCCCGTCCGGCCGGGATCCCCGGCCGGACGGGGAGGCGGGCCGCCGGACGGTCAGTGGCCCACGCCGTCCACCAGGGCGGCGAGCGCGGCGGCGAAGCGGTGCAGCCCCGGACCGGCCGGGCCGCCGGGTTCCGTCATGTAGCCGTCCCTGCGGATCTCCACCATCAGCGCGGCGACCCGGGGCTCCGTCCCGTAGAACTCCAACGGCACGTACGTCCCGGCGAAAGGGGTGTCGAGTTCCGTCCCGCCGCACCCGGCGAACGCCGCGCGGGCCAGCTCGGCCAGCGCGGCCGGCGTGTGGAAGGCGTCGGTGCCCAGACAGACCGGGGGCCGGGACCCGCCGCCGTGCAGTTCGTACGGCAGCGGCTCGGTCGGATAGGAGTGCACGTCGATCACGACGGCCCGGCCGGTCGCGGCCAGCCGGTCCCGTACGGTTTCGGTCATGGCCCGCGCGTACGGCCGGAAGTACCGCTCGATCAGCGGCCCGGGATCGCCGTCCCCGGCCCGCAGCGTCCCCCGCCGGGTGGTCCCGGTGTAGACGGCCCCCATCCCCACGGCGAGCATCTCCTCCCGCTCGTCCGGGAACCGCTCCGGATCCACCACCAGCCGGGACAGCCGGTTCACGAACAGCCAGGGCGTGCGGCCGGCCAGCGCGGCGGCGGCCTCGGCCAGCTCCGCGGTGTGCGCGTCCGTAATGTCGTCCAGCTCCCGCTCCAGCGCGGCGTCGTCCAGCACGATGCCGGCCCGCACGGCCGCCGGGACGGTCCGCGCGGAGTGCGGCACATGCAGGATCACCGGGGATCCGGCGGCGCCGGGAAGCAGGTCGAAGGACGGTACGGCGTGGGCCATGCGGCTGCTCCCCGGGCGGTCGGCGGTGTGGTGCACGGTGCACCGTCGAGGCTCACGGTACGCGGTGCGCTACCCGAGGATCTCCCGCACCAGCGCTGCCACTTGCTCCGTCTCGATCAGGAACCCGTCGTGCCCGTACGGCGATTCGATCACCCGCAGCCGGTCGGCCGCCGGGATCAACGCGGACAACTCGGCCTGCTGGGCGAGCGGGTACAGCCGGTCGGAGCCGACGCCCGCGACGAGGGTGCGGGCCCGCACCCGGCCGAGGGCGGCCCGGACGCCGCCGCGGTCCCGGCCGACGTCATGCGCGTTCATCGCCTCGGTCAGCACGACGTAACTGGCCGCGTCGAACCGGCGGACCAGCTTGGCGGCGTGGTGGTCCAGGTAGGACTCGATCTGGTAGCGGCCACCGCGCCAGGGGTCCTCGCCGCTCTGGGCCGCCCGCCCGAAACGGACCCCCAGCTCGGGCTCGCTGCGGTAGGTGACATGGGCGAGCCGACGGGCCAGCCCGAGCCCGGTGTGCGGGCCGCGACCGGTGTCGTGGTAGTCGCCGCCCTGCCAGTGCGGGTCGGAACGTATCGCGTGCAGTTGCCCACCCGCCCAGGCGATCTGCTCGGCGCTCGCCGCCGCCGTCGTGGCGAGCAGCAGCAGCGCGCCGGTCCGCTCCGGGTGCGCCACCGCCCACTCCACGGCCCGCATCCCGCCCATCGACCCGCCGACGACCAGCGCCCAGCGGTGCACGCCCAGCGCGTCCGCCAGAGCGGCCTCCGCGGCCACCTGGTCGCGCTGGGTGAGGAACGGGAACGATCCGCCCCAGGTCCGGCCGTCCGGCCGGGCCGAGGCCGGTCCCGTGCTGCCCTGGCAGCCGCCCAGCACGTTCGGCGCCACCACGAACCAGCGGTCGGTGTCCAGGGCCAGCCCCGGGCCGACCAGCGCGTCCCACCAGCCGGGGGTGGGGTGTCCGGGGCCGGCGGCACCGCCGACGTGGCTGTCCCCGGTGAGCGCGTGCAGCACCAGCACCGCGTTGCCGCCGTCGGGCGCGAGCCGGCCCCACGTCTCGAACGCCAGCCGCACGTCCGGAAGTTCACCGCCGGCCTCCAGCGGCAGCGGCGCGTCGGCCGCGTACCACTGGCGCCGTCCGGGCGGATCTCCCGCCCGCCAGGCCCCGGTGGCCGGCGGACGGGGGACCGAGGAGGCCGGTACGGCGCTCAGGACGCGCCCTTGGCCGCGCGGAAGCCGGCCTCCAGATCCGCCTTCAGGTCGGCCAGGTTCTCCAGACCCACCGACAGGCGTACCAGGCCCGGCGCGGTGCCGGTGGCCGTCAGTTGCTCCGCGTCGAGCTGGCTGTGCGTCGTGGAGGCGGGGTGGATGATCAGGCTGCGGACGTCACCGATGTTGGCGAGGTGGCTGAACAGCTCGACCGCGTCCACGAACCGCTTGCCCGCCTCCACCCCGTCCCGCAGCTCGAAGGAGACCACCGCGCCGGCCCCGCGCGGCAGGTACCGCCGTCCGGCCTCGTACCACTGGCTGGAGGGCAGCCCCGGGTAGTGCACGGCGGCCACCTCGTCCCGCTGCTCCAGCCACTCGGCCAGCGCCTGGGCGTTCGCGGAGTGCCGTTCGATGCGCAGGCTCAGCGTCTCCACGCCCTGCAGGAGCAGGAAGGCGGAGTGCGGGGAGAGGGCCGGGCCGAGGTCGCGCAGCAGTTGCACCCGGAGTTTGACGGCGAACGCTCCCGGGCCCAGAGCCGGCCAGTACCGCAGCCCGTGGTAACTCGGGTCCGGCTCGGTGAAGTCGGGGAAGCGGTCGGCGTGCGCGCCGAAGTCGAACGTGCCGCCGTCCACCACGACCCCCGCGATGGCGTTCCCGTGCCCGCCGAGGAACTTGGTCGCCGAGTGCACCACGATGTCCGCGCCGTGCTCGACGGGCCGCAGCAGATACGGCGTCGGGACGGTGTTGTCCACGATCAGCGGGACGCCCGCCGCGTGGGCCACGTCCGCGACGGCGCGCACGTCGAGCACGTTGCCACGCGGATTGCCCAGCGTCTCGGCGAACAGCGCCTTGGTCTGCGGGCGGATCGCCGCCCGCCACGCGTCGATGTCGTCCGGGTCGTCGACGAACGACACCTCGATGCCGAACCTCGGCAGCGTGTGCCGGAACAGGTTGTACGTGCCGCCGTAGAGGGAGGTGCTGGAGACGATGTGGTCGCCCGCACCGGCCAGGGTCAGGATCGCCAGCGTCTCGGCGGCCTGCCCGGAGGACAGCGCCACCGCCGCCACTCCGCCCTCCAGCGCGGCGACGCGCTGCTCGAACACGTCCTGGGTGGGGTTGTGGATGCGGGTGTAGATGTTGCCGGGCTCGGCCAGCGCGAACAGGTCGGCGGCGTGCTGGGTGTCCCGGAAGACGAACGACGTCGTCTGGTAGATCGGGGTGGCCCGGGCGCCGGTCGCGGGGTCCGGCGCGGCCCCGGCGTGGATCTGCTTGGTCTCGAACGACCAGGCCGGGGTGTCGGACCCCGCGGGGTCCTCCTCGGGGGTGTGACCGGCGGTGACGGAGTCGATGGGCTGGCTCATGGTGCTCCTCGTGCGGCAGGGCGGATCGAAGGCGTGCGGCGACGGAGAGGCGTACGACTGGGAGAAATGCGAATAAAAGATGATGAAAAGCTAGAAAGGTGACGCAAGTGCGCCGAAGAGGGTGGATGGGTTGGGAACGCGTGAAATGGGCGACGGGTGCGGTGGGAGTGATGAAGCCCGTCACCTCGGACGGGTGGCAACCGTGGTGGTGACCCGCCCGTGATCGATGGGGCGCCGGGTCACGAGTGCGGACATGTGAGGAGGTAACCACACGGCGTGACGGGCGGCCAGCGTTCCCGCGCCCCTGACATCGAGCGTTCACGAACGGCACCCGGCCGGGGCCCGGGGCACCGGCGGCGGACATGGCTCCGCCCCGGCCGGGCAGTACGCCGGCCGGGGCGGAGCGGGTGGCCGCGAGGGGCCGGAGGCCCGGGTCAGCTCAGGGCGGCGAGCGTCTCGTTCCACGTGGCCGACGGGCGCATCACCTTGTCGGCCTTGGCCTTCTCCGGCTGGTAGTAGCCGCCGATGTCGGCCGGGGAACCCTGGACGGCACCCAGCTCGTCCACGATCTTCTGCTCCTGCGCGGTGAGCGTCTCGGCGAACGCGGCGAACGCCTTGGCCAGGTCCGCGTCGTCGGTCTGCCGGGCCAGCTCCTGGGCCCAGTACAGGGACAGGTAGAAGTGGCTGCCGCGGTTGTCGATGCCGCCGACGCGGCGGGTCGGCGACTTGTTCTCGTTGAGGAAGGTCGCCGTGGCGCGGTCCAGGGTGTCGGCGAGGACCTGGGCCCGGGCGTTGCCGGTGGTCTTCGCGTACTGCTCGAAGGACGGCACCAGCGCGAAGAACTCACCCAGGGAGTCCCAGCGCAGGTAGTTCTCCTTGACCAGCTGCTGGACGTGCTTGGGAGCGGAACCGCCGGCGCCCGTCTCGAAGAGGCCGCCGCCCGCCATCAGCGGGACGACCGACAGCATCTTGGCGCTGGTGCCCAGCTCCAGGATCGGGAACAGGTCGGTCAGGTAGTCACGCAGCACGTTGCCGGTGACGGAGATGGTGTTCTCGCCGCGCCGGATGCGCTCGACGGAGAGCTTCGCGGCCTCCACCGGGGCGAGGATCTTGATCTCCAGACCCTCGGTGTCGTGCTCCGGCAGGTACGCCTTGATCTTCTCGATCAGCACGGCGTCGTGGGCGCGGGTCTCGTCCAGCCAGAACACGGCCGGGTCGCCGGTGGCGCGGGCCCGGGTGACGGCCAGCTTGACCCAGTCGCGGATCGGGGCGTCCTTGGTCTGGCAGGCGCGGAAGATGTCACCCGCGGAGACGGTCTGCTCCAGGACGACCTCGCCGGCCTGGTCGACCAGCCGGACGGTACCGGTGACCGGGATCTCGAAGGTTTTGTCGTGGCTGCCGTACTCCTCGGCCTTCTGCGCCATGAGGCCCACGTTCGGGACCGAGCCCATGGTGGCCGGGTCGTAGGCGCCGTGCGCGCGGCAGTCGTCGAGCACGGCCTGGTAGACACCGGCGTAGCTGGAGTCCGGCAGCACCGCGAGGGTGTCGTGCTCCTGGCCGTCCGGGCCCCACATGTGACCGGAGGTACGGATCATGGCCGGCATGGAGGCGTCCACGATCACGTCGGAGGGGACGTGCAGGTTGGTGATGCCCTTGTCGGAGTCGACCATCGCCAGCTCGGGACCCTCGGCCAGCTCGGCGTCGAAGGACGCCTTGATCTCGGCACCGTTGGGCAGGGACTCCAGGCCCTTGAAGATGCCGCCCAGGCCGTCGTTCGGGGTCAGACCGGCCGCGGCGAAGGTCTCGCCGTACGTCGCGAAGGTCTTCGGGAAGAAGACGCGCACCACATGGCCGAAGATGATCGGGTCGGAGACCTTCATCATCGTGGCCTTCAGGTGCACGGAGAACAGGACGCCCTCCTGCTTGGCGCGGGCGACCTGCGCGGAGAGGAACTCGCGCAGCGCGGCGACGCGCATCACCGAGGCGTCGACGACCTCGCCCGCGAGGACCGGTACGGACTCGCGCAGCACGGTGGTGGAGCCGTCGTCGCCCGACAGTTCGATGCGCAGCGAACCGTTCTCGGAGATCACGGCGGACTTCTCGGTGGAGCGGAAGTCGTCCACGCCCATCGTCGCCACACTGGTCTTGGACTGCTCGGTCCAGGCGCCCATGCGGTGCGGGTGGGTCTTGGCGTAGTTCTTCACCGAGGCGGGGGCGCGGCGGTCGGAGTTGCCCTCGCGCAGCACCGGGTTGACGGCCGAGCCCTTGATCTTGTCGTAACGGGCGCGGATCTCGCGCTCCTCGTCCGACTTCGGGTCGTCCGGGTAGTCCGGCAGCGCGTAGCCCTTGCCCTGCAACTCGGCGACCGCCGCCTTCAGCTGCGGGATCGACGCCGAGATGTTCGGCAGCTTGACGATGTTGGCCTCGGGCGTCTTGGCCAGCTCACCCAGCTCCGACAGGGCGTCCGGGATCCGCTGGCCCTCGTTCAGGTACTCCGGGAAGGCGGCGATGATGCGGCCCGCCAGCGAGATGTCGCGGGTCTCCACGGCGACACCGGCCTGCGAGGCGTACGCCTGGATCACCGGCAGGAACGAGTGCGTCGCCAGGGCCGGGGCCTCGTCTGTGTAGGTGTAGATGATGGTCGAGTCAGTCACCGGGTGCTCCGCTCCACGTCTGCAACATTGCTCGACATCAAGATATCTCGTGCCGGCCTCCGACTCGACAGTGGCCGACGACTCGGCAGCACCGCACGCCCCACGAGTGCGGTGATTCCGCCACCCCGCACGGCGGCTCGGCTCTCCCGCGCCGCCGCTCCGCTTCCCTGACCTGTGTCTGTCTGCCCCGGCGGGGGCCCGCCGGGGCAGCAAGGCCGCCGTGGTGGCCCCCGCGATACCCGCGCGTGCCATGTCGAGACTCTCCCGATACGCAGCGGCGTCGGCCTTCCACGCACGGTAGCGTCCCTCGTCCCGTCCCCCTTCCCTCGTCTCCTTTGGCGCCGCGGTGTCCGAGGACGTCAGAGAAGACGGGGGGAGCCCATGTCGTCCGGTTCGTTCTCGCCCTCGCGCTGCTGGGGGAGCACCACGGCGCCCTGCTGGAGCGCGACCGTCCGTGCCGGGGCCGGGATGCGGATGCCCTCCTCGCGGTAGCGCCGGTGCAGGCGCTTGATGAACTCGTGCTTGATCCGGTACTGATCGCTGAACTCACCCACGCCCAGGATGACCGTGAACCCGATCCGGGAATCGCCGAAGGTGTGGAAGCGGATCGCGGGCTCGTGCTCGGGGACCGCGCCGGTGATCTCCGTCATCACCTCCGCGACCACCTCGCCCGTCACCCGCTCGACCTGGTCCAGGTCGCTGTCGTAGGCGACGCCCACCTGCACCAGGATCGTCAACTCCTGCTCGGGACGCGTGAAGTTGGTCATGTTCGTCTTCGCCAGCTGGCCGTTGGGGATGACCACCAGGTTGTTGGAGAGCTGCCGGACCGTCGTCTGGCGCCAGTTGATGTCGACGACGTAGCCCTCCTCCCCGCTGCTGAGCCGGATGTAGTCACCGGGCTGGACCGTCTTGGAGGCGAGGATGTGGATGCCCGCGAAGAGGTTGGCCAGGGTGTCCTGGAGCGCGAGGGCCACCGCCAGCCCGCCCACGCCCAGGGCGGTCAGCAGCGGCGCGATCGAGATGCCCAGCGTCTGGAGCGTCACCAGGAAACCGATGGCGAGGACCAGTACGCGGGTAATGTTCACGAAGATCGTGGCCGATCCGGCCACTCCGGAGCGGGACTGCGTGACCGTCCGCACCAGACCGGCGACCACCCGGGCCGTGGCCCCGCTCACCACGAGGATGAGCAGCACCTCCAGCGCCTGCTGGGTGTGGTGCCGCACGGCCGGGGTCAGCGGCAGCACGGCCGCCGCGGCGGCCCCACCGGCCGCGATCGCCGCCCACGGCACCACCGTGCGCAGCGCGTCCACGACGACGTCGTCGCCGCTCCAGCGGGTTCGCTTGGCGTGCCCCGCCAGCCAGCGCAGCAGCGTCCGGGACAGGAACGCGGCCAGTACGCCCGCCGCCACGGCGATGCCGGCGATGATCAGGTCGTGCGCGGCGAGTGCGCGGTTCACCGGTCACCTCCGGCGGGGCGCCGCGCGGTCGTCCGCGCCTGGGGCGGCCGGATGTGAAGTCTCGTCACGTTGTTCACCTGCTCGTTTCCGGGATGTGCGAGCGCGCCGGCCGTACGGTGCGAAGGGCCGGCCGCGCCGTTCATCCTGCCGTATCCGTACAGGAGTTCGCACCGCGGGCGAACCGTGCGGGCCTCGGGCGGGTGTTCCGCGCGAGGTGCCGCCGGTACCGGATCTCCTGGGTACGGCGGCCCCGTGCCCGGGGACGCGTGGCTCACGGGTCGGTGAAGGAACCGTGCCGGCCGGCGCCGCCGGCGAACCGCGCCGCCCCGTCCAGCGCCTCCGCCAGCACGGCCGCCCCGTGCCGGAACTCACGCCGCAGCGCCTCCGGTTCCGTCAGCCCCTCCTGCTCCAGGACCGACGCCCGGTCGGCGCGCAGACACGCCTGCGGGAAGCGCGCGATGGCCGCGGCGAGCTCCTCCGCCTCGGCACGGGCCCGGCCGGTGGGGACCACCCGGTCGGCCAGGCCCATCCCGTACGCCTCCCGGGCGGGGACCGGCCGTCCGGTGAGGATCATGTCCAGCGCCCGGCCGGTGCCGACCAGCCGGGGAAGCCGTACCGTGCCGCCGTCGACGAGCGGCACGCCCCAGCGGCGGCAGTACACGCCGAACACCGCGTCCTCCTCCGCCACCCGCAGGTCGCACCACAGGGCGAGTTCCAGGCCCCCGGCGACGGCGTGCCCGGCGACCGCGGCGATCACCGGCTTGGACAGCCGCATCCTGGTCGGCCCCATCGGGCCGTCACCGTCCTCGGTCACCCGGTTGGCCCGCTCGGTGCCCATCGCCTTCAGGTCCGCGCCCGCGCAGAACGTGCCGCCCTCACCCCACAGCACCGCCACCCGGGCCCGCTCGTCGGCCTCGAACGCGCGGAAGGCGGCGGCGAGTTCGGCCGCGGTCGGACCGTCCACCGCGTTGCGGGCCCCGGGCCGGGACAGGACGACGGTGGTGACGTGTTCCTCGCGCTCCAGGCGGACCGGCACGGGCGGCTCTCCTCCCTCGGGCACCGGCCGGGCCGCGCCCGGCCGGCTCGGAGGGCCCACTCTGCCTCAGATCACCTTCAGCCGCACCAGCGCGCCCAGCGTCAGCGCACCCGGCAGCAGCGGCACCCACACGGTGATGATCCGGTAGGCGAGGACCACCGCGGTGGCGACCGCGACCGGTCCGCCCGCCGCCACCAGGGCCACGATCAGCGCGGCCTCGACGGACCCGAGGCCACCGGGCGTGGGCACCAGCGCCACCGCCACCGTCGCCGCGAGATAGGCCAGCGCCATGTGCGCGGGCGCCACCGGCAGGTCGAGCGCCCGCCCCACCGCGGCGAGACCGGCCGCCTGGAGCGCCGGGAAGGCCAGCGAGCCGCCCCACAGGGCCAGCGCCCGGGACGGACGGGTGTGCACCGAGCGGGCCTCGCCCAGCGCGCTGCGCAGGAAGGACCACACGGCCGTGCGCAGCCGCCGGACGCACACCAGCGCGCCCGCCGCCACCACCAGCAGGGCGCCGATGATCAGCCCGAGCGGGCCGGTCGCACCGGCGGGCAGCAGGCCGCCGAGCCGCAGCGCGTGCGGGAAGGCGATCAGCAGCGCGGCCAACAGGCCCACCCGGCCCACGGATTCGGCCAGCAGGTACAGCGCGACCGCGGCCGACGAACGGGCCAGCGGGATCCCGCACACGGTCATGAAGCGCAGGTTGACCGCGCTCGAACCGAGACCCGTCGGCAGCAGGTGATTGGCCGCGTACGCCGCCAACTGGGTGGCCAGCAGCCGCCGTTTGGGCAGCGGCTGCACCACCGCGCCCTGCCGGGTGACGGCCGCCGCCACCCAGGTCAGGCAGGTGGCGCCGCCGGCGGCCAGCAGCCAGGGCCAGGACGCGGACCGCAGCTGGCCGAAGCCTTCCACGAGCACGGAGCGGTGCTGCACCGCGACCACGGCGACGAGCACGAGCGGGGCCAGGCACAGGACTTGACGGACGGGGAGCCGCCGAAGGGGACGAGGCCGCGGGCGGGGATCGGGGAGTTGTGCCGCTGTCACACTCGGAGAGGCTTTCCGCACCGCCCCAACGGCGGGTAGCCGGATCGGGGACAGCGGATTACATGCGGGAAGCGGGTGGGGGAGAGGCGAGCCGCCCGTTCGCCTCGGGTCCGCGGGGGCCGCCCGACCGGGGACCGGAGGACGGCAGTCCGACCGGGGACAGACAGGTGTCAGTCGGCTCGGGACCGGCGGGAGCCCTCCGGCTCGGGGCGGTCGGGTGCCAGCCGGCTCGGGCCGGCGCGGGCTTGCGGTTCGGGGCAACGGGGGGCCGCGCGGCCCCCAGCTCGGATCGGGCATGGCAGGCTCGGGCCGGTGGGGTCCGGTGCTGGTTGTCCTCAAGGATGCTTGAGGTTCTAGGTTCTCTTCCATGAGCATGGAGACCACAGCCTGGACACAGCTGCACAGCGTGATGACCGCCCAGCAGGAACGGCGCCCGCTGGCCCGCGCCACCCTGCGCCGTATCGCCGTTTTCGCCCGGCCACACCGCCGCCGGATCGCCCGGTTCGTCCTGCTCGGGGTGGTGACGGCACTCCTCGCCGTCGCCACCCCGGTGCTCGCGGGACGCGTCGTGGACGCGATCGTCTCGCACGGAGACCCGGCCACGGTCGTCCGGCTGGCCCTGCTGATCGCCCTGATCGCGGTGGCCGAGGCGGCCCTCGGTATCCTCGGCAGACGGCTCTCGGCGACGCTCGGGGAAGGACTCATCCTCGACCTGCGGACGGCTGTGTTCGACCACGTGCAGCGGATGCCGGTCGCGTTCTTCACCCGCACGCGTACCGGAGCGCTCGTCAGCCGGCTCAACAACGACGTCATCGGGGCGCAGCGGGCGTTCAGCAACACCCTGTCCGGAGTGGTCAGCAACGTCGTCACACTGCTGCTCACCCTCGCCGTCATGCTCACCCTGTCCTGGCAGATCACCCTGCTCGCGCTGGTGCTGCTCCCGGTGTTCGTGATCCCGGCCCGCCGGATGGGCAGCCGGATGGCCCGGATGCAGCGCGAGGCGGCGGCGCTCAACGCGGCGATGGGCACCCGCATGACCGAGCGCTTCTCCGCCCCCGGCGCGACCCTGGTGAAGCTGTTCGGCCGGCCGGAGGAGGAGTCGGCGGAGTTCGCGGCCCGCGCCGGCCGGGTGCGGGACATCGGCGTCCGATCGGCGACCGCCCAGTCGGCGTTCATCACCGCGCTCACCCTGGTGTCCTCCCTGGCCCTCGCCCTGGTCTACGGGCTCGGCGGCTTCTTCGCGCTGCGCGGCACCCTGGAACCGGGCGCCGTGGTGTCGCTGGCGCTGCTGCTGACCCGGCTGTACGCGCCGCTGACCGCGCTCGCCGGTGCCCGGGTCGAGGTGATGAGCGCGCTGGTCAGCTTCGAGCGGGTCTTCGAGGTGCTGGACCTGAAGCCGCTCCTGACCGAGCGGCCGGACGCGCGGGAGGTCCCCGCGGGGCCGGTGACCGTGGAGTTCGCGGACGTCCGCTTCGGCTACCCGGCCGCCGACAAGGTCTCCCTCGCCTCCCTGGAGGAGGTCGCGACCCTCGACACGCGCGGCGGCGCCGAGGTCCTGCACGGCATCTCCTTCCGCGCCGAACCCGGGCAGACCGTGGCCCTCGTCGGCTCCTCCGGCGCCGGCAAGTCGACCATCGCGCAGCTGCTGCCGCGCCTGTACGACGTCGACGAGGGCGCCGTCAGGATCGGCGGCGTCGACGTTCGCGACATCGGCGCGGGCTCGCTGCGGGCCACCCTCGGCATGGTCACCCAGGACGGCCACCTCTTCCACGACACCGTGCGGGCCAACCTGCTGCTGGCCCGCCCCACGGCCGACGACGCCGAACTGTGGGAGGCGCTGACCCGGGCCCGCCTCGACGAGGTCGTACGGGAGCTGCCCGACGGACTCGACACCGTGGTCGGCGAACGCGGCTACCGGCTCTCCGGCGGCGAGCGCCAGCGCATGACGATCGCCCGGCTGCTGCTGGCCCGGCAGCGCGTCGTCATCCTGGACGAGGCCACCGCCCACCTGGACAACACCTCCGAGGCGGCCGTCCAGGAGGCGCTGGCGGAGGCGCTGGAGGGACGGACCGCGGTGGTGATCGCCCACCGGCTGTCCACGGTCCGGACGGCGGACCTGATCCTGGTGGTCGAGGCCGGGCACATCGTGGAACGGGGCACCCACGAGGAACTGCTGGCGGCGGACGGGCGGTACGCCGAGCTGTACCGCACCCAGTTCGAGGGGCAGGACGCGGAGCTGACGGCGGGCTGAGCGCGGCTGCCGCCGCCTGGCTCGCGGACCACGGTCGTACTGATCACCATGGGCTACGCTCGGCTGACCGAAAGCAGGAGGGTGTGGGTAGCCATGAGTGACATCGAGATCCGCGACGACCGGGCGGCGGGCCGCCTGGAGGCCGTCTCCGGCGCCGAAGTCGTCGGCCGCATCGAGTACTTCGTCCTGGAGGCACCGGGACGTGCGCTGGTCCCCGTCCACACCATCGTGGAACCGGCGCACGAGGGCAAGGGCATCGCCGGCTCCCTGGCCCGTGAGCTGTACGCCATCGCCGGGCGCGAGGGCGTCCAGGTGGCCCCGCTGTGCCCGTACGTCGTGAAGTGGGCGGCGCGCCACCCCGAGGAAGCGCCCGTGGCCGACCTCGAGCTGCTGACCGCCGCGCACGCCTGGCTGGTGGCGCACCCCGGCCGGTTCTGACCTTCCCGGGGGTTCCCGCCCGGCGGCGCCCGCCTCATCGGCGCCGTCGGCACGGGGCGCCCACGCGGTCCGGGCGGGTCGGTCCGGGTTCCTCGGTGAGTGGTGGCGGCGGTGTCGGGTACCTGGGGAGTAGCCCAGAGGCGATGTCGAGCGCCCGGCCGGAGGACGTCATGAGCAATCCGCATCCCGAACCCGCACCCGGACCGGGCCCCCGGCCCCCGGACCCGTACCCGACCCCGGTCCCGCCCCCTGAGCCGCCCCCGGCCCCCGAACCACCCCCACCACCGGGCCCCCCGCCGCCCCGGCCCCCGGGCCCACCCCCAGAACCCTCGCCCTCACCGATCCCACCCGGCCCAGAACCACCCCCCGCCCCCGAACCGGGCCCACCCCTGACCCGACCAGCGATTCAGCCCCGGACCCGGTAGGCGGCGCCCTTAAGGAACGGCGCGCCCGGCCACACTCTTGCGGCAGTCGAACGATGACCTGTCCCGTTGGTCACCTGAAGCGGACCGAGCGTGTCAGCTCCGGGCCGGGCGGGCGCCCCTTAAGGGGCGCGGGGAACGGCGCGCCCAGCCACACTCTTGCCGCAGCGGAACGACGACCCGCCCCGCTCGCCCCCTGAAGCAGCCCGAGCCGTTCAGCCGCCCCCCACCCAGCGGAGCGCTTACGCCTTGACCTCAGACCGATCCCCACCCCACAGCGTGTGGAACGAACCGTCCCGGTCCACCCGCCGGTAGGTGTGCGCCCCGAAGAAGTCCCGCTGCCCCTGGGTCAGCGCGGCCGGCAGCCGTTCGGCGCGCAGCGCGTCGTAGTAGGCGAGGGCGGCGGAGAAGCCGGGGGCGGCGACGCCCTGCCGGGTCGCGGCGACCAGCACCTCGCGCCAGTCGTCCTGCGCCGCCGCGATCTCCTGCGCGAACGTCTCGTCGGACAGCAGGCTCGGCAGGTCCGGCCGGGCGTCGTACGCGGCGCGGATACGGTCCAGGAACGCCGCCCGGATGATGCAGCCACCCCGCCAGATGGAGGCGATCGCGCCGAGGTCGATGTCCCAGTCGTACTCCTCGCTGCCCGCGGCGATCTCGTGGAATCCCTGCGTGTACGACACGATCTTCGACGCGTACAGCGCCTGCTCCACCCGGTCGGCGAAGGCCGCCGCCTCCGCCTCGCCGAGCGCGGTCGGCTTCGGGCCGGCCAGGTCCTGCGAGGCCGCCCGCAGCGCCGCGTGGCCCGACAGCGAGCGGGCGAACACGGCCTCGGCGATACCGGACACCGGGACGCCCAGTTCGAGGGCGATCTGGACGGTCCAGCGGCCGGTGCCCTTCTGCTCCGCCTGGTCCACCACCACGTCCACGAACGGCTTGCCCGTCGCCGCGTCCACATGGGACAGCACCTCGGCCGTGATCTCGATCAGATACGAGTCGAGCCGGCCCGTGTTCCAGGTGCGGAAGATGTCCGCGATCTGGGCGGGGGAGTACCCGGCGACATCGCGCAGCAGCTGATATGCCTCGCCGATGAGCTGCATGTCGGCGTACTCGATGCCGTTGTGCACCATCTTCACGAAGTGCCCGGCGCCGTCGGGGCCGACATGGGTCACACAGGGCGCCCCGTCCGTGGCCTTCGCGGAGATCTTCTCCAGCATCGGGCCGAGGGAGTCGTACGACTCCTCGGAGCCGCCCGGCATGATGCTCGGGCCGTGCAGCGCACCCTCCTCGCCGCCGGAGATGCCCGTGCCCACGAAGTGGATGCCCTGCTCGCGCAGCTCGCGCTCGCGGCGCCGGGTGTCCGCGAAGTGGGCGTTGCCGCCGTCGATGATCATGTCACCGGGTTCCAGGAGCGGGGCGAACTCCTGGATCACCGCGTCGGTCGGCTCGCCGGCCTTCACCATGATGACCAGGCGCCGTGGCCGCTCCAGCGCCGCCACGAACTCCTTGGCGGTCTCGGCGGGCACGAAGTCTCCCTCGTGGCCGAACTCCTTCACCAGCGCCTGGGTCCGGGACGCGGTCCTGTTGTGCACCGCGACCGTGTATCCGTTGCGCGCGAAGTTGCGGGCGAGGTTGCGGCCCATGACCGCCAGACCTGTGACGCCGATCTGGGCTGAAGTGCTCATACGGATGGCTCCTAAAAGATCCTGGACTCCGATGGTGCCGGTCGTGCCGCCAGTATTGCCCCTGACCATCCTGACTTGCCGGTAGGCCGACCGCACGTCCTGATTGTTCCGACCGCGTGGACGGACACGCACTACAAGCCCCGGCTGTCCCAGCCGTATTCCAACCGGAGCGGATTCCCGGACACTTGCCCCGCGGAGCGGCTGATTGCTGTCTTGTCATGGCCAGTTCGCGGCCCTTACCTTTGCCCCTCCTGCTCATGTCGAGGGGGCTCTGAATGGCCGTACGCGGCCGGCATCGCCGGTACCAGCCGAACAGGATCAACCGCGCCTCGCTCACCGCCACGGCTGGCGGTGTCGGCATCGCGATCCCGCTGATCGGCGCCCCGACGGCGCACGCGGCCGACGCGGCCACCTGGAACAAGGTCGCCGCCTGCGAGTCGAGCGGCGACTGGAGCGTCAACACCGGCAACGGGTCCTACGGCGGGCTCCAGTTCACGCAGTCCACCTGGGCCGCCTTCGGCGGCACGGCGTACGCCCCGCGGGCCGATCTGGCCACCCGGGAGCAGCAGATCGCCGTCGCCGAGAAGGTGCTCGACGGACAGGGACCCGGTGCCTGGCCGGCCTGCTCGCCCCCGTCGGGCCTCACCCGGGGCGACGTCTCCGGTACCCGCACGGAGAGCGCCGCGACCCGGCCCGTCCAGAGCGCGATGAGCGAGGTACAGCCGCAGACCACGCCCCAGTCCCGGGCGGGCCGGGCGCGGATGTACACCGTGGTGCGGGGCGACACCCTCTCCGGCATCGCCTACGACCAACAGGTGCGGGGCGGCTGGCAGCGGCTGTACTCCGCCAACCGGAGCACGGTCGGCGCCGATCCCGATCTGATCCTGCCGGGACAGCGGCTGGACCTGCGGGCCGAGGCGGCCCCGGCGGCCGGGAGCCGCACCGGGACCGGGCCGGCCGAGAAGAAGCCCGCTGACGCGCGGAAGACCGCACCGGACACCAGGAAGGCCGCGCCGGAGGCGAAGAGACGGGCCGGGACGGAGAAGACCCAGAAGGCGGAGCGGGCCGAGCAGACGGAGAGGAAGGCCCAGCAGGCGAAGAAGACCTCTCCCGAAGCGGAACACGAAGCGAAATCCCAAGCGAAACCCCAAGCAAAGCCCGAGGCGAAGAAAGACACCTCGGGAGCGAGGAAGGCGGCCGGCAGCACGCACACCTCGTCGTCCGGCGCCCACTCCCGCGTCGCGCCCGTGAGCGCCGCCACGGGCACGCAGTACCACGCCTCGGGCAGCCACTGGTCGAAGGGCTACCACACCGGAGTCGACTTCCCGGTGCCCACCGGGACCCCGGTCAAGGCGGTCGCGGCCGGGCACGTGGTCTCGGCGGGCTGGGGCGGCTCGTTCGGCTACCAGGTGGTGATCCGGCACGCCGACGGCCGCTACACCCAGTACGCCCACCTGTCGGCGATCTCCGTGAAGGCGGGCCGGCCGGTGACCGCCGGGCAGCGCATCGGCCGCTCGGGGTCCACCGGGAACTCCACGGGCCCGCATCTGCACTTCGAGGTGCGCACGGGCCCCGGTTTCGGCACCGACGTCGACCCGCTCGCCTACCTCAGGGCCGGCGGCGTCAGGATCTGACCTTGGCGCAGTGCTCGTCCGGGAACGCCAGCGGCAGGCAGACTCCGCTGTGGAACGGGCCGTAGGAGGCGGAGAGCACGTACGGGGCCGACGTCCCCCCTCCGCCTTCGCCCTCGTGCCCTGCGTCCGGAGGCACGAAGGTCTTCGGCTCGGCCGCCGGACCGGGGTCCGACGCCGCCGTCCTCAGCTCGGCCGCCCGGCCGGTACCCGGTTCCGCGCGGTCCGTCGCGCCGCGCTGTTGCGGCAGTGCGACGAGCGGCTCCCCGGCCGCCACGGGCCCGGCGAGCGCGGACAGGGGCAGCGGCCCCGTACCGGTCGAGGGCAGCGGCTCGGCGGGGACCGGTTCCGCGGGCCTGATGCGTTCGGTCGTCAGCAGGATCAGTCCGCCCGCCGTCAGCACGCCGCAGCCCAGCGCGAGGGCCGTGCCCGCGGAGCCGTGCCGGAACGTCTCGCCGAACATCGTGATGCCGACCGCGGCGGCCAGCACCGGGTTCACCACGGTCAGCGTGGCGAGCGGCGCGGCCAGACCGCCGCCACGGTACGAGGACTGCGACAGCAGCACACCGGCGACGGCGAACACGCCGATCACGGCCAGCGACGGCAGGTCCGCCAGGGCGATCCCGTGGGACCAGTCGACCGCGACGGTCTTGGTGAACACGGACGACATGCCGAAGGCCGTGCCGGACGCGGTGGCGAGCAGCACGCTGCGCACCGCCCGGTGCCGGTGCACCGCCCGGCCCGCGACCATCAGCGCCACCACCGCACCGCCCGTGACGAGCCCGACCTCCACCTGCTCGGTGCCGTCGAGCGACCGCCCGTCGGACGTGCCGACCAGGGACAGCAGGCCCGCGAGGCCCACCGTGGCCATGACCGCGCCGCGCCAGGCCGTGCCCCCGGCCCTGCGGCCGACGAACAGCGCCGCCATGGGCAGTGCGAACACTATGGTCAGCGCGCCCAGCGGCTGCACCAGGCTGAGCGGGCCGTAGGCCAGCGCCACCACGTGCAGCAGTCCGCCGAGTCCGTTCAGTGCCATCGCCGCCCACCAGCTCCCTCGGCGCAGCAGCGCGTACCGCTCGCCGGGGGAGGAGGACACCGCGATCTGCTCCTGCACGATCGCTCCGCCGGCGTAGGCGACGGCGGAGACGAACGACAGCACCACGGACAACGCGAGGGCATTCATGAACTGCTCCTCTGCGTGAAGCCGAGGCGCGGGGCCCGGCGCGGCGAACGATCTTCTTCCATGTCCAACACTCTGCCCGTCCCGGTGCTTCCCGTCGTCGTACTTGAGCAGGCAATGCCTCCTACTGCCGATGGAGTACGGTCCTGCCCCGGTCATCCCATGGGCGGGCGACGCGGGGTGTACGCGGGTTCCGCGTGCCGTCCGCGGCCTGGTACTACTCCTGTCCGTGGACCTCGATCCCGACCTCGCCGCGCTCCGTCCCCTCGGGGGTTTCTTCGTCCTGCGCACGACCGGACCCGCAGGCGCGGCACCGTCCCGGCCGCTGCCGACGCTCGCGGACGCCTACGACGACACGAGGCCGGACGGTGCCCCAGAACCGGGCGGCGTCACGAGGCCGGGCGACGACGCGATTCAGGACGGTGTCACGAGGCCGGGCGGCGACGCGGCTCCGGACGGTGTCAGGAAGCCGGAGGACGTCACGAGGCCGGACGCGCACGGCAGTCCGCTCGCTTTCCGCGTCGGGGTCGTCGCGCGGCGGCTGCGCGCACCCGAGCCACGGGTGTGCGCGTCCATCGCCCAGCAGGGGCTCGCGGCCCGGCTGTGGTCGGTGGCGCTCGGCTGCGCCGCCCTGTACGGCGGCGTACCCGACCTCGACCCGCGCCTGCTGCGCTGGGACCCGGACGCCGCGGCCCCCGACGACCTGTGGCTGACCGAGGTGCGCGCCCTGCCGGCGACCGCCGCCGCGCTGACGGACACCGTCCTGCACGGCCATCTCCGGCCCCTCGGGGAGGCGTTGCGCGCCCGCTACGGGACCGCGGCGGGACTGCTGTGGGGGAACGCGGGCGCGGCGCTCGCCGGGGCGGCCCGCGAACTGGACCGCTGGGCGCGCGGCAGCGGCCGTGGCGACGTCGCGGACCGGGCCCGCGCGCTCACCGCGGAACTCTTCGCGCACCCGCCGCTGAGCGCCACCGGCGTCTTCACCGCAGCCGCCTTCCGGCGCCGCAGCTGCTGCCTCTACTACCGCGTCCCCGGCGGCGGGATCTGTGGCGACTGCTGTTTCACCCGGCCGCCGCGCCCCGCCCCGCCCGCCGCCCCCGGATGACCGGGAGGTGACATCCGCGCGGCCCCGGCTCGGCTCCGGACCCGGGCGGGTGGCCGGGGAACGGAGGCGGGCCGGGTCGTGGCGGCGGCCTCCACGGCCCCGGCACCGGCACCAGGCACCGCCGTGCGGGCGACGCGCCGCGGACGGTCCCCGCGGGATCCCGGGCTCGCGGCCCCCCGGACCTCAGGATGCAGTCAACGATTCGAGATCCGGAGGTCATCCGAGATGAGAGCGACCTGGCGACCGCGGCTGTGCCTGGCCGGGGTGATGGCGGCGTCCGCGCTGTTCACCACCCCCGCCGCACGGGCCGCCGAGCCTACCGTCGGCCACCTCACCGACCTGGTCAACCCGTTCATCGGAACCCAGAACGAGGGCAACACCTTCCCCGGCGCCACCGTGCCCTTCGGCATGGTGCAACTGTCCCCGGACACCGGGCACAAAACCGGCTACGACTACTCCCACGACCGCATCCGAGGCTTCTCCCTGGTCCACCTCTCGGGCGTCGGCTGCCGCCTCGGCGGCGACCTGCCCGCGCTGCCGACCACCGGCGAGGTCACGCAGACGGACTACGCCCGGTACGCCGCCGCGTTCCGGCACGACGACGAGCGGGCGAGCCCCGGCTACTACCGGGTCGGCCTTTCGTCCGGGATCGGCGCCGAACTGACCGCGACCGCGCGCACCGGTGTGCAGCGCTACACCTTCCCCGCCACCGACCGGGCCAACGTCCTGCTGAACGCGGCCCAGGCGCTGCACAAGGCGGTCTCCAGCCGGGTGGAGATCCTCGACGACCGTACGGTGCGCACCGAGATCACCGGCCGCGGTTTCTGCCGGGACACCCTGCCCTACACCGTGTACACGATCACCCGCTTCGACCGGCCGTTCACCGCGTACGGCACCTGGGACGGTGCCACCCTCACCCCCGGGTCGCGGACCGGGCCCGGGGGCGCCTACCTGCGCTTCGACACGACCCGGGAGCGCACCGTCACGGCGACCACCGCCCTGTCGTACGTCGACGCCCGGGGCGCGGCGGCCAACCTGCGCGCGGAGGGCGGCCGTTCCTTCGACGCCGTGCGCGACGCGGCCCGGCGGGCCTGGGAGGACCGGCTGGGCACGGTCCGCGTCCGCGGCGGCGCGGAGAAGCAGCGGCGCACCTTCTACTCGTCGCTCTACCGCTCCTTCCTGGCCCCCAACGCCGGCAACGACGCCGACGGCCGCTACCTGGGCTGGGACCGGAAGGTCCACCGCGCGCGGGGCTTCACCTACTACCAGAACTGGTCCCTGTGGGACACCTACCGCACCCAGTGCCAGCTCCTCGGCCTGCTCGCCCCGCGGGAGGCCCGTGACATGGCCGTCTCGGTGGTCCGGGTCGGCGAGGAGGGCGGCTGGCTGCCCAAGTGGGGTTACGGCACGGTCGAGACGAACATCATGACCGGCGACCCGGTCACCCCGTTCCTGACCAACGCCTACCAGCAGGGGCTGCTCAAGGGCTACGAGGAGCGGGCCTACCGCGTGCTGAAGCGCAACGCCGACGGCGTGCCGCCGGCCGGGGTGCCGATGGCGGGCCGCGAGGCCAACGCCGAGTACATCGCGCGCGGCTTCGCCCCGTACGACAAGGCCCGCCCGCAGGCCAAGCTCGGCGACTCGGACTACCACCAGGGCGGCTCGGTGACGCTGGAGTACGCCCTGTCGGACGCCGTGCTCGCGCAGATGGCGCGCGGCCTTGGCCACACCGCGGACGCCGCGCGGTACGCGGCCCGCGCCCGCAACTACCGCAACGTCTTCGACGCCTCGACCGGCTTCTTCCGGGCCCGGGACGCCCTCGGCGCCTTCACCGGACCGGCCGACCCGGCGCGCAGCGTCGGCTTCCACGAGGGCACGGCCTGGCAGTACCAGTGGCTGGTACCGCAGGACCTGCCCGGCATGGTGGACCTGATCGGCGGCACCGGGGCGGCCAACGAGCGGCTGGACGCCTTCTTCGCCTACGACCGGCTGCTGGCCGACCCGGCGGGCACCGCCCGCGAGGTGTGGGTGCACGGCGATCCGTACGCGTACTACAACGCGGACAAGTACAACCCGCAGAACGAGCCCGACCTCATCGCCCCGTACACCTATCTCTCCACCGGCCGGCCGTGGCAGACGACCGACGTGGTGCACGCGGCGCTGACCCTGTTTACCGACACCCCGACCGGTGTGACCGGCAACGACGACCTCGGCACCATGTCGGCCTGGCACGTGCTGTCGTCCATCGGCATCTTCCCGGTGCAGCCCGGATACGGCACCTGGGGCCTGTCCACGCCCGTCTTCGACCGGGTCGACCTCACCCTCGACCGGCGCCACTGGCCGCGCGGCGGGCTGACCATCACCGCGCCCGGCACCTCGGCCGCCGACCGCTACATCCAGTCCGCCCGGACCGACTCGGTGCCGTACCGGAGGACGTATCTGACCACCCCCGCGCTGCGCGGTCTGCGCTCCCTCGCGTTCACGGTCGGCCCGCGCCCGTCTGAGTGGGGCACATCGCCCGGGGCGGCGCCTCCCGCCCTGACGTGACCTCAGGCCCCTCAAGAGTCCCACCCCTTTTGGCGGGGTGGGACTTTAATATGTCGTTAACTATGCGTAGTTTGATCTTACTTGACCGTAATCGCCGACCGGGGTTGACTGCTCGCCCACCCACCGCCGATCCGAGGCAAGCCATTGACTTCCGATCTGCTCGCCCCCCTAGACCTGGCGTTCTGGAACATCGAATCCGATCTGCACCCGATGCACCTGGGCGCGCTCGGCGTCTTCACCGCGCACTCGCCCACGGCCGGCGCGCACGCCGCCGACCTGCTCGCCGCCCGTGCCGCCGCCGTGCCCGGGCTGCGCATGCGCATCCGGGACGTGTGGCAGCCGATCAGCTCCCCACTGGCCCTCCCGCTCGCCTTCGGCGGGGCGGCCCGCGAACCCGATCCCGGCTTCGACCCCATGGACCACGTGCGGCTGCACGCGCCCACCGGGGACTTCCAGACCGTCGCGGGCCGGCTGATGCAGTGCCCGCTGGAGCGCGGCCGGCCGCCCTGGGAAGCACACGTCCTGCCCGGCGCGGACGGCGTCCGCTTCGCCGTGCTGTTCAAGTTCCACCACGCCCTGGCCGACGGCCTGCGGGCGCTCAAGCTCGCCGCCGGCGTGCTCGACCCGATCGACCTGGGCCCCCGGCGCGACCCCCGCCCCGCCGAGCCCCCGAGCCGCCCGGTGCCCGACGTGCGCAGACTGCCCGGCCTGCTGCGGGGCGCCCTGTCCGACGTCGGCCGCGCCCTGGACATCGGTGCCTCCGTCGCCCTGTCCACGCTGGACGCGCGCTCCTGCCCGGCGCTGTCCGCGCCGTCCAGCGGCACGCGCCGCACCGCGGGCGTCGTCCTCGACATCGACGACGTGCACCGGATCCGCAAGGCCGCCGGCGGCACCGTCAACGACGTGCTGATCGCGGTCGTCGCCGGCGCCCTGCGCCGCTGGCTCGACGAGCGCGGCGACGGCAGTGAGGGGGTCGCGCCGCGCGCCCTCATCCCCGTCTCCAAGCGCCGCCCGCGTACCGCCCACCCACAGGGCAACCGGCTCTCCGGCTACCTGATACGGCTTCCGGTGGGCGACCCCGATCCGTTGCGCCGCCTCGGCACGGTCCGTGCCGCGATGGACCGCAACAAGGACGCGGGACCCAACCGGGGCGCCGGCGCCGTGGCGCTCCTCGCCGACCACGTGCCCGCGCTGGGGCACCGGCTCGGCGGCCCGTTCGTCGGCCAGGCCGCCCGGCTCTGGTTCGACATCCTGGTCACCAGCGTGCCGCTGCCCGGCCTCGGCCTGCGCCTCGGCGGGCAGCAGCTGACCGAGGTCTACCCCTTCGCCCCGCTCGCCCCCGGCCAGTCCCTGGCGGTCGCGATCTCGACCTACCGCGGCCGGGTCCACTACGGACTCGTCGCCGACGCGCGGGCCGTGCCCGACCTCGACCGGCTGGCCCGGGCGGTGACGGACGAGGTCGAGGCCCTGATCGCGGTCTGCGAGCGCTGACCGCCGCGCCGCCCGGCCCCGCGCCGCCGGTACCCGCCGGACGGGTTTGGCGGTGCGGCCGGGCGCTCCGTAAAATTCCGCCTTCGACGGCAGGCGCGACCGGAGCGCCGCGCGGTGATCAGGGAACGGCAGTGCGATGACGGTGACACAGGACGGCCCGACGGCCCCGGAGGGGACCTACGAGCCCGGTGAAGAGGCGGCGTACGGGCCGGGCATCGACCCCGAACGACTCGCCGTGTGCCTCGGCGTGCTGGCGGAACTCGACGGGATCGAGGTCGACCACCCCGACGCGATCAAGGTGCGCCGGGCCACCTCGCACCTCTACCGGACGGTCAAGCAGCGCCGCCGGCAGGAGCGCCGGGCCGCCAAGACCGCCCACGACAAGGCGGTCACCGAGGCCACCGCGACCGGCTCCGCCCAGCGCATCGACGACGAGACCGAGGGCGTCCTGCCCTCCTCCTCGACCGGGGCGGGCCAGATCGCGGGGATACTGCAGCGCCCCCGCTCCTGCTACACCTGCAAACAGCGCTACGTCGAGGTCGACTACTTCTACCACCAGCTCTGCCAGAAGTGCGCCGCCGAGAACCGGGCCCGCCGCGAGGCCCGCACCGACCTCACCGGCAAGCGCGCGCTGCTCACCGGCGGCCGGGCCAAGATCGGGATGTACATCGCGCTCCGGCTGCTGCGGGACGGAGCGCACACGACGATCACGACGCGGTTCCCGAACGACGCGATCCGCCGTTTCAAGGCCCAGCCCGACAGCGACGAGTGGATCCACCGCCTGAAGATCGTCGGCATCGATCTGCGTGACCCCGCCCAGGTGGTGGCGCTGGCCGACTCGGTGGCCGCCGCGGGCCCGCTCGACGTCCTGATCAACAACGCGGCGCAGACCGTACGGCGCTCCCCGCAGGCCTACGGCGAACTGGTCGCCGCCGAGTCCGCCCCGCTGCCGGCCGGTGAGCTGCCGACGGCCGAGGTGATCGGCACCTTCGGCTCCGGCGCGGTCGCCGAGCTGCCGATCGCCGGCGGCGCCCTGAGCGCCGCGGACGTGACCTCTCTGGCGCTGGTCTCCGGCTCGGCGTCCCTGGAGCGCATCGCGGCCGGTACGGCGATCGACGCGGGCGGGCTGGTCCCCGACCTGCACGACACCAACAGCTGGATCCAGTCGGTGGACGAGGTCACGCCGGTGGAGCTGCTGGAGGTCCAGCTGTGCAACTCGACGGCCCCGTTCATCCTGATCAGCCGACTGCGCCCGGCCATGGCCGCCGCGGCGGCCCGGCGGACCTACGTCGTGAACGTGTCCGCCATGGAGGGCGTCTTCGAGCGCGGCTACAAGGGCGCAGGACACCCGCACACCAACATGGCCAAGGCCGCGCTGAACATGCTCACCCGCACCAGCGCCCAGGAGATGTTCGAGAAGGACCGCATCCTGATGACGGCCGTGGACACCGGCTGGATCACGGACGAGCGTCCGCACCCTGACAAGGTCCGGCTCGCCGAGGCGGGCTTCCACGCCCCGCTGGACCTGGTGGACGGCGCCGCACGCGTCTACGACCCGATCGTGCGCGGCGAGTCGGGCGAGGACCTGTACGGCGTCTTCCTCAAGGACTACGCGCCCGGCAGATGGTGACCGCGGCCGGGAACCGGGGCAGCGCGAGGACACCGCACGGCCGTGTCGCGCGGCGGGTGGCGTCAGTCGACGGCGCCGAGCCGGGAGTGCCGTGCTGCCACCAGCTCCAGGACCGTGCGCCAGTCCTCCAGGACCCCCGCGTCGAAGGCGGCGATCCGGCTCTCCTCTCTCGCGTGGCGCAGCCGCTGGAGATCGTCGTCGGCGGCCGGTCCGCGGTCGCTCACCAGGTCGTACACCCGCTCGCCGAGCAGCGGCCGCACGGCCTGCGCGGCGCGTGCCGCCTGCCCGGCCAGGTCGCCGGGGCACAGCAGCGGCCCGATGCCGTGCACCAGCCCCGCCACCTGGAGCTCCTTGTCGGCGGGGCGGGCGCGGCGCAGCAGCGCGGCGGTGCGCAGCGCGTGCTCGTACCGGCCGGCGTACAGCAGATCCATCAGCTCCTCGACGCTGCGCAGCTCCATGCGTCAGTCCTCCTGCGAGACAGCCGTTGCCTGGTGTCAGCAGATCATGGGGAGCTTGCGACCCGGCCAACGGCACTTGAACTGCACAGCGCTGGGGTCCTGTGTTCGAGGGGTGCGCCGAACGGGTGACCCCTAGTGCCGCATTGCGTTACAAACAGGAGCAAAATGGTGTCGATGGAGCACGGAGTGACGCAAGGAAGTTACAGCTTGTTTTCACTCCCGATCGAGCGGACCCCCGCTCATTTGGTTACTCTGGTGGATGGCGGACAGCACCACTGGGTCCCACCCACACCCACGGTCCGTCCCGGGGCCGGTTCACCACGGCCGGCTCTACCACGAGTGACCGGCGCCACCGCGTCCGAACTGGCCTTCCCTTCAGACCCGAGCGGGCGTCGAGCACCGGACCGCACCGTGCCCGGCATGCCCCGAGGGTGACCCGACACATAAGGAGTGCGCGGTGACACCGGAGAAGACGAATCGCGATCAGCGCCCCAAGGAACGCCCCGAGCGGGCGAGCCGCCGACCCGGACAGCTCGGCAGCCTCGACGTGTGGGCGCGGTCCGCGCCGATCCGCCTCGCGGGCTACGAGGACGACCTCGCCGAACCCCACATCCTGCCGAGCGTGGACTGACCCGGGGCCGTCCCGGCACGATCGCGGACGCATGGGCGTGCGTGCGACACACACGCCCATGCTGATCAGAGAGGCCGTGGCCGGCGACTGGGTGCGGATCCGGCCGTTCTGGCACCGGATCGTCGCCGTCGGCGAGACCTGCACCTGGGACCCGGACACCCCCGAGGAGACGGCCCGCGCCCGGTGGATGGACCCGGTCAGGAAGGTGTACGTCGCCGAGGACCCGGCGGGCGCCGCGCTCGGCTCCGCCCGTCTCGGCCCGCACTACGGCGGCCCCGCCGCCGACGTCGCGGGCGCGGCCTTCGTGGTGGACCCCGACCGGGCCGGCCGGGGCGTCGGCCGCGCCCCCGCCGAACGCGTGCTGGCCGAGGCCGCCGCGCCGGGCTACCGCGCGATGGTCATCAGCGCGGTCGTCGAGACCGACCCGGCCGTGGCCCTGTGGACCTCCCTGGGCTTCAGGATCCTCGGCACGGTGCCCCAGGTCTTCGACCACCCCCGGCACGGCCGGGTGGGCCTCCACATCATGGACAAGGCGCTCGGCCGAACAGGACGGGCGACGCCCGTGCCCCCGGCCGGGGGCGTGCCGCGCCCTCCGAGTCCGCGGGACCTTCGCGCCGCTCGCGCCGTGCCCCGTCCCCGCCTACCCGAGGGGCGCCGTCCGCTGCCACGGGCGTACCTCCTCCAACTGCTGCGCGAGAGCCAGCAGATCACTCTCCGTTCCGGGACGGCCGACCAGTTGTACGGCGCAGGGCGCGCCCGAGGGCAGGGTGCCGAACGGTACGGACATCGCGGGCCAGCCGGTCAGGTTCCAGGTCCCGGTGAGCGGCGCGTACCGCCCGTTCACGAGGACGTTGCGCAGCCAGCCCCGCTCGTGCCACGGCCCGGCCGGCGGTGAGTGCCGGGCGAGCGCCGGGGTGAGCAGGATGTCGTGCCCGGCGAAGAACGCGGTCATCCGGGCGCGCAGGCGCTCGCGCCCGTCGTCGGCGGGGACCGAGCCGGCGAACCGGCGGCCCATCGCCACCTGCACCCGGGTGCGGCGGGCCAGCCGCGCCGGATCGAGGCCCTCGGCGTCGTCCGCGGCGCCCGCTGTCCAGTACCGCAGCGCGGTGACACCCAGCGAGGCCGGATACGGCGGCTCGGCGCGGCGCACCTGATGGCCCGCCCCGGCCAGCAGGTCCGCCGCCGCGCGGACCGCGTTCGTATACGGCCGGCTGACGAGGACTCCGGCGAGCGGGCTGCGCAGCGACACCGCGATCCGGCGCGGCACCGGCGCGCCCGGGGGCGGGAACGGCACGTCCGCGAGGACGGAGAGCGTCAGCCGCAGATCGCCGACCGTGGTCGCCAGCGGCCCGTTCTCCGCCATGCCGAACCAGTCGCCGTGTCCGATGCCCGCCGGCACCACCCCGGGCCCGGGTTTCAGCGTGACCAGTCCGCAGTTGGCCGCCGGGATGCGCAGCGAACCCATGCCGTCGTTGCCTAGCGCGACCGGTGCCATCGCGGCGGCGACCGCGGCCGCGCTGCCGCCCGACGAGCCGCCCGCCGTGCGCGTGACGTCCCAGGGGTTGCGGGCGGTGCCGTGCACGCCCTCCGTGGTGCCGAAGACGCAGAGTTCCGGCACGTTGGTGAGGCCCACGACCAGGGCGCCCGCGGCGCGCAGCCGGGCGACGGTGAGATGGTCCTCGGCGGCGGGCGTGTCGGGAGTGGCGGCGGAGCCGTTGCGGCTCGACTCGCCGCGCACGGCGAGGTTGTCCTTGACGGCCAACGGCACACCCGCGAGCGGGAGTTCGGCCAGATCGGGGCGGGCCGCCAACTGCTCCGCCTCCGCCAGCACGGCCTCGGCGCGCACGGTCCGGAACGCGCCGATCCGGCCGTCCAGCCGCTCGATCCTGGCCAGGTGCCCGGCCACCACCTCGCGGGGCGTGGCCCGCTTCTCCCGTACGGCGGCGGCGATCTCGGCGGCGGTGCTTCCGACCCAACTCGTCACGGGCTCTCCTGGGGTCCGGGGGCGATGCGGATGCCTACTCGTGAGTACGCACAGAGCACTGTGCCCCGTCCGGGGCCCCGCGTCGAGAGGCCGTGGACCCCGGACGGCTGCCCTGTCCCCGGGTTTCGCGCGCCACGACCGGCGGCCGACACCGTTCCGACGGCCGGTCGCCTGGCGGACGTCCCATGGTCGTCCACCGGCCGGCTGCCGATCGTCTGACGGTCGGTGCGCTGGTCATCCGACCAATGGCTCAACTGCTATGGCTCCAGTACCCATTGACAGTCATCCGGAACCCGCTCAATCATCAGACATCCGATGAATGGGGAGCCGCTCATGAGTACGTATCCCAGACGTCAAGTTCTCGGCGCCACGGCGGTGGTCGCCGCCTCGGCCGCCCTGCCGCTCACCGCCGCCCCGCAGGCCCGAGCCGCCACGGAGGCCCCAGCCGACATGCAGGCCCGCGCCGACGGACAGCCCGCCCCCTGGGGCACCGTCCCCGACCCGCTGACCGTGCCGCTCACCGGCCTCTTCGACAACGACGGCATCGACACCGCGGCCGCACGGGGCGGTGACTTCGACGGCTCGGGCTACACTTTTCCGGGCGAGGAACTGCCCGCCGGCCGGATCGAGGTCGACGGGGTGCCCTTCGACTTCCCCGCCTCGACCGCCGGCACCCCGAACAACGTCGTCGCCCGCGGCCAGCGCGTCGACCTGCCCGCGGGCCGCTACCTGTCCGCCGTCTTCCTCACCGCGGGCAGCTACGGCAACGCCTCCGGCCAGGCCACCGTGCACTACGCCGACGGCACGACCACGACCGCCGGCCTCGGCGGCGCCGACTGGTACGCGGCGGCCGGCTCGCTGTCGGCGCCGTACCGGTACCAGCCCGACGGCACGAAGGACGAGCACAGCGTCGGGATCGGGACCTCGGACGTCTGGATCGACCCGCAGCGGGACGCGGTCGCGATCACCCTGCCGGTCACCGGCCCGGCCGAGGAGGGGAAGACGGCCCTGCACGTCTTCGCGCTCAGCCTGCAACCGGTCGCCCAGGGGCGGGCGCTGATCCTGCGGGACGCGCGCTCCACCCAGTCCCTCCTGGAGTCCAGCGGCGCCCAGAGCGTCGAGGCCACCGTCCTCAACGCGGGCACCGTCGCCGTTCTCGCGGCCGACGACGTCGCCGTGCGCGTCGACGTGCCGGGCGCCCGCACCGTCGAGCCCGCCCGCATCCGCCGCCTGGGCCCCGGCGAACAGGCCCGGGTCCGCGTCGGCATCCGCAACGGCGCGGGCACCGCACCCGGCACCGTGCGGGACGGCACGGTCCGCGTGCAGGGACGGGGCGCACAGGCCGCCGCGTTGCAGCGGAAGCTGACCCTCGGCACGGCCGACTACCAGGCCACCGACACCTCCCTCGCCGGTCACCAGGCGCCGTACTGGTTCCAGGACGCCAAGTTCGGCATCTTCATCCACTGGGGCGTCTACTCCGTGCCCGCCTGGTCGCCGGTCGGCAAGCAGTACGCCGAGTGGTACTGGAACCACATGCAGGACCCGGCCAACGCCGTCCACGCCTACCACCGGGACACCTACGGCGAGGACTTCGCCTACGACGACTTCATCCCGCGCTTCACGGCCGAGAAGTTCGACCCCCGGTCCTGGGTGGAGCTGTTCCGGGACGCGGGTGCCCAGTACCACGTCCTCACCTCGAAACACCATGAGGGCTTCGCCCTGTGGGACACCAAGGTCTCCGACCGCAACTCCGTGCGGATGGGCCCGAAACGCGACCTGGTCAGGGAACTCTTCGAGGCGTCCAGGCGCTACACCCCCGAACTCCACCGCGGGCTGTACTTCTCCATGCCCGAGTGGTTCAACCCCGACAACCCCTGGATGGGACACGCCCCGCGCAACCCGTACACCCTCCAGTCCGTCCCGTACACCGGCTACACCGCGGGCAAGGACTACGTGAAGGACTACCAGGCCGCGCAGATGCTGGAGCTGATCCACGGCTACGACCCGGCGGTCATCTGGTGCGACATCGGCGGCGCCAACGACAGCCTGCGGGTCCTCGCCGAGTACTTCAACCACGCCAAGGACCGTGCCCGGCCCGTCGAGGTCGCCGTCAACGACCGTTCGGGCATCTCCTTCCACGACTTCACGACCCCCGAGTACACGACGTACGACAGCACGGTGGTCGCCAAGTGGGAGGCCAGCCGCGGACTCGATCCGCGCAGCTACGGCTACAACCGGGCGACCCCGGACTCCGCCTACATGACGACCGAGGAAGTCGTGCACAGCCTCGTCGACATCGTCTCGAAGAACGGCAACTTCCTGCTCGACATCGGCCCCCGCGCCGACGGCACCATCCCGGAGATCATGCAGACCCGGCTGCGGGAGACGGGCCAGTGGCTGCGGGTCAACGGCGAGGCGATCTACGGGACGACGTACTGGTCGTCGATGGCGCAGCTCGGCGAGGACCTGCGCTTCACGGTCCGCCCCGACGACGCCTTCTACATCCACTCGCTGGCCGAGCCGGGCGCGAAGCTCACCGTCGAAGCGCCGGTGCCCGTCCGCAGCGGCGACAAGGTGACGATGCTGGGCCACGACCGGCCCCTGACCTGGCGCGTCAGCAACGGCGCCCTGGTCGTCGACGTCCCCGCGGCCGCCCGGAAGGCGGGCCGGCACGCATGGGTCTTCAAGGTGGAGTGGCGCAGCTGAGCGCAGGGACAGACCCTCGCGGCCGAGCGCCGCGGGCCGAACGGCGGGCCGGCGGCGTCCTCGCCGCCGGCCCGCGCGCCGGGGCACGGTCCGCCGCCCGGCGCGCACGGCCCCGCTCCCGACCCCGCCGACCCCGAGCCGCACGGCCCGGCCGCCGCCCGCCGCGGCGCGTGAACCCCGCGGCGGGCCGGACTCAACCCGCCCGTACGACCGCCGTGCTGTCCCGCTCGATCAGCCGCGGCACCGGGACCCGTACGGTCCGCGCCGGGCCGCCGTCCAGCAGCGCCAGCAGCTCCCGCGCCGCCGTGCTCCCGAACTCCACGCTGTCCCGTGACAGCGCGGACAGCCACGGCTTGACGATGCGGCACAGCGCCGAGTCCTCCCAGGCCACCACCGACAGGTCGGCCGGCACCGAGAAGCCCAGCTCGGACGCGGCGGCCACGCCGGCGACCGCCATCACGTCGTTGTCGTAGACGAGCGCGGTCGGCGCGGCGGCGGAGTCCAGGACCCGGCGCGTGACGGCGGCGGCCTCCGTGTCCGAGTAGTCGGTGGTCACCGACTCCACCTCGCCGAGGCCGCGCCGCTCCGCCTCCGCCCGCAGCGCGCGGATACGGCGCCGGGTGTGGGCGAGGTCCGGCAGCCCCGCGATGTGCACGATCCGGCGATGCCCCAGCGCGGTCAGCTCGTCGACCACCGAGGCCATCGCGCCCGCGTCGTCCGCCCAGACGGTGGACAGACCCTGGTGACCCTCGTCCGGCGCCCCGCCGATCAGCACCGCGGGCAGGCCGAGTTCGTTCAGCAGACCGGGGCGCGGGTCCTCGGAGCGCGGGTCGACCACCAGGACACCGTCCACCCGGTGCTCCGCCCACCAGCGCCGGTACACCGCGCACTCGTCGCCGATGTCCTCCACCACCTGGAACAGCAGCCCGAGATGGCGTTCCGCCAGCACCTCCTGGATGCCGGAGACCAGTTGCAGGAAGAACGAGTCCACGCCGAGTGTGTGCGCGGGCCGGGCCAGGACGAAACCCACCGTGGCCGCGCCCTCACCGGAGAGCGCGCGGGCCGCCGTGTTCGGCCGCCAGCCCAACTGCTCGGCGACCCGCTGCACCCGGGCCCGGGTGGTCTCGGAGACCCCCGGTCTGCCATTGAGCGCGAAGGACACCGCGCTCTCGGAGACCCCGGCGCGGCGCGCGATGTCCTTCATCGTCGGCCGGCGCGCCGGTGTCCGCTTGGCTGGCACCCTGCCCCCTTCTCCGCCGACGTCCGCACGGCGATCCACTAATGCGCTTGAGCGCAAGCACTCTAAAGCGCATTAGCGATCGTGGCAATCCCCTTCGTGTACCGGCGGATGCGCCGCTGACAGCGATGTGACCAGGAACATCAGGCAACTAATGAATTTAGCTGGCGAAATCCGTTGACTTGCTCGCCGAGCGGCGTGCAATGTCTGGCCGGGTAACTTCGGTCCATCCACTGCAAAGGAGCAACGGACTGTGCGCATCTCCCGCAGAACCTTCACGGCGGCCGCTGTCGCCGCTCTCGTCCTGCCGCTGAGCGCCTGCGGATCGGGCGGCGACGGCGGCGGTTCGACCGATGCCTCGGGCAAGGTCGAGGGTGACATCACCTTCCAGACCTGGAACCTGCGCGCCAACTTCAAGTCGTACTTCGAGGGCGTGATCACGGACTTCGAGAAGAAGTACCCGGGCACCCACGTCAAGTGGATCGACCAGCCGGCCGAGGGCTACCCCGACAAGCTCAGCGCCGACGCGGCCGGCGGCACCCTGCCCGACGTCGTCAACGTCTCTCCCGACCTGCTCGCCCCGCTCGCCAAGGCGGGCCTCGCCCTCGACCTCGACAAGTCCGCCGGCCAGTACAAGAAGGAGTACCTGGACGGCGCCTGGGCCGGCAACCGGATACCGGGGCTGACCGGGACGTACGCCTTCCCCTGGTACCTGAACACCGGCCCGATGTTCTACAACAAGTCCCTCTTCGAGCAGGCGGGCCTTGACCCGGAGCAGCCCCCGAAGACCTATGACGAACTCTTCACCGACGCACTGAAGATGGCGGAGCAGAGCAAGGGCAAGGTGGCCACCCTCGCCAATGTGCCCACCATCGAGGACTTCGGCCGCTACGGCGCCCAGCTCATGAACGGCCAGGGCACCGGCTTCGCCTTCAACGACGCAAAGGGCGTGGAACTCCTCACGAAATACAAGGAGTTGTTCGACGCCAAGGCTCTCGACCCGCAGGCGCTGACCGCGACCCCGGAGTCCTCGGGGAAGAAGTTCCTCACCGAGGCCGTCGCCATGAACCCCGGCAGCGCACTCGACCTCGGCAACTTCAAGAAGAACGCGCCGAACCTGTACAAGAACATCGGCATCACCGACCAGATCACCAGCACCGGCCACGTCAACATGTACGTGATGGGCCTGATGGTCAACTCCCGCACCAAGCACACGCCCGCCGCCGTCGCCTTCGCGCACTACGTGACCGACGCGCAGAACCAGATGTCGTTCGCCAAGCAGGTCGCCATCTTCCCGAGCACCGCGGGCTCCCTGGACGACCCGTACTTCACCAAGGAGGACGGCAGCGACGACACCCGGGTCCGCGTCGCCGCCGCCAAGTCCCTGAAGAACGCCGTCAATTACACACCGGTCCTGTTCAGCGACCAGATGAAGACGGCACTCGGCAACGAGGTCGCCAAGGCGCTCCAGGGCAAGGAGAGCCCCAAGGCGGCTCTCGACAACGCCGTCAAGACCTGCGACCAGCTCCTCACGCAGCAGGGCTGAGCGGACATGGCGAATCTCACGGTACGGATCCGGGTACGGCGCCATCTGCCCACCAGCCCCTGGCTGTTCGCCGCCCCGGGGCTGCTGGTCGCCGGCGCCTTCGTGCTCTACCCGTTTCTCTCCACGCTGGTCAACGCCTTCACCGACCGCCGCACCCTGATCCCGGGCCGCTTCGTGGGCCTCGCCAATTTCCGCGAACTGCTCCACGACGACACGTTCTGGATCGCGCTGCGCAACAGCGCGCTGTACGTCGCCGTCGTCGTCCCGGCCCTGGTCGTCCTGCCGCTGTTGCTCGCGCTGCTGGTGCAGAAGAACATCCCCGGCATCGCCTTCTTCCGGTCCGCCTTCTACACCCCCGTCGTCGCCTCGATCGTCGTGGTCGGGCTCATCTGGGTGTGGATGCTGGACGACCGCGGCCTGATCAACTCCCTGCTGGAGACCGTCGGGCTCGGCAAGGTCGGCTTCCTCAGCGACCAGTGGCTGCTCCTGCTGAGCGCCATGGCCGTCACCGTCTGGAAGGGCCTCGGCTACTACATGATCATCTATCTGGCCGCGCTGGCGAACGTGCCCCGCGAACTGCACGAGGCCGCCGCCGTCGACGGCGCGGGCGCCGTGCGGCGCTTCCTCACGGTCACCGTGCCCGCCGTGCGTTCCACCATGGTCCTGGTCGCCGCCCTGTCCTCGGTCGCCGCGTTCAAGGTGTTCTCCGAGGTGTACCTGATGGCGGGCCCCAACGGCGGCCCGGCCGGCGAGGACACCACCCTCGTCATGCTCGTCCAGCGCACCGGCACCGGGCTGACCGGCCGGGTCGGCTACGCCTCCGCCCTGTCCGTCGTGGTCTTCGTGGTCACCGTCGCACTGATGCTGCTGGTCATGCGCGCCGACCGGAGGGAGGAGTCATGAGCGCCACCGAGAAGGCACCGGCCGGGCCACGGCCCGCCACCGCCCGGCCGCCCCGGATCACCGACGAGCACGGCCGCCGGATCCCCGGCTGGGAACTCGTCCTGCGCTACGCCCTGCTGCTGGTCGTCCTGGCCGTCACCGTCGGCCCGTTCGTGTGGCAGCTGTCCACCTCCCTCAAGGGCCCCACCGAGGACATCTTCAGCTCCCCGCCGAAGTTCCTGCCCAGCCACCCCACCCTGCACAACTACACCCGGGTCGCCGACACCATCCCCGTCTGGGACTACGCCCTCAACTCGCTGAAGGTCGCGGCCGCCAGTGTCGTCACCAACTGCGTGGGTTCGGCGCTCGCCGGATACGCCCTGGCCCGGCTGCGCTACCGGGGCCGCCGGGTGGCCGTCCTCGTCTTCGTCCTGGCGATGCTCGTGCCCGTGGAGGGCATCATCATCGCCCAGTTCACGACCATGCGGGACCTCGGCCTGAACAACACACTGATCGGCGTCCTGCTGCCCGGCTGCGTCAACGCCCTGAACGTCCTGCTGATGCGCAACGCCTTCCGCAACCTCCCCTACGAGATCGAGGAGGCGGCCTTCGTCGACGGCGCCAACGCCTGGCAGCGCTTCCTGCGCATCGCCCTGCCCGCCGTCAAGGGCACCCTCGCCGTCGTCGCGATCTTCGCCTTCATGAGCGCCTGGGACGACTTCCTGTGGCCGCTCATCGTGCTCAGCGACCCGTCCAAGTTCACCCTCACCGTCGGACTCAACTATCTGCACGGCACCTTCGCCAACGACGAACGCCTCGTCGCCGCCGGCACGGTCATCGCCGTCGCCCCGCTGATCGCCCTGTTCGCCTGCTTGCAGCGGTACTTCTTCCGTGGCGTCGGCGAGGGCGCGGTGAAGGGCTGAGACACCCGAACTCCCCACGTACGCACTAAAGAACCGGGAACTCCATGTCCTCTGCCGTGCGCTTCGGCGTCAACTACACGCCCAGCGAAGGGTGGTTCCACCACTGGCTCGACTTCGACCCGGACTCCGTACGCGCCGACCTCGACTCGATCGCCGCGCTGGGCCTGGACCACATCCGGGTCTTCCCGCTGTGGCCCGTGTTCCAGCCCAACCGCACCCTGGTCAGGCCGCGCGCCGTCGAGCACCTGGTGGCGCTCGCCGACGCCGCCGCCGAACGCGGGCTCGACGTCAACGTCGACGGGCTCCAGGGCCATCTGTCGAGCTTCGACTTCCTGCCCGCCTGGACCCGGACCTGGCACCGGCGCAACATCTTCACCGACCCGGACGTGGTCGAGGGCGAGGCACACTATCTGCGCACCCTGGCCGCCGCCCTCGCCGACCGGCCGAACTTCATCGGCATGACCGTCGGCAACGAGGTCAACCAGTTCGCCGCCGGGCCGCACCCCGACCCCGACCGCATCACCCCCGACCAGGCCGAGCGCTGGCTGACCCGGCTGCTCGCGGCCTGTGCCGAGGGCGCCCCGGACAAGCTGCACCTGCACGCCTCGTACGACGCCGCCTGGTACCAGGACGACCAGCCGTTCACCCCCGCGCACTCGGCCCGCGTCGGCGACCTGACCGCCGTGCACTCCTGGGTGTTCAACGGCACCGCCCAGCGTCACGGACGGGTCTCCGTGCCGACCGAGCACCACGCCGCCTACCTGGTCGAGCTGAGCAAGGCATGGGCCGACGACCCGCACCGCCCCGTCTGGCTCCAGGAGGTCGGCGCCCCCGCCCCGCTGATCCCGGCCGAGCACGCCGCCGCCTTCACCGAAGCCACGGTCGCGAACGCGCTCGACTGCCCCGGCCTGTGGGGTATCACCTGGTGGTGCTCGCACGACGTCTCCCGTGACCTCGCCGACTTCCCCGAACTCGAATACGGGCTCGGCCTGCTCACCAACGACCGGCGGCCCAAGGACCTCGCCCGCGTCCTCGCGGCGGCGGCCCGGCAGCCGCGGCCGGCACCCGCCACCCGCGCCACCGCCCTCGTCGTCCCCGCCGATCCGGCCCGGCGTTCCCACTGCGCCCCCGGCGGGCCCGTCTTCGACGCCTTCTTCCGGCTGGTCGCCGACGGTGCCCGGCCCACCACCGTGCTCGACGAGCGCGCGGACGACCGCGACCATCTGGCCGCGCGCGGCATCACCGAAGTCGTCACTCCCGATCAGGTACTCCGCACCCCACCAGGAGGCACCCGCTCGTGAACCCCACCGGACGCACCGGCCCGCCCGCCGACCGCGGCGGCCCCGGCGCCCGCCCTGCCCGTGGCGGCGGCGGCCCCACGCATCGCCGCCGCCACCGCGCCGTACGCCGCACACCGGTACCCGGACCCGCTGCCCGCCGGCAGCCCCGGCACCGGCATCACCCGGCACAGCCTGAAGATCTGGTGGTCGGCGGTGGCCGTTGCCCGACGGCACCCGGCGCTTTCCCGGCGGCACCTGCCGGCGGGCATACTTCGTGACCGGCCTCCAGCCCGGCCAGGGCGAGCGGGAGGCACGATTCGAAGTGCGCGCCGTGGGGGAGCCGTACTCCTCGTCGGCCCCCGCGACCGCCACCCACACCTGGTAACCACCAGCTGACGTACGACCTACGGAGCATCCCGTATGCATGACGACCGCAGCCTCGTCGAGGGCCGTCTCAAGCGCGTCCTCGACGAGCGCATCCGTCCCGCCGTCCACCCCGAGTCCGTGCCGCTCCAGGTCGCGGTCTGGCATGCCCCCGGCGAACCCGTGCCGGTCGAGGAGGGGCTTGCCGCCGAGCCCGAGCCGATCGAGGTGGGCGCGCGGTGGGGTGCTCCGTGGGGCACCAGCTGGTTCCGGGTGACCGGGACCGTGCCCGAGACCTGGGCCGGGCGCACCGTCGAGGCACTGCTCGACCTCGGCTTCGACGAGAACATGCCCGGCTTCCAGTGCGAGGGCCTGGTCTACCGGCCGGACGGCACCCCGGTGAAGGGCCTCAACCCGCGCAACCAGTGGGTCCGCGTCGGGGCGCCCGCCGCGGGCGGCGAGGAGGTGCGGCTGCACATCGAGGCCGCCTCCAACCCCGTCATCCTCGACTACCACCCCTTCCTGCCCACACAGCTCGGCGACAAGGAGACCGCGGGCACCGAGCCGCAGTACACGCTGACCCGCATGGACCTCGCCGTCTTCGACGAGACGGTGTGGCACCTGGTCATGGACCTGGAAGTGCTCGGCGAGCTGATGGCCGAACTGCCCGTGGAGTCGGCCCGCCGCTGGGAGATCCTGCGGGCGGTGGAGCGCGCCCTCGACGCGGTCGACCTTCAGGACGTGGGCGGCACGGCGGCCCGCGCCAGGGAACAGCTCGCCGGGGTGCTCGCCGCCCCTGCCGTGCCCTCCGCGCACCGCATCAGTGCCGTCGGTCACGCGCACATCGACTCCGCGTGGCTGTGGCCGTTGCGTGAGACGGTCCGCAAGGTGGCCCGGACCACGTCGAACATGACGGCCCTGCTGGAGGACGAGCCGGACTTCGTCTTCGCCATGTCCCAGGCCCAGCAGTGGGCGTGGATCAAGGAGCACCGGCCCGAGGTGTGGGCGCGGGTGAAGAAGGCGGTCGCGGAGGGCCGGTTCGTGCCGGCCGGCGGCATGTGGGTGGAGTCCGACACCAACATGCCCGGCTCGGAGGCGATGGCCCGGCAGTTCGTGCACGGCAAGCGGTTCTTCCTGGACGAGTTCGGCATCGAGAACGACGAAGCCTGGCTGCCCGACACCTTCGGCTTCGCCGCCGGCCTGCCGCAGATCATCCGGGCCGCGGGCTCGACTCGGCTGCTCACCCAGAAGATCTCCTGGTCGCAGACGAACAGGTTCCCGCACCACACCTTCCAGTGGGAGGGCATCGACGGCACCCGGATCTTCACCCACTTCCCGCCGGTCGACACCTACAACTGCTCCATGAAGGGCAGCGAGATCGCCCACGCGGCCCGCAACTTCAAGGACAAGGGCGTCGCCCGGCACTCCCTCGCCCCCACCGGCTGGGGCGACGGCGGCGGCGGCGCCACCCGCGAGATGGTCGCCAAGGCCGCCCGGCTGCGCGACCTCGAAGGCTCCGCGCAGGTCGTGTGGGAGACACCGCAGGCGTTCTTCGACAAGGCCGAGGCCGAGTACCCCGAGCCGCCGGTCTGGGTCGGCGAGCTGTACCTGGAGCTGCACCGGGCCACCCTCACCAGCCAGGCGAAGACCAAACAGGGCAACCGGCGCAGCGAGCACCTGCTGCGCGAGGCCGAGCTGTGGGCGGCCACGGCCGCCGTCCGCACCGGGTTCCGCTACCCGTACGAGGAACTGGACCGGATCTGGAAGACGGTGCTGCTGCACCAGTTCCACGACATCCTGCCCGGCTCCTCCATCGCCTGGGTGCACCGCGAGGCCCGGGCGACCTACGAGCGGCTGGCCGGGGAACTGACCGGCATCATCGACGCCGCCCAACGCGCGCTGGCCGGCGAGGGCACGGTCCCGCTGGTGTTCAACGCGGCCCCGCACGCCCGCGCCGGGATCCCCGCGGGCGGCGCCGGTGCCCCGCGGGCGGCGGGCGGCACCCGGCTCACGCCCCGGCCGGACGGCGGACACGTCCTCGACAACGGCCTGCTGCGCGTGGAGATCGACGAGCGGGGCCTGGTGGTGTCCGTGTACGACATCGAGGCCGACCGCGAGAGCGTCGCACCCGGGTGCGCCGCTAACCTGCTCCAGCTGCACCCGGACTTCCCGAACATGTGGGACGCCTGGGACGTGGACGAGTTCTACCGCAACACGGTCGTCGACCTGACCGACGCGGACGCGGTCACGGCGGGCGAGGACGGCGGCTCGGTGCGGATCGAGCGGTCCTTCGGTGACTCGCGTGCCGTCCAGGTGCTGTCCCTGCCGCCGGGGGAGCGGCGCCTGGTCGTGGACACCGAGGTCGACTGGCACGAGACGGAGAAGTTCCTCAAGCTGGCCTTCCCGCTCGACGTGCACGCCGAACGGTACGCGTCGGAGACCCAGTACGGGCACTTCCACCGGCCCACCCACACCAACACCTCGTGGGAGGCGGCCAAGTTCGAGGCGTGCAACCACCGCTTCGTGCAGCTGGCCGAGCCGGGCTGGGGCGTCGCCGTCGTCAACGACTCGACGTATGGCCACGACGTGACCCGTACGGTCCGTACCGACGGCGACCGCGGCACCACCACCACGGTCCGGGTCTCCCTGCTGCGTGCCCCGCGCTTCCCCGACCCGGAGACCGACCAGGGCGTCCACCGCTTCCGGCACGCGCTGGTGCCGGGCGCGGACATCGGCGACGCGGTCCGCGAGGGCTGGCGGATCAATGTGCCGGAGCGCCGCGTCGAGGGCGCGGGGGAGGTCGCGCCGCTGGTGACGGTGGACGACGACGCGGTCGTCGTCACCGCGCTCAAGCTGGCCGACGACGGCAGCGGGGACGTGGTGGTCCGCTTCCACGAGGCCCACGGGGGCCGGGCCGCCGCCACCCTGACGGCCGGTTTCGAGATCGCTGACGTCGAGGTCACCGACCTGCTGGAGCGCCCGCTGTCCGAGGCGACCGCCCCCGTCCGGGACGGCGCGCGCATCACCGTACGGCTGCGCCCGTTCGAACTGATGACGCTCCGCCTGCGACGAGCCTGAACACCGGGGCCGTGGGCCACACCACCCACCCCACGGCCCCGAACACCCTCTCCGCCAGAGACGCTCCCTGTCAGGGGCGCGGGGAACTGCGCGCTCAGCCACGACGCGCCCGCGGCCGACGGAGGACCGTCAGCGTTTTAGGGGCGCGGGGAACTGCGCGCCCAGCCACGACGCGGCCGAGCCCGACGACCGACCGCCAGGGGCGCGCCCTTTTAGGGGCGCGGGGAACTGCGCGCCAAGCCACGACGCCGCCGCGCCCGACGGAGGACCGTCACCTCCCACCCGGAGGAACTGCCACGCCTCACCCGGAGGGGCTGTCACGCCTCACCCAGCGGAGCGCGAAGCTGGGCCCGCAGCCACTCCTCCACCTCGCCGACGTGCGCCGCCGCCGCGGCCCGGGCCGCCTCCGGGTCGTGGGCCGCCAGCGCCCGGTGGATGGCGGCGTGCTCACGGCGGGTACGCGCGAACGCGCCCTCCTCCTGGTACCCACGCCAGACCCGGGCCCGGAACGTCCGGGAGGACAGGCCGTCCAGGATCGCGGCCATGGTCTCGTTGCCCGCCGCACTCACGATCTCCCGGTGGAAGGCCAGGTCGTGGGCGAGGATCTCCTCGGGGTCGTCGGTCGCGTTCATCGCCGCCAGGTGTTTCTCCACCTCGGCGAGCCGGTCCGGGGTGATGCGCGCGGCGGCCATCGCGGTCGCCGTGGACTCCAGGATCCGGCGCACCTCCAGCAGCTCCACCAGGCGCGGGCCGCGTGACAGGTCGGCGACCACCCCGAAGGTCTCCAGCAGGTCGCCGGCCTCCAGCGCGGTGACGTAGATGCCCGAGCCGTGCCGGGCCTCCAGGACGCCGAGCACCGTCAGCGCCCGGATCGCCTCCCGCATCGAGCTGCGGGAGATGCCCAGCTGGGCGGCGAGATCGCGCTCCGTGGGCAGCCGCTCGCCCGGTTCCAGCCGGCCCTCGGCGATCATCGCCTTGATCCGCTCGATGGCGCGCTCGGTCACGGTGCCCTTCTGCGGGGCTGTCTCGTCCACGCCACTCCTCCTGTCACCGGTGCGCCGCAGTCTAATCACTGATGTGGTCGGACCACTATGGCCGTTTTACGGGAAAGACAGCACCGCAGGGGTGTTGTGGAAGCCGAGTGGTCTGATAAGTATGCGGGCATCGGCCAGACGACGTCGACTAGGAGCCAGCAGATGCCCGGCGGAACACTGAGGTCACCGAGGAAGCGGAACCGGACCCGGATCATCGGCGCGACGGCCCTGGCCGTCGGTGCCTCGCTCGCGCTCGCCGCGTGCGGCAGCACCAAGGACGACGGCGCCTCCGGCGCCGCAGGCGGCGGCACCGGCAAGGTGGGCGTGATCCTGCCGCTGCTGACCTCGCCGTTCTGGCAGTCGTACAACGACTACGTGCCGAAGACGGCGAAGTCCGAGGGCGTCGACGTACTGAAGACGGTCAACTCCAACAGCGACCCCTCGCAGCAGATCACCGACATCAACAACGAGCTGAACCAGGGCGTCAAGGGCCTGGTCGTCGCGCCGCTCGACAGCGCCGCCATCGAGGCGGGGCTCGACCAGGCCGAACGCAAGGGCGTGCCGGTCGTCGCGGTGGACGTCGCCCCGGACAAGGGCAAGGTCGCCATGGTCGTCCGCGCCAACAACGTGGCCTACGGCGAGAAGGCGTGCGACTACCTGGGGCAGCACGTCAAGAGCGGCAAGGTCGTCCAGATCATGGGCGACCTCGCCTCGGTCAACGGCCGTGAACGGTCCGAGGCGTTCCGGTCCTGTGTGAGCAAGAAGTACCCGGACCTGAAGGTCCTGGAGATCCCCGCCAAGTGGGAGTCCGACACCGCGGCCTCCAAACTGGACACACTGCTGAACGCCAACCCCGACATCAAGGGCATCTACATGCAGGCAGGCGGCGTCTACCTGGCGCCCACCCTGCAGACCCTCAAGTCCAAGGGCATGCTGAAGACGGCGGGGCAGCAGGGCCACATCGCCATCGTCTCCAACGACGGCATCCCGCAGGAGTTCGACGCCATCCGCAAGGGCGAGATCGACGCCACCGTCTCACAGCCCGCGGACGCCTACGCCAAGTACGGCCTGTACTACATCAAGGCCGCGATGGAGGGGAAGACGTTCGAGCCCGGGCCGACCGACCACGACTCCACCATCGTCAAGCTGCCCAGCGGCATCCTGGAAGATCAGTTGCCCGCCCCGCTGGTCACCAAGGACAACGTCGACGACCCCAAGCTGTGGGGCAACTCGGTCAAATGAGCACCCCACTCGCCACCCCTCTCGTGGAAGCCCAGGGCATCGTCAAGCGCTACGGGCCCACCGTGGCCCTCGCCGACGGCCGGCTCACCGTGCTGCCCGGCGAGTCGCACGCCCTCGTCGGCCGCAACGGCGCGGGCAAGTCCACCCTGGTCAACGTTCTCACCGGCCTTCAGGCCCCCGACGAGGGCACCGTCCGCTTCGACGGCGAGCCCGCACCCCCGCTCGCCGACCGGGACGCCTGGCGGCGCCGCGTCGCCTGCGTGTACCAGAAGCCCACGGTCGTCCCGGAGCTGACGGTCGCCGAGAACCTCTTCATCAACCGGCAGCCGGTCAGCCGGGGGTTCATCAGCTGGCGCCGGCTGCGCGCCGAGGCCGCCACCCTCCTGGACACCTGGGACGTGCAGGTCGACCCCGAGGCGCGCACCGCCGACCTCAAGGTCGAGGACCGCCAGATGGTGGAGATCGCCCGGGCACTCAGCTTCGGCGCCCGGTTCATCGTCCTCGACGAGCCGACCGCGCAGCTCGACAACCGGGAGATCGAGCGGCTGTTCGCCCGGATGCGCACGCTCCAGGAGTCCGGCGTCACCTTCCTGTTCATCTCGCACCACCTCCAGGAGGTGTACGAGGTCTGCCAGACCGTCACGGTGCTGCGCGACGCCCGCTGGATCGTCACGGCCCCGGTGGCCGAACTGCCGCGCGCGGCCCTCGTGGAGGCCATGGCCGGGGAGTCGGTCGCGGCCCAGGAGAACACCCGCGACACGGTGGCCGCGGACGCACCCGTCGTGCTCGACGTGCGCGGCCTCACCTCCGCCGCGTACGACGGCATCGACCTCACGGTCCGCCGCGGCGAGGTCCTCGGGATCGCCGGCAGCAGCGCCAGCGGCAAGATCGAACTGGCCGAGTCCCTCGCCGGACTGCACACCCCGACCGGTGGCTCGGCCCGGATCGACGGGCGCGACCTCCCGTTCGGCGACGTACGCGCCGCGCTGCGCGCCGGGGTCGGCTGCGTGCCCCGGGACCGGCACGAGCAGGGCCTGGTCCCCGGCATGACCATCGGCGACAACACCACCATGAGCGTCCTGGACCGGCTCGGCCGCCTCGGCTTCGTCGGCACCGACCGCAAGCGGGGTTTCGCCGGCGAGCTGATCGAACGCCTCGACATCCACGCCGAGGGCCCCGAACAGCCCGTCTCCGACCTGTCCGGCGGCAATGCGCAGAAGGTCGTCATGGCCCGCGCCCTCGCCTCCGAGCCCCGCCTGCTCGTCCTCATCAATCCGACCGCGGGCGTCGACGTGAAGTCCAAGGAGTCCCTGCTGACCCGCATGGACAGCGCCCGCGACGACGGCACCGCCGTGCTCGTCGTCTCCGACGAACTGGACGACCTGCGCCGCTGCGACCGGGTCCTCGTCCTCTTCCACGGCCGCATCGTCGCCGAACACCCGGCCGGCTGGCGCGACCACGAGCTGATCGCCTCCATCGAAGGAGTGGACCATGGCTGACACCAAGGCCGTGCCGGTGGCGCCGGCGCGCGCCGCCGACCCGCGCGCGGCCCGGACGGTGCTGCTCCGCCGGGCCCGCGAACTCGCCCTCGTCCCGGCCCTGCTGCTGCTCCTGGTGCTCGGCGCGGTGGTCAACGACTCGTTTCTCACCGAACGCAACCTGATCTCCATCCTCGGCGCCTCGGCCGCGCTCGCGATGGTCGTCCTCGCCGAGTCGCTGGTGCTCATCACCGGCAAGTTCGATCTGTCCCTGGAGTCGGTCGTCGGCATCGCGCCCGCGGTCGGCGCGCTCCTCGTGCTGCCCGCCGCCCAGTCCGGCTGGGGAACGGAGTTCCCGGCCCCGCTCGCCCTGCTGGCGGTCCTGGTGGCCGGCGCACTGGTCGGCGCCTTCAACGGCGTCCTGGTCGTGAAGTTCCGGCTCAACGCGTTCATCGTGACGCTGGCCATGCTGATCGTGCTGCGCGGCCTGCTGGTCGGCGCGACCAAGGGCAAGACCCTCTTCGGCATGCCGGACAGCTTCTACTCGCTCGCGACCACCACCTTCCTCTCCGTCCCCCTGTCCGTGTGGCTGGCCGCCGTCGCCTTCGCGGTGGCCGGACTGGTGCTGAGGTACCACCGTGTCGGCCGCGCCCTGTACGCCATCGGCGGCAACGTGGAGGCGGCCCGCGCGGCGGGCATCCGCGTCGAACGGGTGATGCTCGGCGTGTTCGTCGTCGCGGGGGTCCTCGCCTCGGTCGGCGGCATCATGCAGACCGGGTACGTCGGCGCGATCAGCGCCAACCAGGGCAACAACATGATCTTCACGGTGTTCGCGGCCGCGGTCATCGGCGGCATCAGCCTGGACGGCGGCAAGGGCACCATGTTCGGCGCGCTGACCGGTGTCCTGCTGCTCGGCGTCGTCCAGAACCTGCTCACCCTCGCCCAGGTGCCCTCGTTCTGGATCCAGGCCATCTACGGCGGAATCATCCTGCTCGCCCTCATGATCGCCCGCGTGACCACGGGCCGGGCCCAGGACTGACCCCCACCTTCCACCGACCGAAAGGCATTCTGTGTCCCCGACCCCGGCCCGCGTCATCGCGGTCGACACCCACGACATCCGCTTCCCGACCTCGCGCGAGCTGGACGGGTCCGACGCGATGAACCCGGACCCCGACTACTCCGCGGCGTACGTCGTGCTGCGCACCGACGCCGCCGACGGACACGAGGGGCACGCGTTCACCTTCACCATCGGGCGGGGCAACGATGTCCAGGTCGCCGCGATCGAGGCGCTGCGGAACCACGTGGTCGGCCGCTCCGTCGAGGAAATGTGCGACGACCCGGGATCCCTCTTCGCGGACCTGATCGGGGACAGCCAACTGCGCTGGCTCGGACCCGAGAAGGGCGTGATGCACATGGCGATCGGGGCCGTGGTCAACGCCGTGTGGGACCTCGCCGCCAAGCGGGCCGCGAAGCCGCTGTGGCAACTGCTCGCGGACGCCGACCCCGAGTGGATCGTGCGGCAGATCGACTTCCGCTACCTCACGGACGCGCTCACCGCCGACGAGGCGCTGGCCCTGCTGCGCCGCGGCCGGGCCGGGGCCGAACAGCGCCGGGCCCGCCTCCTGGAGCGCGGCTACCCGGGCTACACCACGTCCGCGGGCTGGCTCGGTTACGACGACGAGAAACTCACCCGGCTCGCCTCCCAGGCCGTCGCCGACGGCTTCCGGCAGATCAAACTGAAGGTCGGCGCCGACCTCGACGACGACGTGCGCCGCTGCCGCGCAGCCCGCGCCGCCGTCGGACCCGGCATCCGGCTGGCCGTCGACGCCAACCAGCGCTGGAACGTCGACGAGGCGATCCGGTGGACCCGGGCGCTCGCCGAGTTCGACCCGTACTGGATCGAGGAGCCCACCAGCCCCGACGACGTCCTCGGCCACGCCGCGATCCGCCGGGCGGTGGCCCCGGTCAAGGTCGCCACCGGCGAGCACGTGCACAACCGCATCGTCTTCAAGCAACTGCTCCAGGCCGACGCCATCGACATCGTGCAGATCGACGCGGCCCGGGTCGGCGGCGTCAACGAGAACCTGGCGATCCTGCTGCTCGCGGCCAAGTTCGGCGTCCCGGTCTGCCCGCACGCGGGCGGGGTGGGCCTGTGCGAACTCGTCCAGCACCTGTCGATGTTCGACTACCTGGCGGTCTCCGGCACCACCGACGACCGGGTCATCGAATACGTCGACCACCTGCACGAGCACTTCCTCGACCCGGTGGTCGTCCACGACGGCCACTACGCGGCCCCCACCGCGCCCGGCTTCTCCGCCGCCATGCGGCCCGAGTCCATCGCGCGCTACACCTACCCCGGCGGCACCTACTGGGCCGCCGACCCCGAGACCCGGAAGGGACACGCGGCATGAACGACTTCGAGGGACTGACGGCCCTGGTGACCGGCGGCGCGTCCGGGATCGGCCGGGCCACCGCCGAGCTCCTGGCCGCACGCGGCGCCCGGGTCGCCGTCCTCGATCTGGACCCGTCCGCGGTCGACAAGCCGCTGCTCGGACTGCGCGCCGACGTCAGCGACGACGCCTCCGTACGCGCCGCGGTGGACGCGGCGGCGGCGGAACTCGGCACCGACGGCGTCCTGGACGTGCTGGTCAACAACGCGGGCATTGGCGCCCAGGGCACCGTCGAGGACAACACCGACGACGAATGGCACCGCGTCTTCGACGTCAACGTCGTCGGCATGGTCCGCGCCGCCCGCGCCGCCCTGCCCCACCTGCGCCGCTCCCGGCACGCCGCCATCGTCAACACCTGCTCGATCGCCGCCACCGCCGGCCTGCCCAGGCGGGCCCTGTACGGCGCCACCAAGGGCGCCGTCCTCTCCCTGACCCTCGCCATGGCCGCCGACCACCTCCCCGAGGGCATCCGCGTCAACTGCGTCAACCCCGGTACCGCCGACACCCCGTGGATCGGCCGGCTGCTGGACTCCGCCGCCGACCCGGCGGCCGAACGCGCCGCCCTGGAAGCCCGCCAGCCCACCGGCCGGCTCGTCTCCGCGGCCGAAGTCGCGGGCGCCATCGCCTACTTGGCGAGCCCCCTGTCCGGTGCCACCACCGGCACCTCCCTCGCCGTCGACGGCGGCATGCAGGGGCTGCGGCTGCGCCCGGAGGCCCGGTGAACACCCTCGGCCGCAGCGGCGTCCCGGTCAGCGCCCTGGCCCTCGGTACCGCGAGCATTGGCAACCTGTACACCGAGGTCGGCGACGAGCAGGCGCACGAGGCGGTGGCCGCGGCCTGGGAGCGGGGCGTCCGCTACTTCGACACGGCCCCGCACTACGGCCTCGGCCTGGCCGAACGCCGCCTCGGCGCGGCCCTGCGGGAGCTGCCCCGCGACCAGTACACCGTCTCCACGAAGGTGGGCCGGCGCCTGGAACCGTCGACGGCGGGCGGCGACGACCTCGCCAACGGCTTCGCGGTGCCCGCCACCCACCGCCGCGTCTGGGACTTCAGCGCCGACGGCGTCCGCCGCAGTCTGGAGTCCAGCCTGCAACGGCTCGGCCTCGACCGGGTCGACGTGGTCTACCTGCACGACCCGGACCACCACGCCGAGCAGGCGTTCCGCGAGGGCTACCCCGCCCTGGAGGAACTGCGCGCGCAGGGCGTGGTGGGCGCGATCGGCGCCGGCATGAACCAGGCGGAGATGCTCACCCGTTTCGTCCGCGACACGGACGTGGACGTGGTGCTGTGCGCGGGCCGCTACACCCTGCTCGACCAGCGGGCCCGGACCGAACTGCTGCCGGCCGCCGCCTGTCGGGGCGTGTCCGTCGTCATCGGCGGCGCGTTCAACTCCGGTCTGCTGGCCGACCCGAAGCCCTCGGCGACCTACGACTACGCCCGGGTGCCCGCCGAACTGCTCGACCGGGCGCTGCGCATGAACGCGGTCGCAGACCGGCACGGCATCACCCTCAGGGGCGCCGCCCTCGCCTTCTGCGCCGCGCACCCGGCGGTCGCCGCCGTCCTGGTCGGCGCCCGCTCGGCGGCCGAGGTCCGGGACACCGCCGAGCAGTTCGGCACCCCGGTGCCGGACGCGTTCTGGCACGAACTGCGCGACACCGGCCTGCTGACCGGGGAGCCGTCGTGACCCACCGCACCGGCACGAGAACCGAGAAGGAGCCGTCTTGAGAGCCGTCCCGCACACCGAGGTCCACCCGGACCGGACCACCGCGCCCGAGGCCGCGCACGTCGGGGAGCTGCCATGACGGTGGACGCCCACCACCACGTGTGGGACCTCGCGGTGCGCGACCAGGAATGGATCACCGGGCCGGAACTCCAGCCGATCCGGCGCACCTTCACGGTCCAGGACCTGGAACCGGAGGCACACGCGGCCGAAGTGGACCGCACCGTCCTGGTCCAGACCGTCACCGCGGCCGAGGAGACACCGGAGTTCCTGGCCCTCGCCGACCGGCACGAGCTGATCGCGGCGGTCGTCGGCTGGACCGACCTCACCCGGCCCGACGTCGCCGACGAACTCGCCCGGCTGCGCGCACTCCCCGGCGGCCGGTACCTGAAGGGCATCCGCCACCAGGTCCAGGGCGAACCCGACCCCGAGTGGCTGCTGCGCCCGGACGTCCACCGGGGCCTCGCGGCGGTGGCCGACGCGGGCCTGGTCTACGACCTCGTCGTCCTGCCCCACCAGCTGCCGGCGGCGGCCCGGGCCGCGGCGGCGCTGCCCCGGCTGACCTTCGTCCTGGACCACCTGGGCAAGCCGCCCGTCGCCTCGGGCGGGGCCGGGTCCTGGACGGCGGACCTCCGGGCGCTCGCCGCGCTCCCCAACACGGTCGCCAAGCTCTCCGGACTGGTCACCGAGGCCGACCCGGCGTCCTGGACGACCGATGACCTGCGCCCGTACACCGACACGGCGCTGGCCGCCTTCGGGCCCGACCGGCTGATGTTCGGCTCCGACTGGCCGGTGTGCACCCTGGCGGCGTCGTACGGCCGGGTGCTCGCCACGGCCCGGGACCTGACCGCACAGCTCGCTCCGGCCGAGCGCGCCGCGGTCTTCGAGGGCACCGCCGCCCGGGTCTACGGCATCTGAGCGGTCGCCGCCAGCCGGGTCGGCGGCAGGAACTCGCGGACGTACGTGCGCTCCCAGCAGGCGCCCGTCGCCCGCAGTTCCTGCCAGGTCGTGTAGCGGTAGCGGAAGAGGCGGGCGCGGATGTAGCGCGGCGGCCGGTCCGCCGGGAACGGTGAACGGCGCAGCAGCCGCAGTGTGTCGCGGTCGTTCTCCAGCAGCCGCTCCACCAGGCCGGCGAACCACTCCCCGGCGTAGGCGGGCGACAGCGCGGCGAACCACATCAGCCAGTCCAGCCGCAGATGGTAAGGGGCGAACTGGCGCGGCCAGCGCCGTGGATCACTCGGTTTGCCCTTGAACTCGTACTCCCGCCACCCCTCGTCCGCGCGCGGTACGGCGTCCAGCGTGCCCTCGACCACCACCTCGTAGCGGATCCGGCTCACGCTGCCGAAAGCGCCGTAGGTGTTCACCAGGTGCAGCGGGTCGAAGGAACGGTTCATCACCTGGCGCCGGGAGACCATGTTGACCACCGGGCGGTGGCTGAGGAACACGACGAGCGCGGCGGCGGCGAGCACCACACCCACGTACCAGAGCGGGGCCGCGGGCAGCCGCGGGGGTGTGCCCGGGTACCGGATCGCGGAGAGCGCCAGCACGATGGTGATCCAGTTCAGCCAGGAGAAGTTGCCGGACAGCACCAGCCACAGCTGCGTGACGATCATCAGCGCCGCCGCGGCCGTCGCCACCGGCTGCGGGGTGAACAGCAGGACGGGCACCACGAGTTGGGTGACGTGGTTCGCCGCCGCCTCCACCCGGTGCAACGGCCTCGGCAGCCGGTGGAAGAACCAGCTCAGCGGGCCCGGCATAGGCTGGGTCTCGTGGTGGTAGTAGAGGCAGGTCAGCTTCCGCCAGCACGGATCGCCGCGCATCTTGATCAGACCCGCGCCGAACTCCAGCCGGAACAGGATCCAGCGCAGCAGGAACAGCACCACCACCGGAGGAGCGACCTCGTCGTTGCCGAGGAACACGGCGAGGAAACCGACCTCCAGCAGCAGCGACTCCCAGCCGAACGCGTACCAGGTCTGGCCGACGTTCACGATCGACAGGTACAGCGCCCAGGGGACCAGCCACAACAGCATCGCGCCCGCCAGCGGGAGCCGGGAGTCCAGGCCCGCGAGGAGCGCCGCCGACACGGCGCAGCCCGTCCAGCAGCAAGCGGCGAAGAAGCGGTCCGAGTAGTGCAGGTGGAAAAGGCTCGGCGCGCGCCGGAACGGCACCCGCGCCACGAACCGGGGGACCGGCAGCATCCCGCGCTCGCCCATCAGGGCGCGGAACTGGAGGACGGCCGTCAGGAACGCGACCAGGTACACGGCGGCCAGAGCCCGCTGGAACACCAGTCGGCTCAGCCAGTACTCGGGTGCGGTGAACCAGTCCACGGCCGTGCGCTCCTTCTTCCAGTGTCACCCGCGGGCGCGTACCCCACTCTCCGTGCCGCACTCTCCGTACCGCACCGCTCCGCTTGCGTGACCCGGCGGAGCGACACAGACAATGGTCACGAAATGCCCCGACAGTGCCCGAACGAGGTCGGAGAAACGCGGTGCGGATACCCACCGGAACCATCGTCACGGTCAGTGTGCTCGCGGTGCGCTCGGTTGCGCCGCTCCTCGCCCACCCCGGCGGCGGTGCCGGCCGGGTCACCCGGTCGGGCGGCCCGGCCCGCCCGGAGCCGTCGGATGCCCCGGGACCCGGTCCCTCCGCGGACTCCACGGCCACCGTGGCCACCGCGGCGCCGCCGTCCCCGCTCACCCGGACGGCCCAGCCGGTCCGCGCGGACGGCGCTCCGGCCGCGCGCCCGATTCCCCCGGCGGCCCGCCGGGTGCCTCCGGCCGCCCGCCCGGCCACCGCGGATGCCCGTCCGGTTCCGTCCGCGTCCCGTCCGCTCCCGGCCCCCGCGGCGGAGCCGGGAGCCGCCCCGGGCCGCCCCGGCGGCCCGGGAACCGGCCCGGACACGCCCGCCCGGCCCGCAGGCGCCGGCCCGGTGCCGGACGCCGGCACCGTCGGCGGCGGCATCCTCGACGGCCCCGCCGGCGCCCTCGGCCGCTGAGCGTCGCCGTGGCCGCACCGGCACCACTCGAAGAATCGGACGAATCCTGGCAAGGTGGCCCCATGGCTGATCGGGGAGCGAGCGCCCTGTCAGTCCCGGACGACTGGCCGGCTCACCCGGATCCGTTCCTGGCGCTCAACCGCATGGGCACCTTCGACTGGGACCTGGGTACCGGTCTGTACCACATGGATGCCCAGGCATACGAGGTGTTCGACCTGTTCCCCGAGGAATTCGACGGGCGCCTGGAGTCGCTCGGCCTCCGGATCCCCCAGACCGAGGCGAGCCGGATCGACGCCGTGATCTCGCGGGCCATCAAGGACGGCAGCGAGAACTACGGAGCGTACTTCCGCATCCGCCGCCGGGACGGACGGTACCGCTGGACGCACACCCAGGGCTACATCCGGCGCGACCACACCGGCAGGCCGCGCCGCGTCATCGGCATCGTCCGCGACGCCACCCAGGAGCTGGAGGACAGCGAGGGACGCCGTCTGCGGGTCGCCCAGGAGGCCGCCTTCCGCAGGCAGAGCAACGTCGTGCAGGTCATCACCGCCGCCCTCTCGCACGCCCACAGCGTCCAGGACGTCATCGACGCCCTCAAGGACTCCGACGGCGTACGCCACCTGGGCGCGGCCAGCCTGGTGATGGGCCTGGTGGAGGCGGGCCGCATCCGGCTGGTCGCCGAGGGACCCGAGGGCAGCTTCGTGCCCGGCACCCTGCTCACCGGGATCGACGAGCAGTACCCGATGAGCGAGGCGGTGCGCATGCTCAGCCCGCGCTTCATCGAATCGCCGGAGGACTTCGCCGCGAACTATCCGATCCTGTGGCCGCACATCATCGGCCTCTCCATCACCTCCGCCGCCTATCTGCCGCTCATCGCCCAGGGCCGCCCGATCGGCGCCATGGGACTGCTCTACAGCGACCGCCGCGGCTTCTCCACCGAGGAGCGGTCCGTGCTGATCGCGCTCGGCAGCAGCATCGCGCAGAGCCTGCAACGGGCCATGCTCTACGAGCAGGAGAGGGACCTCGCCCAGGGCCTCCAGCAGGCGATGCTGCCGCGTACCATCCCCAGCGTGCGCGGCGCCGACGTCGCCGTCCGCTACCGCGCCGGCTCCGCCGCGGGCTCCCTCGGCCGGGACATCGGCGGTGACTGGTACGACCTGATCCCGCTGCCCGGCGGCCGGGTCGGCGCGGTCATCGGCGACGTCCAGGGGCACGACACGCACGCGGCGGCCGTCATGGGCCAGTTGCGCATCGTGCTGCGCGCCTACGCCGCCGAGGGACACACCCCGGCGGCGGTGATGGCCCGGGCCTCCGTCTTCCTGCACGAGCTGGACACCGACCGGTTCGCCACCTGCCTGTACGCGGAGGCCGACCTGGCCACCGGGGTGGTCCAGGTGGTCCGGGCCGGGCACATCGACCCGCTGATCCGGCACACCGACGGGAGCTGCCGCCGGGTGGCGGTCGACGGCGGGCTGCCGCTCGGTCTGTCCGCCGAGTTCGGGCAGCTCGAATACCCGGTCGCCACCCTCGAGCTGGACCCCGGACAGACCCTCCTGCTGTGCACCGACGGCCTGGTGGAACAGCCCGGCGCCGACCTCGACGACGGCGTGCGGGCCCTCACCGCGCTCATCGCCACCGGCCCGGAGGACGTACGTGCGCTGGCCGACCGGCTCATCGACGTCGCCGAGGAGCGCGGCGGTGACGACGACGTGGCCCTGCTTCTGCTGCGCCGCCGGAGCCGGGACGCCGCCCGGGGCGGCGGCCGGCTCCAGCAGCACGTGGCCCCCGGTGACCCGGACGCCCTGGCGATGGCCCGGCACATGATCCGGGCCGCGGTCCGCGCCTGGGGTGCCCGCGAGCACACCGACGAGATCGAACTGGCCGCGGACGAGCTGATGACCAACGCCCTCATGCACACCGAGGGCTCCGCTACCGTCACCCTCAGGGTGCTCGTCGGCCGCGAGCGCAGAGTGCGCGTCGAGGTCGAGGACTCCTCCAGCGCCCTGCCGCGGCGCCGGGAGGCGGGGGAGTCCGAGGTCTCCGGGCGCGGCCTGCTGCTGGTGGACCGGCTCGCCGACGTCTGGGGCGTGGAGGCGCGGGGCGGCGGCAAGTGCGTGTGGTGCGAGTTCCTGGTGGGGCGGCGCGGCTGACCGCCCGGGCCCCGGGTGGCACTCTGGACGTATGCCGGAACTCCCCGAGGTGGAAGCGCTCAAGGATTTCCTGACCGAGCACCTGGTCGGCCACGAGGTCGTCCGGGTGCTGCCGGTCGCGATCAGCGTCCTGAAGACCTACGACCCGCCGGTCGGCGCCTTCGAGGGCAGCAAGGTCACGGCCGTGCACCGGCACGGCAAGTTCCTCGACATCGAGGGGGACACGGGCCTGCGCTTCGTGACGCACCTGGCCCGCGCGGGCTGGTTGCAGTGGAAGGACCGGCTGCCGGACGGCCCGCCGCGCCCCGGCAAGGGCCCGCTCGCGCTGCGCGTCGCCCTGGAGAACGGCGCGGGCTTCGACCTGACCGAGGCGGGCACCCAGAAACGGCTCGCGGTGTACGTCGTGCGGGATCCGCAGCAGGTGCCCGGTGTGGCCCGGCTCGGTCCCGACCCGCTCGCCGGCGACTTCGACGAGGCCCGCCTCGCGGCCCTGCTGGCCCAGGAGCGGCGGCAGCTCAAGGGCGCGCTGCGGGACCAGAGCCTGATCGCCGGCGTGGGCAACGCCTACAGCGACGAGATCCTGCACGCCGCGAAGATGTCCCCGTTCAAGCTCGCCGCGTCCCTGACGCCCGAGGAGAACCGGCGGCTGTACGAGGCGCTGCGCACCACCCTGACGGAGGCGGTCGCCCGCTCCCGGGGCCTGGCCGCCGGGCGGCTCAAGGCGGAGAAGAGGAGCGGGCTGCGGGTGCACGGCCGTACCGGCGAGCCCTGTCCGGTCTGCGGCGACACCATCCGCGAGGTGTCCTTCAGCGACTCGTCCCTGCAGTACTGCCCCACCTGCCAGACGGGCGGCAAGCCGCTGGCGGACCGCCGGATGTCCCGGCTGCTGAAATAGCCCCCGCACGGGCAGGACAGCGCCTCCAGGAGGGTGCGGGGAGCCGTGTGTCCGGCCGTCACGGAGCCGCGTGGGGACCACCGCGCCCGCGGTCCGGCCGGCCGAGCGCTCAGCGGCCCGGCAGCGTGGCCAGCCGTGCCCCGCCGGCCGTCCGTACCTCGTAGTGGTCGATCTCCTCGGGGTGCAGCGCGGAGGCGGCGCGCAGGGTGTTCGTCCGGGCGTCGTGGCCCGGCACGGTCCAGCCGGCCAGGATCTGCTCGGTGCCGTCCTGGCCGACGGCGACCAGCCGGCAGGAACGCGGACCGGCCCGGTCCCGCACCTTCAGTTCGACCCCGCTGCCGTAGCCCTCGTCCTCGCTGGTCACCTGCGCCCACACGCCCGACTCCGGGTCGGTCGTCGCCGTGACCCGTACGGACGGGGCGCCGTGCGCCGCGTGGACGGCGATCCCGGGACCGGCGCCGGCGAACACCACCGCGGCGGCCAGGCCGTACAGGAAGCGCCGGCGCCGCGCCCGGTGCCGTGCCGCCACCTCGCCGAGCAGCCGGTCCAGCAGCCGGGGTCCCGGCTGGGCGAGTGCGTGCACCCGGTGCGGCGTGGCCCGACGGTAGAGCATCAACTGCCATGTGGTGGGGCCGAATCCGGTCAGGTGCGCCGCGCAGTGGGGGCACTCCATGAGGTGGTCCTCGAAGCGGAAGGCTTCCGCCTCGTCCAGCACGCCGAGCGCGTAAGCGCCGACGTCGCGATGCCTCTCCAGGGACCTCATGCCGAATCCTCGTGCCGTTGGGTGCGGGTGGGACCACGTGGTGCACCCACCGGTACGCACCGGGCAGCCGAATCATTCAAGCCGAAAGGTCTCGAAGCAGCCCCCGAAGCGGTCCGGAGCATGGCCGTAGGAGGCGGACACGTCGGCGGGGGGAAGCCTCGGCAGCAGAAGCCGGAGCCGGCCTCAGCAGGGGGCCACAGGGGCCGGAGGGAGTCTCAGAAGAGGTGGATGGCGAGATGTCCCAGGGGCAGCCCGAGCCGCCAGGCGGGGGTCCACACCTTCGGGCCGTCCTCCTCGCCGACCACCGGCCCGCCGCCCGGCACCGCGTCCAGGTCGGGGGCGAGCAACTCCGTCTCCTGGAGCCAGCGCCATGCCTCCGCGGCGAGGTCCAGGTCCGGTGAGGAGGCGCCCGAGGCGATCGCCGCGGCCGCGAGCTGGGCCATGCGCTCGCGCACCCAGTCCTGCCACGGCTGGTCGTACGCCGTCAGCGAGAGCCAGGTCTCCAGCTGGGAGACGACCCGGATGCCGGAGAGTTCGCCGTCGGTGTCGGAGAGGAACACGGTGAGTGCCAGCGCGTCCCGGCCGGCCCGGAACTCGAAGGACGTAGGTGGCATCAGATCGCCGGTGCGCAGCAGTTCGTCGGCGATGTACTCGGCGTAGAACCAGGCCATGGGGACGGCCGGCGCGCCGCCGGTGCCGTCCGTGCTCTGTCGACCTCTGTCCAGCATCCCGTCCTGCCTTCCTCCGTCACGTGCGCGTCGCCCGGACCCCGCCCCGGTCCGGAACACGGATGAGGACAGCTGATTGCCCGGGCGGGGTCGTCGGCAAGGCGCTTTGCCGAGGTTTGACCGAGGCTTCGGTTTCACCGCAGTTCGGGCGCGTATCCCGGCAGAACCCGGCGCAGGGCGCGCAGCGCGTAGTACGCGCGGGACTTCACCGTACCGGGTGGGATTCCGAGCGTTTCGGCGGCTTCCGCAACACTCGCCCCCTGGAAGTACACGAGCACCAGGACTTCACGGTGTTCCGGAGTGAGAGTCTTCACAGCCTCGCGGACGTCGAGCGTCGCGGCCGAGCGCTCGGCGTGGTCGGCGCAGATCCGGGCGCTCTCCAGGACGGCGTCGCCGACCTCCGGCGGCCGTGCCTGCCGGGCTCGCCGGGCGTCGATCGCCAGTCGCCGGCCCACGGTCAGCAGCCACGGCCGCACCGAGTCGAAGGCGTCGGCGCGCAGGGCCTCGGGGTGCTGCCAGGCGCGTACGTAGGTCTCCTGCACGAGATCTTCGGCGCGTTGCCGGTCCCCGTCGCACAGCCGCAGCAGCAGGGCGAAAAGCGGTCGGCCGTGCTCGCGTTGCAGCGTGGCCAGCTCGTGGTCGGCGGTCGTCGTCCCGTGGTCAAGGGTGGTTCCGGCCGTCATGGGCGTATCGCACCGCAGGGTCCGCCGCCGGGACAGGGGGCGCACAGGGCTCTGCGACGGACGGTCGATCGCGTCGGCGAACGGTACGACGAACGGTCCGTCAGTTCCCGCCGTGGACACCGGACGGGCTAAAGAGAGCTGCTGAGTCGTTTGGGGCGCCTGTTGGATTCGTACCCTTTTGTCGGTAAATACTAAATGTGACGGTGAGTCAAGAACAATTTGGGGTGAGCTGATGATCGCACGCAGACGACAGGTGGCCCTGGCCCTGACCGCCCTTCTCGCGGCGGCCGCCGCCTGTCAGGCCGAGGCCCGCAAGGACTCCCAGGCGGCCGCCCGCGCGCGCCCGGCACCCGCCGCGGCCCGCGGTTTCACCCTGGTCGCCTCCGGCGACGTGCTGCCGCACACCTCGGTCATCGAGCGGGCCAACTTCGACGCGGGCGGCGTCGGCTACGACTTCCGTCCGATGCTGGCCGGTGTGCAGCCCGTGGTGGCGCGGGCCGATCTGGCACTGTGTCACATGGAGACGGTGTACGGCTCGAACGGCGACTACTCCGGCTACCCCGCCTTCAAGTCCCCGCCGGAGATCGCCCCCAGCCTCGTCGCCGTCGGCTACGACGGCTGCTCCACCGCCTCCAACCACGCGCTGGACGACGGCGCGGACGGTGTCGCCCGCACCCTGGACGCCATGGACCGGTCGGGTCTGCGGCACGCCGGAACGGCCCGCACCGAGGCGGAGGCACGGACCATCACCATGCTCCGGGCGGGCCCGGCACGGGTCGCGCACCTGTCGTACACCTACGACACCAACGGCTTCGCGCCGCCGGCCGGGCAGCCCTGGGCGGTCAACCTGATCGACGAGAAGCGCATCGTCGCCGATGCCCGCACGGCCCGGCGACTGGGCGCCGACGTGGTCGTCGTGTCGCTGCACTGGGGCACCGAATGGCAGGACGAACCCGACGAGCGGCAACTCGCCCTCGCCGAGCGCCTCACCGCCTCGCGGACCGGCGGGCGCCCCGACCTCGACCTGATCATCGGCACCCACGCCCATGTCCCGCAGGCGTACCAGAAGATCAACGGCACCTGGGTGGTGTACGGCATGGGCGACCAGATCGCCGGCGAGATGTACAACCGGCAGGGCCTCCAGGACCCGCGCGGCAACGAGTCCACCCTCGCCCGCTTCACCTTCGCGCCGCCGGCCCGGCCCGGCGCCCGCTGGGAGGTGAGCCGGGCCGAGTTCATCCCGCAGGTGTACGACCTCGACGCGGGCCGCGTCGTCGATGTCAACGCGGCCATCGCCGGCGGCGCCGAACTGACCGCCGTGCGCGACCGGATCCGGGACGTGGTGCTCGCCCGCGGCGCCGCCAAGGACGGTCTGGCCATGGGGCAGTGACCGGAACTCCGACGCCGCCGGCCGGTGATCCGCGTACCCGGTGCCCGGGCACTAGCGGCCGGCCAGCGCGGACCGCCGGTAGGAGTAGCCGAAGTACACGGCCACCCCGATCAGGAACCACACCGCGAACCGCACCCATGTCTGCCACTGGAGGAACGTGATCAGCCAGATGGAGAAGACGACACCCAGTGCCGGCACGACGGGCATCCACGGCGTGCGGAAGGTGCGCGGCAGATCCGGCTGCCGGTAGCGCAGCACGATCACCGCCGTGCACACCACCACGAACGCCAGCAGGATGCCGATGTTGGTCAGCTCGGCCGCCTCGCCGATCGGCAGGAACCCGGCGATGGCGGCCGAGGCCGCCCCGACGATCCAGGTCACCCGCGTCGGCACGTGCCGCGTCGGATGCGTCTTCGCGAACCACCTCGGCAGCAGCCCGTCCCGCGACATCGAGAACCACACCCGGGTCACGCCCAGCATGAACGTGAACATCACCGTGAGGATGCCGATGATCGCACCCACCGCGATCACATCGGCCAGCCCGCTCAGGCCCACCGACTTGAACGCGGTGGAGAACCCGCTCTCCTTGTCGATGTCCCGGTAGTTCTGCATCCCGGTCAGCACCAGGCAGGCCGCCACGTACAGCACCATCGAGATCGCGAGCGAGAGGATGATCGCCTTCGGCATGTGCCGCTGGGCGTCCTTGGACTCCTCGGCGGCGGTGGACATGGCGTCGTAGCCGAAGACGGCGAAGAACACGGTCGCCGCACCGGTGAACGCCCCGCCTGCCCCGTACGGGAAGAACGGGTGGTAGTTGGCGGAGGTGATGTGCAGCACGCCCACCCCGATGACCAGGAGCACCACCAGCACCTTCAGCACCACCACGATCGTCTCGAAGCGGGCGGCGTTGCGGATGCCCAGGGTCAGCAGCCAGGCGATGAGCAGGCACAGCAGCGCGGCGAACAGGTCCACCCGGTGCCCGGCCCCGGTGCCGGGCGCCCCCAGCATCCACGCCGGCAGGTTCGCGCCCATCTCCTCGACCAGGAAGCTGAAGTACCCGGAGATGCCGATGGCGACCACCGCCACGATCGCCGTGTACTCCAGCAGCAGGTCCCAGCCGATGAACCAGCCGGCGAACTCGCCGAGCACCGCGTAGCCGTAGGTGTAGGCGGAGCCCGCCTTCGGGATCAGACCCGCGAACTCGGCGTACGACAGGGCCGCCGCGGCACTGGCCAGACCGGCGACGAGGAAGGAGACGACCACCGCCGGGCCGGCCACGCCGCCCGCCACCGTGCCGGCCAGGGTGAAGATCCCCGCGCCGATGATGCCGCCCACCCCGATCGCGGTGAGCTGCCACAGGCCGAGCGATCTCGCCAGCCTGGGGCCCTCCCCGGCCTCGGTGTCCTCGATGTGCTCGATGGGTTTGCGGCGGAGGACTCCTTCACCCGCGCGGAACCTTGCCATGAGCCTCACCTCTTCGCCTGCGGCAATCGGCTGACGGCGGTTCATGATGGCCCAGGGGGCCGTGGGGCGGAAGACGCCACGCATGGCCCCGGGCAGGCCCGGCACGCGCCCCCGCCCGCACCGCGGGACGGCCCGGCTGACCTATGGCACCACCGTCACCGGCCACCGACCCGCCTTCACCAGGCGGATCGCCACCGATCCGATGATCCGGTGACCGGCGTGCTCGGACGCGCCCACCACGACTGCGTCCGCCTTCAGCTCGTCGGCCGCCTTCACCAGGCCGTTGTAGGGATCACCACGGAACGTGTGGAACTCCCAGCGCAGGTCGAATATCCCCTTGACCTGCTCGGCGGCCTCACGGATGTAGGTGACGAGGCCCTCGGCGATCTCGTCCGTCGTCTCCGCCACCGGAGCCCCCAGCGCGGCACCCGCGGCCATCACCGGCTGCACATAGACGAAAGCGAGCAGGGCGTGCTGCCGCCGGGCCAGACCGGCGCCGTAGGCCGCGGCCCGCAGCGAGGACTCGGAGCCGTCCACCCCGACCACGATGACCTTCGGCCCGTCCGTGCCCCGCTCGAACGTGTGCCCATGCTGTTCGTGCTGTTCCGTCACGGCCGTGAGGCTATCGGAATCCGCAGGTCCCGCCCCCTTGTGCGCGCCTTCGACGGGCGATCCGCCCTCGCTGTGCCCAAAGGTCGCAAGCGCCTGCTTGGGCGCCTTCGGCCCGCTCTGTGTCCTTCTCGCGGCCGGCGCGCCGCCGGGCGCGCCACTCCGCCCGGTCGCCCCCCGCGGTCCGCCGGTGGTCCGCCGGTGGTCACGCCGATCGTGGGGATTTCTGGGCCGTGCGGGTGGATTCCGGCCGCCGCACCGGGTGTCCGAGTGGTGCCCCGGTGCCTCGTGGGGCGACTGATGAGTCATGAAGAAGGATCAGACGTTCACGCGGCGCCGGATGCTGCTCGCCTCAGCCGCTGCCGCGGGGGCGGCGAGCGCCGCCGGCCTCCTCCTCTCCGGCGGTACGGACCCGGCACCCGCACGACCCGCCGCGCCCTTCGCCGGACCCGGCGGGCAAGCGGCGATGAAGTCCTCCGCCTTCCGTCTCCAGCTGCTGACCGGTGACGGACCCCCGCGCACCGTACCCGCCAGGACACCGGTCCGGGACGAGCCGATCCTGCGCATGTCAGGCAGCGGGCGCCGCATGCTGCTGACGTTCGACGACGGTCCCGACCCGCAGTACACCCCGCACATCCTGGACACCCTCGCCAAGTACAACGTCCGGGCGACGTTCTTCGTCTGCGGCGAGATGGCCGAGTGGAACGGGAACCTGCTGGCCCGGATGGCCGGCGAGGGGCATGTCGTCGGCAACCACACCTGGTCCCATCCGCTGCTCACCGAGCTGAGGCGGGCGCAGATCCGCTCCGAGATGGAACGCACCAGCGAGGCCATCGAGCGGGGCTACGGCGAGCACCCGCGCTGGTTCCGCGCGCCCTACGGCGCCTGGAACCGGGCCGCCTTCCAACTGGGCTCGGAAATGGGCATGGAGCCGCTGGCCTGGACGGTGGACAGCCTCGACTGGACCGAACCGGGCACCCGCACCATCATCGACCGGATCGAGACCGGCGCCGCCCCCGGTGTCGTGGTGCTCTCCCACGACGCCGGGGGAAACCGCTCGCAGAGCGTCAGCGCGCTGCGGCGCTATCTGCCGCGGCTGCTCGACGCCGGCTACCACCTGACCATCCCCAGACGCCCGTACCCCTGACCGCCGTGCCGCCCGCCCGGCCGGGACCGCTCAGTGGACCTCGACCAGGCGGGCGAAGACGACCACGTTCCCCTCGTAGCCGTTCTGCTTGGAGAAACCGCCTCCGCAGGTGATGACGCGCAGTTCGGGGGTGCCTTTGGAACCGTAGACCCGGTCGCTGGGGAAACTGTTCTTCGAGAAGACCTCGACGCCGTAGATCTCGAAGACCGCCGTTTTCCCGTCCTTGCGCCGGATCTCGACGTGATGCCCTTTCTTCAGGGACCCGAGTCCGTAGAAGACCGCGGGCCCTGCTTTGTTGTCCACATGCCCGACGACCACGGACGTTCCTTTTTCGCCGGGCGAGACGGCGCCGTTGAACCAGCCGGCCAGATTCGGGTTCTCCGGTGGCGGTGCGGCGACCCAGCCGTCGCCGTCCAGACCGACCGGCACGACCGGGGCGTTCACCCGGATCGCGGGGATCGTGATCCGCTCCGCCCCGGAGAACGGCAGCGACGTCGGCGCGGGGGCGAAGGTGGCACCGGGCACCGGCCGGTCGACGGCCGCGGCCTGCGCGGGTTGCGGCGGTCCGACGTCGAACTCCCCTGACCCGTTCCGAATGAGCGCGAGGCCGGTCAGCAGAACAAGCGCTATCACGCCCCACGGAGCGCGCTTCTTCCGCCGTCCCTCCTCTTCGGAAAGCTCGGACAGCTCGAACGCAGACATTCGCCATCCCCTTTCGACACGGTCGTCGCCGTGTCATTCGCGCATACGAGAACGCTAAGTCCCGCGCACACGGGCGGCGACGGGGGAAGCGCCGAACGGGTGGCCGCAAGGCCCTACGGTGCGCCATCCGAGTTGCGGCCGACAGGAAATTTTCTGACGGTCTGTGACCTGCGGCAACATCCGATTATGCGCTTATCGTTCAGCGTGTCTGATCACTGGGATGGACCATTCTCGACATGCGGGCGTGTTCCGCACATCTGAAGGTCGACTCCGGAGGTGCTTTTTCGCCGATCGACCGGGGACGGGTCCCGGGGTGCCTCTCGCGGAGGATCACATGGGTAACACTCGCGCCCTGGCGGCCACGGCAATCGCCGTCGCCGCCCTTGGGCTCGCCGCCCCCACGGCCGTCGCGGACAGCGTGGGCAACGGGGGCGGACCGAGCAACACCGGCGGTGTAGGCGGAACAGGGATCGCCCCCGGCACCGGGGTGGCCCCGGGCGGCGTCGTGCCGGGCGGCGGAATCGGCCCGGGCGGCGGAATCGGCCCGGGCGGCGTCGTGGGGGGTGGCGGGGTCTTTCCCGGCGGCGGGGGCTTTGCCGGCGGTGGGGTCTACCCGGGCGGCGGGGGCTTTGCCGGCGGTGGGTTCTATCCGGGCGGTGGGGTCTTTCCCGGCGGCGGATTCGGCGGCGGATTCTTTCCCGGCGGGGTCGGCCCGGGCGGCGGCTTCCGGCCGGGCAACGGCCGCGAAGGCATCCGGCCCGGGAACGGCCGCGAAGGCATCCGGCCCGGGGAAGGAAACAGGCCGGGCCCGGTCCACGGCGGCCTCGGCGGCTCCAGCACCTCGGGGGCCACGCCCACCGACGTGGCCATCGGCGGCGGCCTGGTGGCGGCGGCCGTGATCGGCGGCAGCGTGGTCTGGGTGCGCCGCCGGTTCGAGAAGCGGGTCTGACCCGGCCACCCGCCCGTGCCGGACGGCTGCCGCGCGCCCAAGCGGAGCGCATCCGGCCGGACCTCCGCCCCGGATCCCGTACCGGATCGGGGCGGAGGTCCGGGAGCGCGGCCGGGCGCTCAGGTGCCGTCGCCGGTTCTCGCCCAGGCGTCGTCGCCGGCGCTCGGTCAGGCATCGTCATGGGTGGTGCGGCGGGCGATCCGGTAGGCCGTGCCGACCGAACCGGCGATCAGCACCGTGCCGAGGCCGATCTTCCCGAGGTCGAACCCGGCCACGCTGCCGCCGTCGCCGGCCTGCACTGCGCCCGGGACCGTCGCGTCCGGGGAGTGACCGTCCCCGCGCGCCCCCTGCGCCGTCCCGGAGTCCCGGCCGCTGTCGCCACGGCCGTCCGCGACCCGCAGGTCCGTCGAGCCGCTCGTGCCGTCGCAGTCGAAGGTCACCCGGTACGACGAGCCGGACTTGACGTGCGCGTCGATCGTGGTCGTGGCCGACGACCGGCCCGACGGGATGCGGACCGTCTCGAAGACGTCCGAGGTGACCGTGGCGCCACCCTTGCAGCCGTCGTTGCGGTCCAGGCGCAGAGTGAGCTTGCTGCCCGCCGTGATGGTGGACGGCTCGACCCCGAAGCCGAACGGCGCGCCGGCGTGCTTGCCGCCGTCCTCCGCCACGGCGGCGGGCGCGCCCAGAGCGAGGGCGGTGGCGCCCAGCAGTGCGGCCGAAGCGACGCGTATCGCGCACATGGATGTTTCCTCCGGTCCCCGAGGAGCAGCCCGCGGACCTTCTGCCGCTTGCGCCGTGCGTGCACCTCGATGTCCGGAACGCTAGGAAGAGTGGCACAGGCGCGCGAACGCAGTAGCGCGAACGGGTTAACCGTGTCGGCCGGTCGGGCGATCGCGCTGCTGCGGACGGGGGACACGCGCGGCGCGGCGCGCACATCCCCCGTAGACCGGTCGGCGTAGGACCGTACGACGCTTCTCCTACCTGCCGGAGGGTCAGCCCTTGATGTTCGGGAAGAGGTCCAGGAACGGCTGCGCGGTCGCGTCCATGCCCCGACTGTAGGGGGCGTCGAAGACCCAGATCAGGAAGAGCATGAACGCGATGGTGGCGGAGAACAGCCCGCCGAGGACGAGTTCCCGCGCGGTGCGTCTGATCTGCAGGGCGAAGATCATGCCGACGGTGATCACGGCCCCGAAGACCAGCCCGAACCACACCACGCCGGGCATGGTCGCCCCCGTGGAGTCGGCGCGGGCGCTGCGCGCCTGGTCCGCGGCCGCCACCTGATCGAGGAGCGGTTGGTACGCCTGCGCCTCGAAGTCCGTCCTGGGCTGGTAGTCGGTGACGTCGCGGCGGACGCGTGCGAGCAGTTGGGTGCCGGTGTCGGTGAGGCGTTGGTCCTCCGCCATCGCCTTCCACTCGGTGTGTACGACGTGTCCGACATAGGCGTTGACATCCGCCCGAATTCTGTCACGGACGTCGGGCGGATAGACCCGCACCCGCTCCGAGATCTCGTGCAGTGCCTGGGCCTCCGCCTGCACGTGGTCCTGCGCCGCGCTGCGCGCCTCCCAGACCCCGGCGATGGCCAGGCCCAGCACGATGGCGTAGACGACGCCGATCCACATCGTCATGTACTCGATGACGTCGGGGGTCTCGCTGGGGTCGTCGTCGTCCGAGGCGGCGCGGTTCCGTACCACGGTGACCACGACCACCACGGCGCACGCGCCCAGCATCGCGAGGACGAGAACAAGCCAATCCGACAACAGATGCCTCCAGGGACGGGCGAATCGATGCGTCGGCCTGCCGTGGTACGTCAGCGGGGACGCAGCGCGGCGACGGCGACGATCGCGGGGATGGTGATGAGCAGGACGTAGGTGACCGGTGACGTCCGGTTGGGCGCCGGGGCGGCGGTCGGCCGCGGGTGGTAGCTCGGATAGGTGACCGGGGTCGGGGAAGGCCGTGGACTGGGCTTGGGCGACGGCTTGGGCGCCGGAGGCGGTGTGCGGGGCGGCGTCGGCCGGGGGGCCGGACGCGGCGGGGCCGGAGGGGGCGGCACGGCGCGCGGTGGTGGTGGCACGGGCTTCGGCCTCGGCGGCGGCGGCGGCGTCGGCTTCGGTGTCGGCTTGGGTTTCGGTGTCGGCGTGGGCTTCGGAGGCGGCGGCGGTGGTGGGGGAGGGGGCGGCGGGGTCGGCGTCGGGGTGGGTGTGGGCGTCGGGCACGGCGGGGGCGTGGGCTTCGGGCAGTGCGGCGGCGTCGGCCAGGAGCCGCCCGCGACGGCCACCGCCACCGTGCCGTCCGGGCCCGTCGAGGCGTACGCGCAGGTGTCGGCCCTGGCCGTGCCGACCGGACAGCCCACGAGGGTCCACACCAGCGTCACCAGAGCCAACACCCGTAGGACGGGCGGGAATCGGGTCGCTTCGGGTCCATGCACGACCGAGATCATGGGTCGTTCGGCCCCTGGCCACGCCGAAGAGTGCGCGGATTGGCCCGATCGAGGGACTGTGGCCCCCGGGGGGTTTGAACGGGGGGATCCCGGTTTCCGGCGGACGCGCCCCGCCCGCCCGCGGGGCGCGGACCAAGCTTCGGGGCGGTGGAACACGGCGCCCCGGCGGGTCCGTACCCAGTGTCGTGCGCCGGCCCGGCAGGCGCCGCAACACCAGTGCGGCAAAGGGGAGTTGAGGGGAAGTCGAGGATGCGGACCTGCTGGCGGACCGCCTCACCACCGACCGCGGCCGCTGCGGTGCCGGCACTGACGACGGCGCGCGGCACGGTCCACCGCTTCATGAAGATCCACCAAGGACCATGGGCACCACCAGGACCATGACGGACCATGAAGGACGGAGTCTGGCCGAAGCCCGTCTCGCACCGCACCGGCGACCGCCCGGAGAAGCGGCCGGCGGCCGTTCCGGTGAAGGCGGCGACACCAAGGGCGTACAGCGGACGGTCCTGATGGGCTTCACCCGGACTGACGGCTTCCAGCAGAGGACTGTCGACCGCCCGTCGCTCCACACCTCTGCGGGTGACGGGCCCCCGGTGGCGCCGACGGTCAGGACGCCGACGGCACCTGGTACTCCGTGTACTCCGGGGCGCCCGACGGCAAGCCGGTCCGCGGGCCGAAACAGGGACCGCGTCCCAGGGCCGGCCGCCCCGCCCCCAGCCGGCATCGGACCACCCCGGAACGGCGGGACGAGGGCGAGCGGGGGCCGGACGTACGCCAACAGGCGTGCGGCCACGGGTTCGTCCCCTCCGCACCGCGGGGGCGGGCCGCTGTGTGCCCGTGTGCTCACGCTGCGGCACCGTTCCGGCACGTGCCGCAGGCAGTGACCGGGAACGGACGGTCAATTTCCGTTTCGGGTCGCTCCATTGGCGGACGATCAGTAGCCTCTGCTCGAACACCGGATCGCCTACGCCTTGGAGCGATAGATGGAGCGTCCCGCCTGGGCCCCACGGAGCATCGACATCTCGGTGCCGAGCGTTGCGCGCATCCATGACTTCTACCTGGGCGGTTCGTACAACTTCGAGGTCGACCGGCAGGCGGCCCGCAAGGCCATGGAGTTCCTGCCGGGACTCCCGAAGATCATGCAGGCGAACCGGGCGTTCATGCGTCGTGCCGTGCGTTTCGCGGCCGGGGAGGGCATCACGCAGTTCCTCGACATCGGCTCCGGCATCCCCACGTTCGGCAGCGTCCACGAGGTGGCCAGGAGAGCCCGGCCGGAGGCCCGCGTGGTGTACGTCGACCACGACCCGGTGGCGGTGGCGCACAGCCAGACGGTGCTGGCGGGTGACGAGGACGCGGGCGTCGTCGCCGCGGACCTCCGCAAGCCCCAGGAGATCCTTTCGAGCCCGGAGATCCGGCGGCTCATCGACCTGAATCGGCCAGTGGCGCTGCTGCTCGTTGCCATACTGCACTTCGTGGAAGACGCGGACGATCCCTATGGAGCGGTGGCCGAACTGCGTGAGGCACTCGCGCCGGGCAGCCTGTTGATCCTCACGCATGCCTCGTACGAGGGAATGCCGCTGCCGCCGGAACGGGTCCAGGGCGCGGTCGACGTGTACAGGGACATTCGCAACCCGCTGATCATGCGCTCGCGCGACGAGATCGCGCGGTTCTTCGAGGGGTACGACATGGTGGAACCCGGAATGGTGGCGATGCCGCGCTGGCGCCCGGAGGACTCGGAGCCGGACGACGAGGATCCGTTCGCCTTCTCCGGGTTCGCGGGCGTGGGGCGTACGGCGTGACCGCGGAGCCGGACGGGCCGGAGGACAGACTGCAGCGGTTCGCGACCATCTGGAGCCGGGCCGTGTTCCCGGTGACCTCGACGTCGCTGACCCGGCCGGAGCTGGAGGAAAGGCTCCTGCCGCTCGCACGCCGGCTGAGCGGGGCGCTGCGGCGGCACGGCTTCGACGCGGAGGAGGGCAAGGCGGTCGGTGCCGCGCTGATCGACGCGCACTGCACCGACCCGGAGGCACTCAGCCGCACCCTGGACTGCGTCGACGCCTACCTGGTGCTCTACTGCGGCGAGGACGGCCCGCAGGAGGAACTGCGGATGCGCTGCTCACGGCTGCAGCACGCCATGGCGGCCGGATTCGCGCAGGCGCTGCGCGAGCGGACCCTGGCCGAGCAGGAGGCCATCGCCCGGGCCGCGTTGCAGGCACAGGGTGTGGTGGCGCAGGCCCTGCACGCCAGCGAGGCCCGCTTCCGTGCGGTGTTCGAGGGGGCTGCCATAGGGATCGGCATCGCCGACCTCGACGGCCGGGTGCTCCAGGTCAACGAGGCGCTGATGCGCATGTTCGGGCTCTCCGAGCAGTCGTTGCGCGGCCGCCGGGTGCTGGAGTGGACCCACCCCGAGGACGCGCCGCACACCTGTCGGCTCTACGACGAACTCGTGCGCGGCGAGCGTGAGCACTACCACGTGGAGAAAGCCTTCAACCGCACCGACGGAACCGTGCTGTGGACCAATCTCACGGTCTCCCTGCTGCGTGACGCCGACGGCAACCCGCAGTACCAGCTCGCCCTCATGGAGGACACCACCGAGCGGCGGCTGCTGAACCTCCGGCTGCGTTACGAGGCCACGCACGACGCGCTCACCGGGCTGCCCAACCGCACCCTGTTCTTCGAACGTCTGGAGAAGGTGCTCGCCGCAGGCGAGGGCCAGCGCTTCGGCCTGTGCTACCTGGACCTGGACGGCTTCAAGACCATCAACGACAGCCTCGGCCACGCGGCCGGCGACCGGCTGCTCGTCGAGGTCGCCGACCGGCTCCAGGCATGCGCCACCGCGCCCGGCGAGATGGTCGCCCGGCTCGGCGGCGACGAGTTCGTGGCGCTGACCACCGGACCCGACACCGAGCACGAGGTCGACGAACTGGCGGAGCGCATCATGAACGCGCTCGTCACCCCGGTCAGCGTGGACGGCCGTGAACTCCTCGTGCGCGGCAGCATCGGCATCGTCGAGGGCCCGGCGGGCGAACGCACCGCGGCGGAGGTGCTGCGCAGCGCCGACATCACCATGTACCGGGCCAAGTCGGCGGGCGGCAACCGCTCCGAACTGGCCGACCCGGAGGCCGACGCCCGCGCCATCACCCGGCACGGGCTGACCACGGCGCTGCCCACGGCCCTGGAGCGCGGTGAGTTCTTCATCGAGTACCAGCCGCTGGTGCACCTCGGTGACGGCAGCGTCCGCGGTGCCGAGGCACTGGTGCGCTGGCTGCACCCGCAGCACGGTGTCCTCGGCCCCGACCGGTTCATCCCGCTCGCCGAGCACACCGGGCTGATCGTCCCGCTGGGCCGCTGGGTCCTGGAACAGTCGGTGCGGCAGGCCCGTGACTGGCGGGAGCGGTACGGCGAGCACACGCCGACCGGCCCGCTGCGCATCAACGTCAACCTCTCGCCCTGCCAGCTCAGCCATCCCGGTCTGGTCCAGGACACGGTCGAGATCCTGGAACGCACGGGCGTCACCCCGGACGCGCTGTGCCTGGAGGTCACCGAGTCCGCGCTGATCGGCGCCGACGACGACCTGCTCAAGCCGCTGCGCCGGCTCGCCGAGATGGGCGTCGACATCGCCCTGGACGACTTCGGCACCGGCTACTCCAACCTCGCCAACCTGCGCCGCCTGCCGGTGAGCATCCTCAAACTGGACCGCTCCTTCACCCAGAGCATGCAGCAGTTCCCGGCCGACCCCGTGGACCTCAAGATCGTCGAGGGGATCGTCTCACTGGCGCACAGCCTGGACCTGGCGGTCACTGTGGAGGGCGTGGAGACCGGCGCCCAGGCCGAACAACTACGCATACTGGGCTGCGACACGGCCCAGGGCTGGTACTACGCCCGCCCCGGCCCCCCCGACCGCCTCCACCACCTGGCCCTGGTAGACGCAACAGCCTGACCCCCGCGCCCCCGGGTCGCGGGGAACTGCGCGCCCAACCACCCCCAACCCGCACTCTTCGACACCGCACCGGCCACCCCCCAGGGGCGCGGGGAACTGCGCGCCCAACCACCCCCAACCCGCACTCTTCGACACCGCACCGGCCACCCCCCAGGGGCGCGGGGAACTGCGCGACCAACCACCCCCAACCCGCACCCCGGACACAAACCCCGGACACCCACCCCGAACCGTCCCCCACAACAAACCCCCGCACCAACCCCCGCAAAAGCGGCGCAGCCACCGTCACCGCTCAAGCAACATCCGCTGCAACTCCCGAGCGGCCCGCGGCGGCGCCACGTCACTACGGTGCGCAAGCGCGATCGTCCGATACAGCCCCGGCCGAGCCAACGCGGTGACCCGCAGCCCCCGCCCCGACCGCGTGGCGACCATACGCGGCACGACGGCCACCCCCAGCCCGGCCCGTACGAACCCGAGCACCGCGTCCATCTCGCCGCCCTCCACCGCGAAGTCCGGCTCGAAACCCTCGGCGCGACACGCGGCGACGGTCAGCTCCCGCAGGTCGTAGCCGTGCCGGAACATCACGAGCCGCGCGCCCTCCAGATCGGAGATCCGGACGTGCCGGCGCCCGTCGCGGCTCGGTGGCTCGGCCTCCGGTGAGGACACCACCACCAGGTCCTCGCGCAGCAGCTCCACCGTGGTCAGGGCGGGCGACGGCGTCGGCAGTGGCAGCACGACCAGGGCCAGGTCGAGCGCGCCGCGCGCCAGCTCCCGTACGAGGTCGTGGGAGCCGCCCTCCTCGATCAGCAGCCGGATGCCGGGATACCGGTCGTGGAAGGCGCGCAGCACGTCCGGCAGCAGACCCGTGCACACGCTCGGCGTGGCGCCCAGCCGCACGCGCCCGCTGCGCAGCTGCACCAGTTCCTGCACCTCGTGCCGGGCGGTGTCCGCATCGGCCAGGATCCGCCGGGCCAGCGGCAGCAGCGCCTCGCCGGCGTCGGTGAGCGTGATGTTGCCCCGGGCCCGCAGGAACAGGTCCGCGCCCAGCTCCCGCTCCAGCGCCCTGATCTGCTGGGACAGCGACGGCTGGGCGACATGGACCAGCTCCGCGGCCCGGGTGAAGTGCCGGGTCTCGGCGACCGCCACGAAGTACTGGAGCTGTTGGAACTGCACCAGGCCAGCATAGTCCCTGCCTATGGAAACAAGCTGGACCATGTCTTGGACCGATGGGTGGCCCGGGCCCTAGCGTGCAGGCCATGGCACTGGCAACGCGGACGGACCGGCGGCCGTCCATGGCGCGCACGATGTGGGACAGCTCCGTCGGCAAGAAGACCGTGATGGCGGTCAGCGGCCTGATCATGCTCCTGTATCTGGTCGTGCACATGTACGGCAACCTGAAGATCTTCTTCGGGGCGGGTACCTACAACGACTACGCACACTGGCTGCGCACCATCGGCGAGCCCTTCATGCACTACGAGTGGACGCTCTGGGGCATCCGCGTCGTACTCGTCGTCGCCGTCGTCGCGCACGCCGTCTCCGCCTACCAGCTCAGCCGCCGCGACCTCAAGGCACGCCCGAGCAAGTACGTGCACAAGAAGCCCCGGGCGAGCTACGCCACGCGCACCATGCGCTGGGGCGGGATCATCCTCGGCCTGTTCATCGTGTGGCACATCCTGGACCTGACCACCGGCACCGTGCACTCCGGCGGATTCCAGCCGGGCCACCCCTACCAGAACGTCGTCGACACCTTCTCCACCTGGTACGGCAACGTCATCTACATCGTCGCGATGCTCGCGCTCGGCCTGCACGTCCAGCACGGCTTCTGGAGCGCGGCCCAGACCCTCGGCGCCGGCAGCCGCACTCGCGACCGTGCCCTGAAGACCGTCGCCAACGTTCTCGCGCTGCTGCTCACGGCCGGTTTCATCGCCGTACCCGTGGGCGTCATGACCGGAGTGGTGAGCTGACATGACAATCCCCACCGCATACACGGACTACGCGACCGGCGAGCCGGTCGCCGACACCCGGGCCCCGGACGGGCCGATCGCGGAGCGCTGGGACCGGCGCCGCTTCGAGGCCAAGCTGGTCAACCCGGCCAACCGCCGCAAGCACACGGTCATCGTCGTCGGCACCGGCCTCGCCGGCGGCTCCGCCGGGGCCACGCTCGCCGAACAGGGCTACCACGTCGTCCAGTTCTGCTACCAGGACTCCCCGCGCCGCGCCCATTCCATCGCCGCCCAGGGCGGCATCAACGCCGCGAAGAACTACCGCAACGACGGCGACTCGATCCACCGGCTGTTCTACGACACCGTCAAGGGCGGCGACTTCCGCGCCCGCGAGTCCAACGTCCACCGGCTGGCCGAGATCTCCGTGGAGATCATCGACCAGTGCGTGGCGCAGGGCGTGCCGTTCGCGCGCGAGTACGGCGGCCTGCTCGACACCCGTTCCTTCGGCGGCGTCCAGGTCTCCCGCACGTTCTACGCCCGCGGCCAGACCGGGCAGCAGTTGCTGCTCGGCGCCTACCAGGCGCTGTCCCGGCAGATCGCCGCGGGCGCCGTGGAGATGCACCCGCGCACCGAGATGCTCGACCTGATCGTCATCGACGGGCGGGCCCGCGGGATCGTGGCCCGCGACCTGATCACGGGCAGGATCGACACGTATGTCGCCGACGCCGTCGTCCTGGCGAGCGGCGGTTACGGCAACGTCTTCTACCTGTCGACGAACGCCATGAACTCCAACGCCACCGCGATCTGGCGGGCCCACCGCCGGGGCGCGTACTTCGCCAATCCGTGCTTCACCCAGATCCACCCCACCTGCATCCCGCGCACCGGTGACCACCAGTCCAAGCTCACCCTGATGAGCGAGTCGCTGCGCAACGACGGCCGGATCTGGGTGCCGAAGGCCAAGGGCGACACCCGGTCGCCGAACCAGATCCCCGAGGACGAGCGCGACTACTACCTGGAGCGCATCTACCCGTCCTTCGGCAACCTGGTCCCGCGCGACATCGCCTCCCGCGCCGCCAAGAACGTCTGCGACGAGGGCAGGGGAGTGGGCCCCGGCGGGCAGGGCGTCTACCTGGACTTCGCCGAGGCGATCCAGCGGATGGGCCGCAAGGCGGTCGAGGCGAAGTACGGCAACCTCTTCGACATGTACCAGCGGATCACCGACGAGGATCCCTATCAGGTGCCGATGCGCATCTACCCGGCCGTGCACTACACCATGGGCGGCCTGTGGGTCGACTACGACCTGCAGACGTCGGTCCCCGGTCTGTTCGCGATCGGCGAGGCCAACTTCTCCGACCACGGCGCCAACCGGCTCGGCGCGTCGGCGCTGATGCAGGGGCTGGCCGACGGGTACTTCGTGCTGCCGGCCACCATCAACGACTACCTGGCCCGCAACCCCCACCAGGAGTCGGTCACCGCCGACCACCCGGCGGTGCGGGAGGTCGTCACGGAGACCGAGAGCCGGCTCGAACGGCTGCTCGCCGTCGACGGCGACCGCACCCCCGACTCCTTCCACCGCGAAGTCGGCGAACTCATGTGGGAGTTCTGCGGCATGGCGCGTACGGACGCCGGACTGCGCAAGGCGCTGGAGCGCATCCCGCAGATCCGGGAGGAGTTCTGGCGGCGCATCAAGGTGCCCGGCACCGGCGAGGAACTCAACCAGTCGCTGGAGAAGGCCAACCGCATCGTCGACTACCTGGAACTGGCCGAGCTGATGTGCCTAGACGCCCTGCACCGCGACGAGTCCTGCGGCGGCCACTTCCGTGAGGAGTCCCAGACGCCCGACGGCGAGGCGGCCCGCAAGGACGAGGAGTACTCGTACGCGGCAGCCTGGGAGTTCAACGGCACCGGCGAGGCGCCCGTCCTGCACAAGGAAGACCTGGTCTTCGAGTACGTCCACCCCACTCAGCGGAGCTACGCATGAAGCTCACCCTGCGCGTCTGGCGGCAGCCGAACGCCGACGCCGAAGGCGCCATGTCCACCTACGAGGTGGACGGGATCTCCTCCGACATGTCCTTCCTGGAGATGCTGGACACGCTCAACGAGGAACTCATCCTCAAGGGCGAGGACCCGGTCGCCTTCGACCACGACTGCCGCGAGGGCATCTGCGGCGCGTGCAGCCTGATGATCAACGGGGACGCGCACGGCCCCGAGCGCACCACCACCTGCCAGCTGCACATGCGGTCCTTCGAGGACGGCGACACGATCGACATCGAACCGTGGCGGGCCTCGGCCTTTCCGGTGATCAAGGACCTGGTGGTGGACCGGTCGGCGTTCGACCGGATCATCCAGGCCGGCGGCTACATCACCGCGCCCACGGGAGCCGCCCCGGAGGCCCACGCCGCACCGGTGCCCAAGCCGGACGCGGACTTCGCCTTCGAGCACGCGGAGTGCATCGGGTGCGGGGCGTGCGTGGCCGCGTGCCCGAACGGTGCCGCGATGCTGTTCACGTCCGCGAAGATCAATCACCTGAACGTGCTGCCGCAGGGCGCGCCCGAGCGGGAGACGCGGGTGCTGGACATGGTGGCGCAGATGGACGAGGAAGGCTTCGGCGGCTGCACCCTCACCGGGGAATGCGCCACCGCGTGCCCGAAGGGGATCCCGCTGATGTCCATCACCGGCATGAACCGGGAGTGGCTGCGGGCTGCGCGCAAGTCCACGCGGCGCTGACCGCTTGGGTTGGGCCGTTGGGGTGCGTTGTCGTTGTTGACGGCGGTCGGGTGCGGTTGGGGTGTGGGTGGGGTGTGGGTGGTCGCGCAGTTCCCCGCGCCCCTTGAGGGGCGTTGGGGTGCGGGTGGATGAGCGGTTTCCCGTGTTCCTCGGGGGTGTGTGGTTCGGTGCGGGTGGGGTGTGGCTGGTCGCGCGGTTCCCCGCGCCCCTCGGGGGCGCCTTCGGGGGTGCTGCCTCGGGGTGCTTGTGCGCCGGGTGACAAGACGTTCGCCGATGGGTGCGGACGGGCGGGGTCGGGAGTGGTGCTCATGCCCGGCCCCGCCAGGCATCCGCACGCGGGCCCGCGGGTGACCGGCCGTTCAACATCCCCACATCCGTTCTCCTGGCTCAGGTCACGCGGCGGCCAACCGGTGTCGGAAGAACAGGATCGGCAGGCCGAAGCCGGTCTGCCGGTCGTTCGCCGACCCGGCCCGTGACCAGGAGAGAGCCATGACCGGCGTTTCCACCCTCGACCGCCCCCCGCAGCCCGCGGCGCCCACCCGCTACACCGTCACGCTCGCGGCCGACGAAGCCGACGTGCGGGCCGCGCAGCGGCTGCGGCACGAGGTCTTCGCCGGGGAGATGGGCGCCCTGCTGTCCACCCCGCAGCCGGGTTACGACATCGACGCCTTCGACGCGTACTGCGACCACCTGCTCGTGCGGGAATCCGTCACCGGGCAGGTCGTCGGCACCTACCGGCTGCTGCCGCCGGAGCGGGCCGCGGTCGCGGGCCGGCTGTACTCCGAGGGCGAGTTCGACCTGAGCGCGCTCGACCCGATCCGGCCCGGCCTGGTCGAGGTCGGCCGCTCCTGCGTGCACCCCGACCACCGCGACGGCGCCGTCATCGGCCTGATCTGGGCGGGGATAGCGCGCTACATGGTGGACCGCGGCCACGACTGGCTGGCGGGCTGCTGCTCCATCCCGCTCGCCGACGGCGGCACCCTCGCCTCCGCCACCTGGCAGCGGGTCAGCGCGAAGTACCTGGCCCCGGAGGAGTACCGGGTACGTCCTCTGCTGCCGTGGGTCCCGAACGCCCGGGTGACGGCCGAACGGACCGAGCTGCCCGCGCTGCTGCGCGGCTACCTCCGGCTCGGCGCCTGGGTCTGCGCCGAGCCCGCGCACGACCCGGACTTCGGGGTCGCCGACCTGTACGTGCTGCTGTCGATGCGCCGGGTCAACCCGCGCTATCTGCGGCACTTCCTCTCGCTCGTGCCGTCCTGATGAGCGTCTGGCTGCCCAGCGCGCCCTGCACCCCGGCGGCGTGCGTGGAGCCGACGTGGCCCGCGGCGGCCGCACCACGTGCCGTGCTGCGGATCGCCGGGGTCGTCCTCCTGCTGCTCACCGGGATCGTGCTGACCCCGCTCGGCGGGAGGATCCCCGCCGGGCTGGTCGCGCGGTGGTGCCGGACGATCGTGCGGGCCGCCGGGGTCCAGGTCCGGGTCACCGGCGCCGCCGCGCCCACCGGCGGCCTGCTCCTGGTGGCCAACCACATCTCCTGGCTGGACATCCCGTTGCTGGCCGCGGTGCGCCCGGCGCGGATGCTGGCCAAGACCGAGATCCGCCAGTGGCCCGTGGCCGGGGCGCTGGTGGCGCGGGCCGGTGTGCTGTTCATCGAACGCGACCGGCTGCGCGCCCTGCCCGGCACCGTCGCCCGTATCGCGCAGGCGCTGCGCGGCGGTGCCGCGGTCGCCGTCTTCCCCGAGGGCAGCACCTGGTGCGGTCGGGCGCACGGCCGCTTCCACCGGGCCGTCTTCCAGGCCGCCCTCGACGCCGGCGTCCCGGTCCAGCCGGTGCGCCTGCACTACCGGGTCGCGGGCGGCCCGGCCAGCACCGCGCCGGCCTTCGTCGGCGAGGACACCCTGCTCGCCTCGGTGTGGCGGGTGGCGACGTCGCGCGGGCTGGTGGCCGAGGTGGAGGTCCGGCCGGTGATACCGGCCGGCAGCCACCCCGACCGCCGTTCCCTCGCCCGCGCCGCCGAGCCGGCCGCGCACGAGCCCGACTGGACCCACGCGGCCCTGGTCGCCGGTGGCCCGCCGAGGGAACCGGCACGCCCCGCCCAGCCCGCCGAAGCGGCCTGACCCCGATCGTCCTGCCCGGCCCGACCCGTTTCCACCGCCGCACGCGACCGACGCCCGTGAGAACGTGCTCACGGGCGTCGCGTCGGCGGACGTACGGGGGTGGTCGCGGGGCCGGGCAGCGGGGGACTCCGTACGGGGTCGGCCAGGTGGGGACAGCCGCGGTCCCGGCCCCTCGCCCCGGTGACTACGGATGCGGAGGGATGTCCCTGTCCTGGCCGCCCATCTCGTCCTTCATCCTCTGCTGGGCGGTGTCGACCTGGGACTGGTACTTGTTGCCGGTCCGCTCGTCGACGTAGTCGCCGGCCTTGTCGACGCCCTTGCTCGTCTGGTCCTCGTGACCTTTGAGCATGCCTTTGAGCTTGTCCATGAGGGACATGACAACCCTCCTCGCTGAATAGGTGCTCCGTCTCTCAGGTTCACCGTCCCGGGCGTGGTTCGCATCTCGGGAGCGGGATCGTACGGATGCACGCATGTCCCCCATGTGTCAATTTGGAACCAAGGTATGCCTTCCGCCGCAGAAAGGCCCGCGAGGATGACTACTCCCGGTTTCGGATTCGGACGCAGTCCCTTCGAGGAGTTCGACGAGTTGATGTCCCGCTTCTTCGGCGGGACCGGTCAGGCCGCACCCGCCCGGCGGGTCCAGCGGGTCGACATCGGCAGCCTGCTGTCGGAGCGGGGCCGCGAGCTGGTCGCGGAGGCGAGGGACATCGCCGCCGCGGAGGGCAGCGAGGACCTCGACGCCCGGCATCTGCTCGCCGCCGCCACCGAGCACGATTCGACCCGGCGCCTGATCAGCGAGGCCGGCGCGGATCCCGACGGCGTCCGGGAACGGCTGGGCACCGCCGGGGGCACCGGCGAGAAGACCGAGCCCGCCACCCTGACCCCGGCCGCCAAACGCGCCCTGCTCGACGCCTACCAGATCTCGCACGCCGAGGGCGCCTCGTACATCGGTCCCGAGCACCTGCTGCGGGCGCTCGCCGCGAACCCGGAGTCGGCGGCCGGCCGGGTGCTCGCCGAGTCCGGCTGGGAACCCACCCGGATGCCCGTGGAGAGCGCCGCCGAGCGGCGGGGGCCCAGCAACACGCCGACCGTCGACGAGTACGGCCGCGACCTCACCGAGGACGCCCGCGCCGGCCGCCTCGACCCGGTGATCGGCCGCGACGACGAGGTCGAGCAGACCATCGAGGTGCTGTCGCGGCGCAGCAAGAACAACCCGGTCCTCATCGGCGACCCCGGCGTCGGCAAGACGGCCATCGTCGAGGGGATCGCCCAGCGCATCGCCGCCGGAGACGTCCCCCAGACCCTCAAGGACAAGCGGCTGGTCGCCCTGGACCTGGCCGGCCTGGTGGCCGGGACGAAGTACCGCGGCGAGTTCGAGGAGCGGCTGAAGAAGCTGCTCGACGAGGTCGGCGAGCACGGCGACGAACTCGTCCTCTTCCTCGACGAGCTGCACACCGTCGTCGGCGCCGGCTCGGGCGGCGAGAGCGCCCTGGACGCGGGCAACATGCTCAAGCCCGCCCTCGCCCGCGGCGAACTGCACCTCATCGGCGCGACCAGCGTCGACGAGTACCGCAAGCACATCGAGAAGGACGCCGCCCTGGAGCGCCGCTTCGCGCCCATCCTGGTGGGCGAGCCCACCGTCGACGACACCATCGAGATCCTGCACGGCCTGCGCGACCGCTACGAGGCCCACCACCAGGTCCGCATCACCGACGAGGCGGTCGTCGCCGCGGCCGAGCTGTCCGACCGCTACATCACCTCCCGCTTCCTGCCGGACAAGGCGATCGACCTGATGGACCAGGCCGCCGCCCGGGTGCGGCTGCGCGCCAAGACCCCGCTCGCCGACACCCGGGACATCGAGGACCGGATCGCCGCCCTGGGCCGGGAGAAGGACCAGGCGGTGGCCGACGAGGAGTACGAGCGCGCCAAGGAACTGCGCGACCGGATCAAGGAGGCCGAGGCCCGGCTGGCCGAGCTGACCAAGGGGGAGGAGCGCACGCCCCGGGTCACCGCCGAGGACATCGCCGAGGTCGTCTCCCGCACCACCGGCATCCCCGTCGCCCAGCTCACCGAGGAGGAGCGGGAGCGGCTGATGAAGCTGGAGGAGCACCTGCACGAGCGGGTCGTCGGCCAGGACGAGGCGATCACCGCGGTCGCCCGCGCCGTCCGCCGGGCCCGCGCGGGCATGAGCGATCCGGGCCGGCCCGTCGGCAGCTTCCTCTTCCTCGGGCCGACCGGCGTCGGCAAGACCGAACTGGCCCGCGCCCTGGCCGCGGCCCTCTTCGGCGACGACACCCGGATGATCCGGCTGGACATGAGCGAGTTCCAGGAGCGGCACACCGTCTCCCGCCTGGTCGGCGCCCCGCCCGGATACGTCGGTCATGAGGAGGCCGGCCAGCTCACCGAGGCGGTGCGCAGGCAGCCGTACGCGGTGCTGCTGCTCGACGAGGTGGAGAAGGCCCACCCGGACGTCTTCAACACGCTGCTGCAACTGCTGGAGGACGGCCGGCTGACCGACGCCCAGGGCCGCACGGTCGACTTCAAGAACACCGTCGTCATCATGACGTCGAACATCGGCGCCGACCGGATCCTGGCTGCCGGGGTGGAGGACTACAAGAAGGTCCGCGAGTCGGTGATGCCGCTGCTGAACCAGCACTTCCGGCCGGAGTTCCTCAACCGTATCGACGAGATCATCGTCTTCCGCGGTCTGGACCGCGTCCAGCTGCGGCAGATCGTCGACCTGCTCCTTGAGCACACCCGGCGCCGGCTGCACGCCCAGGACGTCACCCTGGAGGTCACCGACGAGGCCGCCGCGCTGCTCGCGAACATCGGCTACCAGCCCGACTTCGGCGCCCGCCCGCTGCGCCGCACCATCCAGCGCGAGGTCGACGACCGGCTCGCCGACCTGCTGCTGTCGGGCCAACTGGTCGCGGGCGACCGCGCCGTTGTGGACGCGGCCGACGGCTCGGTGACGATCCGCTCGGACAAGCCGGCGGCCGTGGAGGGCTGAGGCCGACGCCGCTTCTTCCGCGCCCGGCGGTCACTCGGGGACGGCCGCCGCCGGGCGCACGAGGCGGGCCAGCCGGCGGTAGGAGTCCAGCAGGGCCGCCCGGTCGTACGTGCTGGTGGTGACCAGGACCTCGTCGGCTCCCGTCTCCTTGAGCGCCGTCCGGAGTTCGTGGGCGACCTGGTCCTCGGTGCCGGCGATGTGCCTGCTCAGACCGGACTCGTAGAGGTCCCGTTCCTTCGCCGTCATGGCACGGGACTCCACGGCCTCGGCCGGGAGCAGCGGCGGGAAGGACCCATGGGTGCGGGAGTACGCCATGGACCAGGCCTCCGGGACGAGGAGCCGCCGGGCCTCCTCCTCGCTGCCGGCCACCGCGACCGTGCCGGAGATCACGACGTACGGCTGTGCCGCCCAGGGCGAGGGCCTGAAGTGGGTCCGGTACTCGTCGATGCCGCGCAGCATCCGCTCCCGGCCGCGCAGGTCGCCGATGACCATGGGCAGTCCCGCGCGGGCCGCGATGCCGGCCCCCTCGCCCATGGCCAGCACGAACGGTGGCACGTGCAGCCCCTCCGCCGGGCGGGCGTGCACCCCGCCCGGCGAGCCGCCGCGGAACCAGCCCAGCAGTTCACCGAGTTGCGCCGCGAAGTCCTCGGCGGCGCCCTTGTCGCGTCCCAGGGCCTTGCGCACCCCGTCGGTGAAGCCCACGGACCGGCCGAGGCCCATGTCGATCCGCCCCGGGTACAGCGACTCCAGTACGCCGAACTGTTCGGCCACGACCAGGGGGCGGTGGTTGGGCAGCATCACCCCGCCGGTGCCCACCCGCATCGTGCGGGTGGCGGCGGCCACGGCCGCGGCCAGCACGGTCGGCGCGGAGCCCGCGACTCCGGGCACCCCGTGGTGCTCGGAGACCCAGAAACGGTGGTAGCCGAGCGGCTCCAGCTCCCGTGCCAGCGCGACCGTGTCGCGCAGTGCCTCGGCGTGGGTGTGTCCGGTGCGGGTGCGGGAGCGGTCGAGGACGGAGAACCGGGTGGCGGGGATCAGCGCGTTCACACGGATGTCAACGCGGTGGCGGCGCCGCGATTCCCGCCGGGCCCCGGGCCGGTTCCCGGCGGGCCGCGGGGCGTGCGCGTGCTGCGCCCGTCCGTCGCCGGCGGGCCTCGGGCCCCGGTCGCTGACGACGGTGATCTGCGAGCCGGATCGGCGGTCAGCCGTCGGGGCGCAGCAGTCCGCGTTCGTACGCCCTGACCAGCCGCTGCGGTACCAGGTGACGGACTCCGTCGATGGTGACCGGGACCAGTGCGGCCGGTGCCGCCTGCCAGCGGGCGCGGCGGTGACGGGTGTTGCTGCGGGACAGCTTCCGCTTGGGGACGGCCATCGTGACTCCTCCTCGGGTCGGGGACCGCACGCTACATGAAAATGGATCCCATTAACAATTGTGTCCGGGCGGCTAGGGTGGGCCGGGTGGCAGACAGCAGCGGGCGTCCGATCGCCGTGTTCGATCTCGACAACACCCTGGCCGACACCGCGCACCGGCAGCGGTTCCTGGAGCGCAGGCCGCGCGACTGGGGTGGCTTCTTCGCCGCGGCACCGCAGGACCCGCCGCTCGCCGAGGGGGTGGCGCTGGTCCGGGAGCACGCGCGGGAGTGCGACATCGTCTACCTGACCGGGCGGCCCGAGCGCTGCCGGCGCGACACGCTGGAGTGGCTCGCCGCCCAGGGGCTGCCACCGGGCCGCGTCCTCATGCGGCAGGACGCGGGGCGCCGGGGCGGGAGAGGGGACCGCAGGCCCGCCCGGATCGTCAAGCTGGAGGTTCTTCGCGGGCTCGTCCGCGACCGCGCGGTCCGCGTCCTCGTGGACGACGACGAGCTGGTGTGCGACGACGCCGAACGGGCCGGGTTCACCGTCGTGCGCGCCCGCTGGGCCGACCGGTCCGCCGCGCTGGCGGACGCCCAGGAGCGGGAGGGCCGGACCTGAACGGGCCGGGGCCGTGCCGGGCGGTGCCTCAGTCCTCGCCCTCGATGCGGAAGCCCACCTTGAGGCCGACCTGGTAGTACTCGATCCGCCCGTTCTCGATCTGCCCCCTGACCTGTGTCACCTCGAACCAGTCCAGGTTGCGCAGGGTCTGTCCGGCGCGCGCGATGCCGTTGCGGATGGCCTGGTCGACGCCCTCCTGCGAGGTGCCGACGATCTCGGTGACCCGGTAGGTGTGATGGGACATGCGGGTGCTCCTCTCGGCGCTGACACGTGCCCCTCCCCCGTGACCGGTGTGTCGCACGTCACTCCACGGTGCCGTATGCGGAAGCGGAGCGCGAGGCGTCACAGCCGTACCACCGGCACCACTTGACCCGCGCATTGGTCCATACCAAAATCAGCACACCCGTACGAGCCCGTCGCTCGTCCCCCCACGTCGGGCCCCTCCCCCCTGTCCCTAGACAGAACAGGACCCCTCGTGAGACAGGTTCCGGTGCGACGCCGTCTGCTCGCCGTCTGCTGTGTGTCCGCCTTCCTCGCCGCGGGCTGCGGCCTGCTGCCGGGTGGCGGCGAGCGCCACACGGTCACCGTGTGGCTGATGAAGGGCAGCGCCTCGCAGGACTTCCTGGACCGCTTCGCCGACGACTTCGAGCGCGAGCACCAGGACATCAGCCTCGAATTCCGCATCCAGGAATGGACCGGGATCGTCGAGAAGGTGCAGAAGACGCTCAGGGGCGACCCCGGGTCGGGTCCGGACGTCATCGAGGTCGGCAACACCCAGGTCTCGCAGTACGTCGAGGGCGGGCGGCTGACCGACCTGTCGCTGGAGTCGCTGCGGGACTGGGGCAGGCAGGACTGGCTGCCCGGCCTCGCCGAACCCGGCCAGGAGGGCTCCCGCCAGTTCGGCATTCCCTGGTACGCCGCCAACCGCGTCGTCATCTACCGCAAGGACCTGTTCCAGCAGGCAGGTATCGGCCGGCTGCCCAGGACCCGCGACGAATGGCTCGCCGACACCGAGAAGCTGGACCGGGGCGGCAACCAGGGCATCTACCTCGCCGGCCAGGACTGGTACACGCTCTCCGGGTTCATCTGGGACGAGGGCGGCGAACTCGCCGAGGAGAAGGACGGCGTGTGGAAGGGCACCCTGGACACCCCGGCAGCGCTGCGCGGCATGGACTTCTACCGCCGGCTCCAGGCGCTCGGCGCGGGCCCCGTCGGCGCGGACGAGGAACACCCGCCCCAGGCGGGTGTGTTCGCGCAGGGCAAGGTCGCGCAGATCGTGGCGGTGCCCGGACTGACCCAGACCATCCTCCAGCACAATCCCGAACTCAAGGACAAACTGGGCTACTTTCCGGTGCCCGGACCGACCGCCGGCCGGCCGGGGGCCATGTTCACCGGCGGCTCCGACCTGGTCGTGCCGGAGAACACCGACGACCGGGACGGGGCCGTGGCCGTCATCGCCGCGCTCACCGGGGCCAAGTGGAACACCGAACTGGCCCGCGCCATGAACTACGTGCCCAACAAGGCGACGCTGGCGAGCGCCGTCGACGGCTCGGAGGGGGCCGCCGCCATGGCGGCCGGTGCCGCGCACGGCCGGGCGACCCCCAACACGCCTCAGTGGACCGAGGTCGAGGCGGAGAACCCGATCAAGTCGTACATGACCGAGGTGCTCGGTGGCGCGGACCCCGCGACCGCGGCCCGCCGCGCCTGCGAGCAGATCACGCAGAAGCTCGCCCCGGCCTTCGGGTGACTCACCGGACGGTGCTGAGCGACAGCGCGAAGCGGCCCGCGGTGTCGGTCCACCAGTGGGTCAGCTCAAGTCCGGCGGCGGCCACTTCCGCCGTCACGCCGCTCTTGCGGAACTTCGCCGACACCTCGGTGCGCAGTTCCTCGCCCGCGGCGAAGTCCACGGCGAGGTCCAGCGCCGGCACCTTCACCGTCTGTGCCGTGCGGGCGCGCAGCCGCATCTCGATCCACTCGTGCCGCGCGTCCCACACGGCCAGGTGGTCGAACGCGGCCGGATCGAAGTCGGCGCCCAGCTCGCGGTTGACGACGGCCAGTACGTTCTTGTCGAACTCGGCCGTCACCCCCGCCGCGTCGTCGTACGCGTGGACCAGGGTCCGTTCGTCCTTGACCAGGTCCGTGCCGAGCAGCAGGGTGTCGCCCGGCGACAGCAGACGGCGCACCGAGGCCAGGAAGGCGGCCCGTTCCGCGGGCAGCAGATTGCCGATGGTGCCGCCGAGGAACGCCAGCAGTCTGGGGCCGGGCGTCGACGGCAACGTCAGGTCCGCCGTGAAGTCCGCGATCAGGGCGTGCACGGCGAGGCCCGGCCGCTCCTCGATCAGGGCCCGGGCGGCCTGGGTGAGCGCGCTCTCGCTGACGTCCACCGGGACGTAGACGCGCAGCGCGGTGAGGGCGTCGATCAGGTGCCGGGTCTTCTCCGAGGAGCCGGAGCCCAGCTCGACCAGGGTGCGGGCGCCGGTCGCGGCGGCGATCTCGCCCGCCCGGGCGAGCAGGATCTCCCGTTCGGCCCGCGTCGGGTAGTACTCGGGCAGTTCGGTGATCCGCTCGAACAGCTCGCTGCCCCGCGCGTCGTAGAACCACTTCGGCGGCAGGGTCTTGGGGGTCGAGGTCAGGCCGCGGCGGACGTCGGCGCGCAGCGCCGCGTCCGTGGCGTCCTCCGGGAGGGTGCGGGTGACGTGCAGGGAAGTCACGTGCAAGGCTCCTTACGTGCGGGTGCCGGGTCCTTGAGCGAGGTGAGCCGGACCTCGGTGCGGTCCGCCCTGAGCAGGGTGCGGTCGGGGACCTCCCGCCAGCGTGGATCGTCGTCGTACGGTTCGGAGGCGACGACGGTGGCGCCGTCCGGTTCCGCCAGGTACCAGAGGGTGTCGCCCCAGGCGGTGGCCAGGATCACGGTGCCGTCGGTCAGCAGCAGGTTGAGCCGGGAGGCCGGGGCCGCCTCGGCCAGCTCACGGACCGTGCCGGCCAGCGCGCCGCCGGGATCCTCACCCGCGCGCAGCCGGTGCAGCAGCAGTGCCCAGACGAACGCCGAGTCGGTGCGCGCGGCCAGCGACAGCGTCTCGACCGGCGGCAGCCCCGGGACCAGCGGCGCCGCCGACGCGGGCCAGCCGGCCACGGCGCCGTTGTGGCTGAACAGCCAGCGGTCCCCGGCGAACGGCGCCGCCGCTGCCTCCCCGTCCGCGCCCGGCAGGGTCGCGTCGCGTACGGCGGCGAGCAGCGCGCCGGTGCGGACGACCCGGGCCAGGTCGGCGAAGGACGCGTCGGCCCAGATCGGCCCCGACCGCCGGTAGCGGGCGGGCACCGGGTCGCCCGGCGCGTACCAGCCCACCCCGAAGCCGTCGGCGTTGACCGTCCCGTGCCGCTGCCGCCGCGGTGCCCACGACTGCCGGTACAGGCCGTGCGGCGGGTCCACCAGGAGCCGGCCGAGCGGCTCCTCGGGGCCCAGACAGGCCAGGTGCCGGCACATCAGACGGCCTCCGAGCGGGCGGTGCGGAACCCGGAGAAGATCTGCCGCCGGATCGGATAGTCCCAGTTGCGGAACGTGCCCCGGCAGGCCACCTGGTCCACCGCGAACGAGCCGCCGCGCAGCACCTTGTACTCGGGCCCGAAGAACACCTCCGAGTACTCCTTGTACGGGAACGCGGCGAACCCCGGGTAGGGCAGGAAGTCGCTCGCCGTCCACTCCCACACGTCACCGATCAACTGCCGTACGCCCAGTGGCGACGCACCCGCCGGATAGCTGCCGGCCGGGGCCGGGCGCAGATGGCGCTGGCCCAGGTTGGCCTGGTCGGGCGACGGGTCGTCGTCGCCCCACGGGTAGCGCGTCGAACGGCCCTGGACCGGATCGTGCCGGGCGGCCTTCTCCCACTCCGCCTCGGTGGGCAGCCGGCGCCCGGCCCAGCGCGCGTACGCGTCCGCCTCGTACCAGCACACGTGCAGCACCGGCTCGTCGGGCGGGACGACCTCGGTGACACCGAAACGGCGGCGCAGCCACTGCCCGCCCTCGCGGTGCCAGAACAGCGGGGCGACGATGTCGTGCCGGCGGATGTGCGCCCAGCCCGCCGGGGCCCACCAGCGTTCGTCGGTGTAGCCGCCGTCCTCGATGAAATCCTGGTACGCGGCGTTGGTCACCGGAGTCGTGTCGATGTGGAACGGTGCCACCTCACGCCGGTGCGCCGGGCGTTCGTTGTCCAGCGCCCACGGCTCGGTGGAGGTGCCCATGGTGAACGGGCCGCCGGGGACCAGGACTTCGGCCGGTCCGTCGAACGGCGGCGCCGGAGCCGGGTCGGGCGCGCCGAGCGCCTGTGGGCCCGTGCGCAGCTGATGGGTGATCAGCATCGTCTCGTCGTGCTGCTGCTCGTGCTGCGCGATCATCCCGAAGGCGAAGCCCGCCTCGGTCAGCGGACTTCCACGAAACGCGGCGCCCTCCAGCAGGTCGAGGGCGCGGCCACGCACCTCGGCCGCGTACCTGCGGGCCTCGGCGGGCGGCAGCAGCGGCAGCGTGGGCCGTTCGGCCCGCGGGTGCTCGAAGGCGTCGTAGAGGCCGTCTATCTCGGGCCGCATCGCCTCCCGCCCGCCGACCGCCCGCAGCAGCCACAACTCCTCCTGGTTGCCGATGTGGGCGAGGTCCCACACCAGCGGGGACATCAGCGGCGAGTGCTGCGCGGTGAGGTCGGGCTCCTCGACGCAACTGGTCAGCAGCGTGGTGCGGGCCCGGGCCCGGGTGAGCGAGGCCAGCGCGCGTGCGCGGACGGCTTCGCCGTCCGGCGCGGAGGTGACGGCCGCGCCGTCCATCTCGGGGGTCATGCGGGGAAGTCCTTCCCGTGAGCGGGGTGCGCGCCGGTCGAGCGGAGCCGGGTCCGTCCGTCCAAGGCGCGCACGTCGTCGAGCAGGTCGTCGGCGGGGCAGCGGCCCCGGCGGACGTAGCGGTCGAGGTACGCCGCGACGGCGTCCGTGACCTCGGTGGTGGCGCCGATCCTGGGCAGCGCCTCCACGGCCGCCGTGAAACAGCCGACCGCCGCGTCGTGCAGTTCGGGGTCGCCGAGGCCGGTGCGGGCCGCGTCGAGCCACAGCGGATTGTGCGGCGCGGGTTGTGCCTGCGAGCGCTCGGCCAGGGGCTTCACGGCCCGGTAGGCGGTCTCGGCCGCCTGTGGGTCGTCGAACAGGGCGGTCGTCACCGCGAGCGGGACGATCCAGCCGTCCTCGCCGGGCTGCGCGTCGATCATGCGCAGCTCCAGGTGACCGCGCGGTCTGACCGGCGGGAACAGGGTCGTCAGGTGGTAGTCGAGGTCTTCCTTGGTGGGCGCCCGCGGCGTGCGCGACCGGGTCCAGTCGCGGAAGCTGAGCCCGTCGGGGACCTCCCACGGGCCGCCGTCCCGGCGTACGCACATCACCGGCGCGTCCAGGACGTGCCGGGCCCAGGCGCCGCGCGGCTCCCCGGTCAGCGGGGGCGCGCCCGCCCGGCCGGGCCCGATCTCCATCCACAGCAGCTGCCGTGTGGAGCGCCAGCCGGTGGGCCGGCGCGCGGCCATCGGGGAGTTGGCGAACGCGGCCACCAGGACCGGACCCAGTTGGTGCGCGAGCCACCAGCGCCGCCCGTGGCCGAGCGGTCCCGGTTCCTCGTAGCCGGCGTCCAGGCACACCTGCACGGAGGCCGAGGCGCACATCATGTGGCGGCCGGCCGGTCCGGTGCGGTCGAGGCACACCTCCATCGCCTCGTAGCGCGGCTCGCGCAGGAAGCGGCGGGGTGGGTGCCAGGGATCGTGGCCGATGCCGACCAGGTCGAGGCCGTCGCCGCGCAGCACCGCGCGGACGGCGTCGAGATCGGCGGAGACGGTGCCTATGCACTCCATCAGGGAGGCGGCGGGCGGCGAACTCAGCTCCAGCTGGCCGCCGGGCTCGACGGTGAGCGCCGACCTCAGGTGCATGGGCCGTAGTGCGGCGTAGGCCGCTTCGAGTCGTTCGGGTGTCACGGGGAGCTGCGGGGTCCGCAGCTCGTGTACGAGCCATTCCAGTTCCACGCCGACGGTGCGAGGCGGGCCGGTCTTGAAGCAGATGCCGCGGACCAGCGCCTCGACCTCGGCCTCGGTGAGAGCGGTACGGGGGTCCGTACAGTCACTCGCCGAAGCGGTAGATGCATCCGACATGTCGGGATCCTCCTGAGATTCCACCATGCCACCGGCCCGGAATCCGGTGGGGCCGGGCAGGCACTCGTCCCACCCAAGACCCTGAAAGTGATGCGCACAAGAGTGCGCTACCGGACGTTCCGGATCGGTCACCTCCGTTTCCGTGGGCGTTGCCGGCACGTTCCGCGGGCGGGGAAACCCCGTTGCACCGCAGCACCAGCATCACCCACGATGCGTCCATGAGCACGACGGGGGCGAACGCGGGGCGTGTGTCCTGGGCTTTCGCGGAGACGGCGACATGAGCGCGCGCCTGCGCGCGGTGGCGCGCGAAACCGAGCGGATCGTGGCGGACGGGGCCTATCGCGCGCCGGGCGGGCACGAGGTCACGCTGGCCGTGGCGATCGAGGCGGCGCGCGACGGCACGCGGATGCACGGACCGGGCCCGGTGGAGGTGCCGCCGGCCCCACCTGCCGACACGTTCTTCGAGGTCACGGGCGAGAGCAGCCTTGAGGTCGCGGCCCGGTCGGCCCCGGCACCGGTGGCGGTGCTGGATTTCGCCTCAGCCTGTAACCCAGGTGGCGGATACCTCAACGGTGCCCAGGCCCAGGAAGAGGCCCTGTGCCGGGCCTCCGCGCTGTACACCTGCCTGCGGCGGGCCCCGGAGTTCTACGACCACCACCGCGCCCACCGCGACCCGTTCTACACCGACCGGGTCATCCACTCACCGGCCGTGCCCGTCTTCCGGGACGACCGCGGCGCCCTGCTCGACGAGCCGTTCACGGCCGGGTTCCTCACGGCCGCGGCACCGAACGCCGGGGTCGTGCGGCGCTCGGCGCCGCAGCGCGCGGGCGAACTGCCGCAGGCCCTCGCCGTGCGGGCCGAACGGGTCCTGGAGGTCGCGGCGGCGCACGGCTACCGGCGGCTGGTGCTGGGCGCCTGGGGCTGCGGGGTGTTCCAGAACGACCCTGCCCAGGTGGCGGGTGCCTTCCGCGCGCTGCTCGGCCCCGGCGGGCGATTCGCGCAGACATTCGAACATGTGGTGTTCGGGGTGCTGGACCGCACGCCGGGGGCCGTGGTGCGGAACGCCTTCGCACGGGCGTTCAGCATGCCGCAGCACCGGCCGTAGCGCTTTCGCGGCTGCCCGCGGCGCCCGGCCGCGGCGCCTTCTGCGCGGCTACCGCGCCGTGCGGTACGCGGGCACCTCAGCGCCAGCCGTAGCGCTCCCGCAGCCGGTGCACCACCAGGTTGAACCGCATCCGGTCCAGGGCGCACGCCTCCCGGCGCATGCCCCCCTCGTGCAGCCGCAGCACCCGGTCCACGTCCACCCAGGAGTCGCGCCCCGACCGGTCCCACGGCCCGCTGCCGATCGCCACCCACTCCCGGTCGCCGTCGTGCCGCTTGCTCGACAACTGCACCGCCAGCAGCGTGCCGGCCGCCTCCCGGGCCACGACCAGCACCGGCCGGTCCTTGCCGCGCCCGTCGTTCTCCTCGAACGGCACCCAGGTCCACACGATCTCTCCGGGATCGGGGTCGCCGTCGTGCGCGGGCGCGTACTCGGTACGCACCGGGCCCACGTCGCGCGCGTCGGCCTCGGTGGTGGCGGAGGGGCCGTAGCGGCCCGGGATGTCCTCATCGGCAAAGGCAGTCACGGGGGAACCCTAAAGGGTCCCCCCGCCGCACCCGCGTGGGGTCACCCCCGATCCGTCGTCACCGGCACATGCTGTGTCCGGGGCGCCCCGGCCACGCCGCCTTCCGGGGAAGTCCCGTTCGGGGGCCGGTCGTTGTGCGCCTGGCCGTTCTGGTTCATCGAGGCGAGCAGTTGACGGGCCAGACCCAGCCCGGTGCCGCCCATGGTGAGCGCCTTCGCGAACACGTCCGCCATGCCGTCGGCGCCATTCAGCAGCACCATGTTGTCCACGTTGCCGAAGGCCGACGCGCCCGCCCGGACGATCTCCGGCCAGGTCTCGGCGAGTTGCTGGGCCACGACGGCCTCCTGGTTCTCGGCGAGGGCCGCCGCCCGCGCCTTGATGGCCTCGGCCTCCGCGAGCCCCTTGGCCCGGGTCGCCTCGGCGTCCGCCAGGCCCTTCGCCTGCGCCGCGGCCGCCTCGGCCTCACCCGTCGCCCGGGTCGCCGCCGCACCGGCCGAGCCCCGGCTCTTGGTTGCCTCGGCCTCCGCGCTCGCGGCCGTCTTCACCCGGGTCGCCTCGGCCGCCGCCGCCAGCTCCGTCTCCTTCGCCTTGGCCTGCGCCGCCGAGATCCGGGCGTCCCGCTCGGCCTCGGCCAGGGTGCGCTTCTCGTACGCCTGGGCGTCGGCGGGCTTGCGCACGTCCGCCTGGAGCTGCTGTTCGCGGCGGTTCGCCTCCAGCTCGGCCACCCGCGTCTCCTGGACGACGACCTCCTGCCGGGCTCCCGCCTCGGCGAGCGGACCGGCCTGCCGGGCCTTCGCCGCCGCCTTGTCCCGCTCGGCCTGGTAACCGGCCTGAAGTATCTCGCTGTCCCGGGTGGCCTCAGCCATCCGCGCGAACGACTGCTGCTCCGCCTCGGTGGCGAGCCGGTTCGCCTCCGCCTGCGCGATGCGCGCGTCCCGCTGCACGGCCGCCGCGTGCGGTGCGGCCAGGTTCTGGATGTAGCCGCTCGGGTCCTCGATCTCGTGGATCTGCAACGAGTCGACGATGAGCCCCAGCTTCTCCATCTCCGTACCGCAGGCCGCCCGAGTCTGCCCGGTGAGTTTCTCCCGGTCGCGGATCATGTCCTCGACGGTCAGGCCGCCCACGATGGAGCGCAGATGACCGGCGAAGACGTTGTGCACCCGCTCGGACATCAGCCTCTGCTGGTCCAGGAACCTGCGGGCCGCGTTGGCGATCGACACGAAGTCGTCGCCGACCTTGAAGATGACCACGCCCCGCACCTTGAGCGGGATGCCCTGGTGGGTCACGCAGTCCACGTGCAGCTCGGTCTCGTTCAGATCGAGAGAGAGCCTGCGCACCGCCTGGACGCCGGGCAGCACCAGCGTGCCGCGCCCGGTGACGATACGGAAGCCCATGCCCTCCTCAAGGCCCTCGGTGCGGTGTGTGGAACCGGAGATGATGAGCGCCTCGTTCGGCTCCGCGACCCGCCACATCATCTTGAACAGTGCGATCAACGCGAGAACGGCGACGACGACCGCCCCCGCCACAATGCCGACGAACATCGGCCTGCGCCCCCTTGCCTGGGTGCCTGTTCGGCACCGAACGAAGGGAGTGTCCGCCCGCCGCAGCCACCGGTGAAGACGCCGGCGGATCCTTGTCACAATCTTGACGCACCCCGCCCTCACCTGGGGCGGAGCATGCTCAACTGTCGTACGCGGCCGTGACGTACACCGTTCTCGGCGGCAGGTACTCCACCACCATCACCACCGTGCCCGGCTCGATCCGGACGGCTCCGGTCGCGGCGTAGGCGAGGAAGTGCTCCGCGCCCCCGCGCACCCGCACGATCACCTCGCCGACCAGCCCGGGTCCCACCGTTCCGGTGACCCGCCCCATGAGCCCGACCATCGACGCATCGCCCATGGCCACAGGGTACGGGCCGGGGGCCGTCGAAGGGTCGGGTGTCGCCCGGTCCGATGCTCCGGCACCCGGGTAGGCGGGGGCCGCCGGAGCCGTGCGTCGCCGCGCCCGTACGCGCCGGGCGGCGCACGGGCCCGTGGACGGCGACGATCCGCTCCGTCAGGCCGAATCGTCGGGGACGGCGACAGCCCGGGGCCGGGGCTCGGTCCTGGGCCAGGGGCGGCTGGTGAAGCGCTCGATGTCCGAGTTGAACTGCCACAGGTCCGCGATGAACCGCAGCCGGCGCTCGGGGGGCCAGTCGGCGACGACCTGGGTGAGGCCGTCGACGATGGTCTCCCGCTGCACGGCGAGCCGCCGTAGCCCTTCACCGGTGATGCGGTACTTGCGGGCCATCCCGCCGTCCGGATCGGGCGTCCGCTCCACCAGCCCCTGACGCAGCAGGGCCGAGGTCTGCCGGGTGAACGTCGACGCGACCAGTCCGAATGCCTCGACGAAGTCCGGCACGGACATCGGCCCCTGCACCTCCAGCCGGCTGAGCAGGACATACGCGCTGCGATCCAGCTCGTCGCCGCCGCGCACCCCGCGGGACGTCATCTCCCGGTGGCGCGTCAGGATCAGCAGCTCCAGTTCGATGCGTTCCCCTGCTTCACGCGCATCCACTCCGGTGCCCCTCCGTCCCCCGTGACCGGGTGCTCTCCCGTTGGTGACTGCGCGCCTCACCTTAGGTGAAAACACGCCAATGGACGAGAAGTGCATCATGCACACTTGATGCAGGATGCACAATGTGAATAGCGTCCTGTCTGTGACCGCGTCAGCGTCCGTCCGCCGCGCTCTCACCTCATCCCCATCCCGAATCACCCCCCACCCCGAATCTCCAGCCCCCACGAGGAGAAGCAGATGCGACCCAACGACCAGACCCTGCGCCTGCCGCTGCCCAGCGACAGCCCCCTGGAGCCGCCCGCCGAGTGGGAGCGGCTGCGCCGGCAGTGCCCGGTGGCCACCGTCGAACTCCCCAGCGGTGACGAGGCGACCCTCCTGACCCGCTACGACCACGTAAAGTCGGTCCTCTCCGACGCCCGCTTCACCCGCCCCAAGGCCGGTGAGGGCGCCGCCCGGATCGCGCCCGAGGGCGCGGGCGGCCCCGCCGCCGACGGCGAGGGCGCGCTGACCCTGCCGGACCGGGGCGAGCCGCACCTGCGGTGGCGGCGCCAGGTGGGCAAGTACTTCACCGCCAAGCGCATGACGGCGCTGCGCCCCGGCATGGTGGCGACCGCCGGACAACTGGTGGACGACATGATCGCGCGGGGCGCGCCGGGCGACCTCAGGGCCAGTCTCGGTTTCCCGCTGCCCGTCTACGTGATCTGCGACATCCTGGGCGTCCCCGCCGAGGACCGGGAGCGCTTCTCCCACTGGTCCGACGCCTTCCTGAACGTCACCCGCCTCACCGGTGAGCAGGCGAGGGCGGAGCACGACGAGTTCGCCGAGTACATGGCCGCACACATCGAGGCGACCCGGAAGCGGCCCGGCGACGACCTGATCAGCATGCTGATCAAGGGGAGCGAGCCGGAGGGCCAGGGGCTGACCGACGAGGAACTCGTCGCCACCGGCATGGGCCTGCTGGTCGCCGGGCACGAGACCACCGCGAACATGATCGGCAAGATGGTCTGCCTGCTGCTCGCCGACCGCAGCCGGTGGGAGCGGCTGCTCGCCGACCCCGGCCTGGTGCGCACCGCGGTGGAGGAGTCGCTCCGCTTCGACGTCAACGTCGGCCTCGGCATGCGGCGTTACCTCACCGAGGACATCGAGGTCGACGGCGAACTGCTGCCCAGCGGAACCACCGTCGTGTGCAGCATGGCCGCCGCCAACCGCGACGAACGGGCCTTCGCCGACGCGGGCCGGATGGACCTCACCCGGTCCCCGAACCCGCATCTGACGTTCGGCGCCGGGCCGCACTCCTGTCTGGGCCAGGCGCTGGCCCGCACGGAACTCCAGGTCGCCCTGGAGGTCCTGCTGCACAAGGTGCCCACCCTCCGCCTGGACGTGCCCGCCGAGGAACTGCCGCGCATCGAGGGGCTTCTGGTGACCGGACCGAGCACGGTGGCGGTGCGCTGGTGAGGGGACCGCACCCGGAGGAAAGGACCGTCCAGTGAAGATCACTGTGGATCAGGACCGTTGCTGCGGTGCCGGCCAGTGCGTACTGACCGCGCCGGAGGTGTTCGACCAGCGGGACGAGGACGGCGTCGTCGTCCTGCTCGACGCGGGGCCCGCACCGGAGTTGCACGCGGCCGTGCGGGAGGCCGCGGCCGTCTGCCCGGCGGCTGCCATCACGGTGGCCGAGGAGACCCCTGCCTGAGTCGCGCGGCGTCTTCGCCCGCGACACCGGCTGACAGGAGAGGGACCGGCCCAGCCGCGCACCGCCGGGATTCCGGCCACCGGCTGGGCCGTCCGCCCACGCTCCGAACCGTCCACGCTCCGAACCGCCCGCGCTCCGAACCGCCCGGTCCCCGACCTCGAACCCGGCGGTGGACCCCGTCCACCCGCGGACCCGACAGCAGGGCCGCCCACCGACCGCTGGATCCACCCACGTGGATCCCTCACACCGGGCCCCCGCGTCCCCCCGCCCGGCGAACGCGCGCCCGACCGATCCCACCCCACAGGCCCCCACAGGCCCCCACAGCCCCCGACCGCCTCCCGACCGACCCCCGGCAGCCTCCCGAAAGGAACAAGGACGCCCATGCCCGCCCCTCGCACCGAGCCGTCGCCGCCCGCCTCCCACCCGCACGAGCAGGACCTGGACCTGGACCTGGACCTGGACCTGGACCTGGACCTGGACCTGGACGCCCTGCGGGCGAAGTACCGGGCGGAACGCGACCGCCGGATCCGCCCCGACGGCAACGCCCAGTACCGGCGCCCGACCGGCGAGTTCGCGTCCTTCGACCAAGACCCGTACGCCGACCCGGAGTTCACCCGGGAACCCAGGCGCGACCGGGTGGAAGCGCTCGTCGTGGGCGGCGGGTTCGGCGGGCTGCTGGCCGGCGCGCGGCTGCGTCAGGCCGGCGTGGACTCGATCCGGATCGTCGAGAAGGGCGCGGACTTCGGCGGCACCTGGTACTGGAACCGCTACCCGGGCATCCACTGCGACATCGAGTCGTACGTCTATCTGCCCCTGCTGGAGGAGGTCGGCCACGTCCCGGCGTGGAAGTACGCGCCGGGGGAGGAGATCCGGCAGCACGCGCGGGCCGTCGCCCGCCGCTTCGGCCTCTACGACGACGTCTGCTTCCAGACCGTGGTGACCGAACTGCGCTGGGACGAGGGCACTTGCGAGTGGCTCGTCAGCACCGACCGCGGGGACCTGATCCGGGCCCGGTACGTGGTCACCGCCACCGGTGTGCTCAGCTCGGTCAAACTGCCCGGCATCCCCGGTGCGGAGACCTTCCGGGGCCACATGTTCCACACGAGCCGCTGGGACTACGCCTACACCGGAGGCGACGCGAACGGCGGACTCGTCGGGCTCGCCGACAAGCGGGTGGCCCTCATAGGCACCGGCGCCACCGCCGTCCAGTGCGTGCCCCACCTGGCCGCCGACGCCCGGCACCTGTACGTCTTCCAGCGCACCCCGTCCTCCGTCGACGTACGCGGCAACCGGCCCACCGACCCGGACTGGGCCGCCTCCCTGGAGCCCGGCTGGGCCCGGCGGCGTCGTGACAACTTCCTCCAGATCGTCTCCGGGGTCCGCGTGACCGAGGACCTGGTGGACGACGCCTGGACCTCCAGCGCCCGGCTCCAGGAGAAGATGGTCCCGACCGACAGCTACGCGCAGGTCCCGCCCGAGGAACGCGAACGGGCCTACGAGATCGCCGACTTCCAGAAGATGGACGAGCTGCGCGCCCGGGTGGACGACCTCGTCACGGACCCGGCGACGGCCGAGAAGCTCAAACCCTGGTACCGGTACATGTGCAAGCGGCCCACGTTCAGCGACACGTATCTGCAGACCTTCAACCGGCCGAACGTCACCCTCGTCGACACCGCCGACACCCATGGCGTCGAGCGGATCACCGAGCACGCCGTCGAGGTTGGCGGGACGGCGTACGAGGTGGACTGCATCGTCTTCGGCACCGGTTTCGAGGTCGGTGTCTCCGGGCTGCTGTCCGGCCGGCTGCCCGCGTACGGCCGGGGCGGTGTCGGGCTGCGGGAGGCGTGGCGGGACGGGCCGCGGACCCTGCACGGGTTCTACAGCCACGGCTTCCCCAACCTGTTCCAGCTCGGACCGGTGCAGAACGCCGCCGCGGTCAACTACGTCCACGTCCTCGACGAACAGGCCGTCCACGTGGCCGAGGTGGTGGCGCAGGCCCGCGCACGGCGGTCCCGGTACGTCGAGCCGTCCCCCGGCGCCGAGGCCGCGTGGGTGGCCGAGATCCGGGACAACGGCACGGACCTGGCGGCTTTCCGCGCCGAGTGCACCCCCGGCTACTACAACAACGAGGGCCGGCCGAACCCGGCCGGCCAGCGGTACGCGGACGGGCCGGTCGTCTTCCACGGACTGCTGCGGCGCTGGCGCGCCGAGGGCGGGATGCGCGACGTCCTGGTCGAGGGGGAGTGAACGCCGGCCACGGCGCGGCGGAGGCCGGGCCCGGCCTCCCCAGCCGGTTCGATGAGACGGGCCGCAGCCGCACCACGAGCACCCGCTGGGCGGTCCGGCGGCTCAACCCGCCCAACCGGCTGTGGGGTTCGAACGGCGTGGCGTTCGGGCCGGACGGCCGCCTGTACGTCGCCCAGTTCCTCGCCGGGCAGATCAGCGCCGTGGACCCGGCGACGGGGGACGTCGAAGTGGTCGTCCCGATGGACGGGCCGGTGCAGTCGCCCGACGACCTCGCCTTCGGCGCGGACGGTTCGATGTACATCGCGGACCTGGTTCCCGGCCGGGTGTGGCGGCGCGACCCGCAGGGCACGTACACGCTGGTCCGGTCGGACGTGGTCAACCCCAACGGCATCACCTGCGTCGGCGACCGCCTCTTCGTGAACGAGATGAAGCCCGACGGCCGCCTGCTGGAGCTCTTCCCGGACGGCCGCGACCCGGTGGTGCTCACCCAGGGCCTGGCACTCGGCAACGCGATGCAGCTCGGCCCCGACGGCCACCTCTACTACCCGCACATGATGAGCGGCGCCGACCCCCTGAACACCGGGCAGGTCTGGCGGATCCCGCCGGACGGCGGCAGTCCCGAACTGGTCGCGGACGATGTGCTCCAGCCGGTCGCGGTCCGCTTCGACCGCGGCGGTGTGCTGCACGTGCTCTCGCGCGGTCCGCAGGGCGTCGTCACCCGGATCGACCTCCACGGGAGCGGCGCCCGCACCCTGGTCACCAGCGGGCTGACCGGTCTGGACAACGCTGCGTTCGACGCGGAGAACCGCATGTTCGTCTCCAGCTACGCCAGCGGCGGCGTCACGGAACTGCACCCCGACGGCCGGATCCGTCAGCTCGTGCCCACGGGACTCGACGGTCCCTACGGCGTCACGGTCGACCTCGGCGGCGGGGTGTACGCGGCCGACCACTACCGGATCGCGAGCCTGGCACCCGACGACGGACGCGGGCCGGGCGGGCCACCGGTCGAGGCCGGGACCACCGGGTCACCACCGGCCGGGGCCGGGTCCGGGCCCGCCGGGGTGACCACCCGGATCCTCCTGCCGTTCGCCCACGGCATCGCCGCCGACGGCACGCTGCTGCACTCCACCTCGCAGTACGGCGAGGTACGCACGCACGACACCGGGACGGGCGCCACCCGGGTGCGGGCCACGGGCCTGCGGCGGCCCCTCGGCATCACCGTGGGACCGGACGGCTCGCTCGTCGTGGCCGAGGCGGACGCCGGCCGCATCGTGGCGATCGACGGCCGTGACACGCTCACCGTCCGGGCCGAGGGGCTTGCCGGTCCGGTGGACGTCACCTTCGACGGGCAGGGGCACTGCTATGTGAGCGACGACCGGCTGGGCGCGGTGCTCCGCCTCGACGACGACGGGTCGGCGGTGGTCGTCGCCGACGGGCTCGGGGCCCCCGAGGGCCTGGCCGTGCTGGGCGACGAGCTGTTCGCGGTGGAGCGCACGCACCGCAGGCTGCTGGCGATCTCCCCCGGCACCGGCGAGTGGCGGGTGGACGCCGAGCACCTGCCGGTGGGCCCGCCGCCCGGTATCGGACCCCGCGCCGAGCCCGCGCTGTTCGCCGGCGGCATGCCGGGCGCACCCCGCGGCTTCGCGGGCCTCGCCGTCACCCCCGACGGCTGTCTGCTGCTCTCGGCCGACGGCGAGGGCACGGTCCTGCGGCTGGCTCCGGCCCGTCCGGCCGTCTGACGGTCCGGCCGGTCCCCTCCCCCTCGGGGGCCGGCCGCACCGGGTCAGGCGCAGTACCGCAGGTCCGCCCAGACCACCGTGCCCTGGGTCCGGGTGGACCGGTCGGCTCCCCAGGCCGAGGAGAGCTGGTGGACCAGCAACAGCCCCCGTCCGCCCTCGTCACGGGGGCCGGGGTGGCGACCGGTCGGACGGCCCGTGGTGTGGTCGTCGTCGTGCACCTCGATGCGCAGGCTGTCGTCGCCGGCCAGGGATATACCGCACAGGAAGCGCCTGCTGCCCGTGTGGATGACGGCGTTGGTGGCCAGCTCGGAGACGAGCAGTACGGCATCGCAGCACAGGTCGCCGGGCACCCGCCACGAGCACAGCCGCTCGCGCACGGTGTCACGCGCCGCTTTCACGCTGGTGCGCAGCGCGGGCAGGCCGAACCAGTGTTCCCGGTGCGAGAGAGCGGCAGTCGGGCGGTTGACGGTGGGGGTCGTGTGGGGGGTCACGGAGTTCGCCTTCCAAGGGGAACGGGCGCGGGGCGGAGCCGACAGCTACGGGAAAGCCCAGGGGGGAGAGGCGCGTTCAGGGGATGACCCGTGGTCCTAGCGCCCGGTGGCACCAACTCCCGTCCGGTCGACGGCAGATGGCGAGGCACCACGGCTGCGGCGAGTTTGCTCACACGGTCAACTATGCTCGGCACTCACTTCATACTGCAACCGTCTCTCTGATAATTTCAGCAAGTCGGTATCGGTCTGGCTTTCTCCTCAAGTGACTGTCAGACTCACATGGGTGACAGCCCATCAGGAGGTAGTGACGTGAGCGAAGGCAGATCCGGCTCCGGCGCACCCACGGTCCTGCGCATGATCCTCGGCCGCAGGCTCCAGGACATGCGGCAGGCCGCCGGAGCCTCGTTGGACGACGCGGCCAAGGCGCTGCGTGTCACGTCGCTGACGATCCGGCGGCTGGAGAAGGCCGAAGTCGCCCTGAAACCGCTCTACGTCGAGAAACTGCTGGAGACCTACGGGGCCGAGCCCCAGGAGATCGACGAGTTCGTCGCCCTGGCCGAGCGGGCCAACGAGCCCGGCTGGTGGCACGCCTACCGCGACGTGCTGCCCAACTGGTTCACGGCGTACGTGAGTCTGGAGACCGGCGCCAAGACCCTGCGCACCTACGAACCCCACTACGTCACGGGCCTGTTGCAGACACCTGTCTACGCGCGTGAAGTACTGCGTGGAGGTTTCCCCAACGGCAGCGAGGACGAGCTGGACCGCCGCGTCGACCTGCGGCTGCGCCGGCAGAGCCTGCTGACGGCGCCGAACGCCCCCACCCTCTGGGTGGTCATGGAGGAAGCCGTACTGCACCGGGTGGTGGGCGGTCCGCAGGTGATGCGCGAGCAGATCGACCGGCTCCTGGAAGCCTCCGAACTCGGCCTCGTCAGCATCGACATCGTGCCCTTCTCCGCCGGTGCACACGTCGGTGCGTGCGCGCCCTTCACCTACTTCCGGTTCCAGGAACCGGAACTGCCCGACATCGTCTACACCGAGATCCTCTCCGGCTCGATGTACCTGGACCAGCGCGAAGACGTGGTCGCCCACCTGGAGGCGCACACCCGCATGTCGCTGCTGACCTCGTCCGAGGACAGCAAGGTGCTCTTGAACCGCATGCGCAAGGAGTACTCATGACCACCCCCACCACCCCCACCAACAGAACTGTCTACAACGGGATGCCGGCCTTGGAGCTGGGCGAGCAGGGTTGGGAGCGCCCGTGGAGCGGGCCCAACGGCGGTCAATGCGTGGAGACGAAGCAGCTCTCGGACGGCCGGGTGGCCGTCCGTCAGTCGACCGACCCGGCCGGACCGGCGCTGATCTACACGCCAGAGGAGATCAGCGCCTTCGTCCGCGGGGTCAAACAAGGCATGGCCGACCACCTGACGGTCGGCTGAACCGGCCTGCCGGTACGCCGACGCACACTCCGAAAGGGACAGCATGACCAACATCCACGCGGGCCGGGACCTGGACACCAGCAGGCCGCACTCGGCCCGCATGTACGACTACTACCTCGGTGGCAAGGACCACTTCCCGGTCGACAAGAAGGCCGCCGCGACCGTCGCGGACCTCTACCCCGGAATCTTCGCGTGCGCCGGGGAGAACCGGAAGTTCATGCACCGGGCGACCCGGACCCTCGCCCAGGAGTACGGCATCCGGCAGTGGCTCGACATCGGCACGGGCATCCCCACGGAGCCCAACCTGCACCAGGTCGCCCAGTCCGTGGCGCCCGACGCCAGGGTGGTCTACGCCGACAACGACCCGCTCGTCCTCAAGTACGCCGAGCGCCTGATGCGCAGCACGGCGCAGGGCCGCACCGCGTACATCGAGGCGGACGCCACCGACCCGAAGTCCCTGCTCGCGGCCGTGGAAGGAGCCGACGTGCTGGACTTCGACAAGCCGATAGCCCTGTCCCTGAACGCGCTGATGCACTTCGTCACCGACGACATGGACCCGTACGGCATGGTGGCCGGCTACCTCGAAGCCCTCCCCTCGGGGAGTGCGCTGGCCCTGAGTCACGTCACATCCGATTTCGACCCGGACGTCTGGGTGAAGGTCATCGACCTGTACGTCACGTCGGGGACCCCGGCGCAGACGCGCTCGAAGGAGGAGGTCGCCCGCTTCTTCGGCGCGCTCGACCTGATCGAGCCGGGCATCGCGCTCGCCCACCGCTGGCGGCGGCCCGCCGACGAGGACGCGGACGCCGCAGGGGAGCCCACGGACGCCGAGGTCAGCATGTTCGTGGGCGTGGGCATCAAGCCGTAGCCGGGCACCGTGGAAGTGCCAGGGCGTCGTCGCCGGATCCGGGGCCGGGTGGCTCGGCGGGCCGTTGTCGGTGGGCCGCGTTACTGTGCGGCCAAGTGACCACGGACCCGCGTGCAGGAGGTTCTCATGGCCTCGCGCCTCAACCCCTACCTCAGTTTCAGCGGTGACGCCCGGCAGGCGATGGAGTTCTACCGGGACGTCTTCGGCGGCACCCTGACCGTCAGCACGTACGGTGAATCCGGGGAGCCGGACGCCCCGGGCGCCGACCGGATCATGCACGCCCTGTTGGAGACCCCGAGCGGTTTCACCCTGATGGGAGCCGATGCGCCGGCCGGGCTCGCGCACACCCACGGAAACAACTTCTCGGTGAGTCTGAGCGGCGACGACGACACCGAGTTGCGCGGCTACTGGGAGAAACTGTCCGCAGGCGGCATCGTGTCCCTGCCACTGGAGAAGCAGGCGTGGGGTGACGAGTTCGGCATGTGCACGGACCGCTTCGGCATCCCGTGGATGGTCGACATCGCGCAGCCGCGGGGCTGACCCGGCCGCGGCGCGGCCGTTCGCCGGCCCGTTCGGCGCGCGCGATCGGCCCGGAGCTGGTGTGCTGGAACTCGGGGGCGTCGCACTCGTTCCCGGAGAGACACATGAGCAGCTACAAAGTCGCGCAGGTACCCACCAAGGGCGGACCGTTCGAGATCGCCGAGCGGGAGATGTCGCAGCCGGGACCCGGACACGTCCGGATCGCCGTGGAAGCCTGCGGTGTCTGCCACAGCGACGCGTTCTTCGTGAACGCCGGTGTGCCCGGTGTCCGGTTCCCGGTCGTTCCCGGACACGAGATCGCCGGGCGCATCGAGGCCCTGGGTGAGGGCGCGCGGGAAAAGGGCTGGCAGCTGGGCGACCGCGTCGCGGTGGGCTGGTTCGGCGGCAGCTGCGGCCACTGCACGCCCTGCCGGCAGGGCGACTTCATCGTGTGCGAGAACCTGAAGGTCCCCGGGTGGGCCTACGACGGAGGCTTCGCCGAGGAGGTGATCGCCCCGGTCGACGCCCTGGCCAGGATCCCCAGCGGACTCGACGCGAGCGACGCCGGACCGATGGCCTGCGCCGGCGTGACCACGTTCAACGGGCTGCGGCGCAGCTCTGCCCGGCCCGGTGACACGGTCGCCGTGCTCGGCATCGGCGGCCTCGGCCACCTCGCGGTGAAGTACGCCGTCGCCATGGGTTTCGAGACCGTGGCCATCGCCCGCGGCGCGGAGAAGGCCGACCTGGCCAAGCAGCTCGGCGCCCATTACTACGTCGACAGCACGTCGGGCACGCCCGTCGCCGATGCGCTCCGCTCGCTCGGCGGGGTGAAGGTCCTGCTCGCCACCGCCGGGAACTCCGCCGCGGTCACCGAGACCGTGGAAGGGCTCACGCACCGTGGTGAGCTGGTGGTCATCGGGGCGGCGAACGAACCCCTCGGGATCACCCCGGCCCAGCTGCTGATGTCCGGGCGGGTGGTCCGCGGTCATCCGTCGGGCACCGCGCAGGACGTGGCGGACACCATGGCGTTCAGCATGCTGCACGGTATCCGTCCGATGACCGAGATCGTGCCGCTGGACCAGGCGGACGAGGCGTACCAGAAGATGCTCTCCGGCGGAGCGCGCTTCCGGATGGTGCTCACCACGACCTGACGTGGGACGTCCGCCGCCGGGACGCCGTGGCGGCGGACGTCCGCGGTCTGATGGCCTCCCGGCGGCGGGCACCCGGGGCGGTCGGGCGGCGTCAGCCCGTGAGATCCGAACCGGCGGTGGGCCGGGCGCCGTTCTCGGGGCGCCGCTCCGGGGCATCCCGCCCGCCCGCACGGCGCAGCTCACGCCACTCCGGCCGCAGGGCGGTCAGATTCGTGGTGAGGAAGTAGGCGGACCCGCCCGCGAGCAGTACCGGCACCAGCCCGGCGGAGGCCACCGCCGCCCCGGCGATCAGCCCGCCGAGCGGAATACCCGCCCAGGCCAGTGAGTCGCCGAGCGCGTTCACCCGGCCCAGCATGCGGCGCGGCACCCGTTCGAGGAGAACGGCCCCCAGCACCGGGTTGACGAAGCCCACGCCGAACCCGCCGACGGCGAACACGGCCAGCACCGCACCCAAGGGCGCACCCGAGGCGAGGACCAGGAACCTAGGTGCCCCGGCCAGCAGGAATCCGATGAAGAACACCGCGCGGCGCGGCAGCCGGTGCCCGGCCAGCGCGGCGATCAGGCTTCCCGCGACCGCCGTCGCCCCCGAGACACTGCCCAGCAGGCCGATCGCGCCCGCCCCGCCGCCCGACTCCTTGGCCCAGACCGGCAGCAGCACCGAGCTGAACCCGGCGTCCAGCAGATTGGTCACACCCACCATGACCACGACCATGAGCAGCAGCGGCTCCCCGCGCAGGAAGGCCAGGCCCTCGCCGAACCGTCGCCAGTAGCCCGTTTCCGCCGCCCCGGCCCGCTTCGGGGCCTCCTCGGCCGTCCGCCCCAGGCCACGGGGCAACACCAGTCCCACGATCAGCGAACCCAGCGCGAAGCTGCCCGCGTTGACCAGGAGCCCCGGCAACGGGCCGACCAGGGCCACCAGGGCGCCGCCGGCGGCCGGGCCGACGGTGGCCGCCAGCCGTTCCGTCACGCCCGTCAGACCCGTGGCCCGCTCCAGCGGGATCCCGCCGCGTTCGGCCGCCTCCGGCACCATGACCTCCTTGGCCAGGTCACCGGGCCCGCGGGCCGCGCCGATCACCGCTACCAGGGCCAGCAGCAGCGGATAGGACAGCAGGTCGACGGCGTACAGGAGGGGGACCGCGGTGGCGGCGGTGGCGCTGACCAGATCGGTGGTCCAGGAGACAGCCCGCGGGCCTGTCCGGTCGACCAGCGGCCCGGTGAACGCCTTGACCAGCACGTACGGGGCCATCTCGCAGAAGGCGACCAGTCCGGTGCGGGTGGCGCTGCCGGTCGTGACGAGCACGAACCAGGGCAGGGCCACGGCGGACACCCGGGTCCCGGTCAGGGACACGGCCATCGCCGCCAGCACCCCGCCGAACGGTCGTAACGAGCGCTGCGCCGGTGTCCCGCCGCCGGTCCCCGCGCCGTTGCCCGTCACGGTGTCGGGTCCTCGGCGGAGGCGGGCGTGTCCAGCTCGGGCAGGACCTGCACGATGACGCCGACCCGCGCCGCGCCCTCGGCGGCGCGCACGTCGGACTCCGGTGTGTCGCCGTCGTAGCGGGCGATCACGGCCCACAACTCCTCCCGCAGCGCGACGGCTTCGTCGGGCGTCAGCCGCAGTGCCCGGTCGCTCAGGTCGACGGCGCTCCGCCAGGGACGGGGCATCGTCCCCAGTTCGTTGAGCGTCTGCTGGGTGCGCAGGGTGTACGTCGCGGCGACGGATTGCAGATAGGCGAGCGCGGCCTCCGGCTCCTGCTCGACCAGGTCCAGGATGCTCATCTCGGTCATCCGGTGTACCGAACGCCACCAGCGTTCACGGGCGTTGCCGCGTTCCGTGTCCTCCTCGACGAATCCGGCCGCGCCGAGCCGGCGCAGATGGTAGCTGGCCGTCCCGGAGTTCACGCCCAGCCGTTCGGCGAGGCGGGTGGCCGTCGACGGGCCGTACCTCCGCAGCAGCCCGAGCAACCGCAGCCGCACCGGGTGGGCCAGGGCGCGCAGCCCCTTGGCGTCCAGGACGGCCGAGTCCGCCGTGGCGGACGGGTCGTCCGGCCTTTTCTCCGCGTCCGTCATGCCGGCACCCTGGACCGCAAACGTTTCTTCGCAAATAGTCCTTCGCGAAGAGATGTTCGCGAAGAACTCTTCGCAAAGCGGTGTCGGGGAAAGGCCGTTCGCAGAGTGTGGTTCGCCTGGGCAGCGTTCGTCCCGAAGCCGCTCGGTCACCAGCCGGTCAGCAGAAGGTGGTTGACGAGGAGCGCGAGCGCCGCCTGGGCGGCGAGCCAGACGCGCGGGCGGTCGAGGAACGCGCAGGACGCGAGCAGCCACATCGCGAAGGGCAGCCAGATGCGTTCCGTCTCGGCCTTGCTCATCCCGGACAGATCGGCGGCCAGCAGCGCGAGCAGGGCGGCAGCCACGAGCAGCGCGAGGCGGGCGGCCGCCGGGCCCCCGGTGCCGTCGGTGGCGTCCGTGCCACCGGTGCTGTCCGGGCCGGCTGCCCCGTCCGGCCGTGTCAGGGCCGCGCCGCGCAGCCGGGCGAGCGTCGATCCGGCCCGTGCGAGACCCGCGGCCGTGGCCAGACCCGTGATGATCACCGTGCCCGCGAGATCGGCCCACACCCAGTAGCCGTACGGGCGGGTGCCGCCCACGCCCTGGTAGTAGCGGGTGACCAGCAGGTGGTACGCCTCCCACCAGTCGAACCCGGCGAGCGTGAACACCAGCGGTGTCACCGCCAGCCCGGCGACCAGCGAGGCCAGCAGAACGGGCCGCTCGCGTATCCGGCGCCGGCCCAGCACCAGCACCGCCGCCCCGGTCACCGCGAACAGCGTGAGTCCGTACGAGAGATAGCAGGTCAGCCCGAACAGCAGCCCGGAGCCCGCCGCCGCCCACAGAGACCCGCGCGTGACGGCCAGGGCGAGGAGCGCCACCGCCCAGGCGGCGACGGCCGCGAAGTACGCGTCGGCCGAGGTGCCCAGCCACACGGCGGCCGGGGCCAGTACCAGGAACGGCGCCGCCCGGCGGGCCGACCGTTCGCCGGCCAGCGCGCGCACGGCGACCAGGACGGCCACGCAGGCCGTCGCGCCGGTGGTGATGCACCAGACGCCCGCCCAGGCCCCGCCGTGCAGCCCGATCCGGTCCAGCAGCACGAAGGTGAGCGGGGCCGCCGGGGGATGGCCGGCGACATGGGCGGGCCAGGGCTGCGGGGAACCGGCCACGATGTGGTGGGTGAAGTCCCGTAGCGCGTCGGGGATGTTCTGGAAGCGGCCGATGACCCGCAGGTACTCCTCCCGCGTGGTGAGCCGGCCGGCGACGCCCCGCCGCCATCCGTCGACCAGCGCGAGCGACCAGATCCAGGCCATGGCCGCAGCCCAGGCGGTGACGAGCAGGGCCCGCCACGGCAGGCGGGCCGCCAGCGCGGGCCCGTACGCCACGCCGGCCGCGGCCAGGACGACGGCCGCGGGGGTGCCCGGGCCCACGTGCGGCTGCCAGGTCGCGAACAACGGGGGCCAGTTGACGAACAGGGTGTGATGGGTGTCCTGGATGTGCCGGCCGACCAGGGCGGCCACCAGGACGAGCAGGGCGGCGGCCACGACGGCACACAGGTCGCGGAGCGGAGTACGAGTCACAGCGAAACGCTAGGCACCCGAACCGCGAACTCGGCCTCCCGCGGGGCGGACGTCAGCGTTTCGTCATGGATCACGCACCCGTCCCCCGTGCGGTCGCGGCCTGCGATCCGGACGGACACGTGCAACGGTCCCACGCGGCGCCGGACTTGTGGCACGACCGCCGCGTGGCGCCCGGTTCGCCTCGGCGTCGGGCCCCGCCCGGCCGGGCCGAAGCCGTCCAGCCGTCCGCCGGTCCGCCCGCCCAAGCCCCGGAGCGGACCTGCCTGTTCGCGGCCCGGTTCCCGTCCGTCACCCCGCGCGAGGGGCGCCGGCCGGCGGACCGTCCGGGGACGGCTACCGGGCCCGCTGGCTGCTGATCACGGCCCTGCCGTGCCCGGGCTCCGCGGCGGTGCCGGTGGCGCGGCTGCGCAGGGCCGCGAAACAGCGGCCGCCCTCGGCCCACTGGCCGACGGCACGCCAGCCGGTGCTCCGGGCATACCGGAGCAGGGCCGGCGTGCCCAGCCGCGCCCAGGGGAACGGGCTGCCCGCCGGGCCGTCCGGGCCGCCACTGTGCACGACCTGCACCCGGATCCGTTCGTCGATGTCGAACGGCGCGGTCTCGACCACCAGCAGCCCGCCCGCCGCCGTCAGCCGGGCCAGCCGCAGGAGCAACTCCCGCGGGTCGCCGCCGATGCCGATGTTGCCGTCCATGAGCAGCAGCGTGTCCCACCGGCCCTCCCCGGGGACCCGCTCGAACACCGAGCGGCACAGCGCCTGGCCGCCCCTGCGCACGGTGTGCCGGACGGCGGCCTCGCTGACGTCGATGCCCAGGGCCGGCCGGCCTCGCGCGGCGAGCGCCGCCACCAGCCGTCCCGGCCCGCACCCCACGTCGAGCACCGCGCCCTCGCAGCGCTCCAGCACCGCGAGGTCGACGGCGTCGGCCGCGGCGCACCAGCGTTCCACCTCCAGCGGCAGCAGCCAGCCGTCGCCGCGCCGCAGGAACAGCGGGCCGCGGCCGGTGCGCAGCGCGTCCGCGTAGGGGTCGTCGGCGCCCCATGGCGCGGCGGCGACGGAAGCGGCGGCGCCGGGTGCGGCGGTCACCGGCCGACGCCCGTGCCGAGCCGGGCGAGCCGTGCGGCGAACCGGCCGCGCGGGGCCGCCGCGGCGACCGCGCGGGCGTCGGCCGCGGTGTCCACGTCGCGCAGCCGGGGCAGATCGCGCACCCGCAGGCCGGCGGCGACCAGCCGGGCCCGCTGGACCGCGCCCGTCTCGGCCGTCGACATGGGGACGCCCCGCAGCAGCTCCGGGTCCGGGACCGCCAGCCCCAGCGCCCAGAAGCCGCCGTCCTCGGCCGGTCCGAAGAAGGCGTCGCACCCGGCGAAGTCCACCGTGAGCAGCGCCGGTGTCACCTGCGGGGTGTCCATGCCGATCAGCAGGGCCGGTCCGCCACAGCCGGCGAAGGCGTCCGCCAGCCGCTCGTCCAGGCCGCCCCCGCACTGCGGTACGACGTCGAAGCCGGGCGGCAGCCAGGGGCCGGGCGAGCCGTCCAGGACGAGGACCCGGCGGGCGGCCGGCGCGTCCGCCACGGCCGCCAGCGTGTCGGCGAGCGCGGCCTCGGCGAGTTCGGCCGCCTGCCGGGGCGTGAACGGCGGGGTGAGCCGGGTCTTCACCCGGCCCGGACGGGGTTCCTTGGCGATGACGAGCAGGGTGGGCGCCGAGTCGGTCATCGGGGCGTGCCACCTCCCGCGGCGGGCACCGCCGGCGCGGCCAGCACCTGGCGCATGTCGCGCACCGCGTGCCAGGTGCCGCGCCAGGTCCCGGTCACCTTCGAGACGCCGGTGCGCGGCAGATAGGGGACGTCGTGCTCGGTCACGCGCCAGCCCGCGTCGGCCGCCCGCACCACCATCTCCAGCGGATAGCCGCTGCGCCGGTCGGTGAGGCCGAGGGCGAGTAGCGGCTCACGGCGGGCGGTCCGCAGCGGGCCGAGGTCGTGCAGGCGCAGCCCGGTGCGGCGGCGCAGCAGCCGGGCGAGCGCGAGATTGCCCGCGCGGGCGTGGGCCGGCCAGGCGCCCCGGCCACGCGGCCGGCGCCGGCCGAGCACCAGGTCGGCCCGGCCCGCGCGGACCTCGCGGACGAACGGCACCAGCAGCGCGGGGTCGAGCGAACCGTCGCAGTCGCAGAAGCACACGATGTCGGCGGTGGCGGCCAGCAGGCCGGCGTGGCAGGCCGCGCCGAAGCCGCGGCGCCGCTCGTGCACGACGGTCGCGCCGAGACCGCCGGCCACCTCCGCCGAGCCGTCGGTGGAGCCGTTGTCGACGACAAGGGCGCGCCAGCCGGCCGGGATCCGGCCGATCACCCAGGGCAGGGCGGCGGCCTCGTCCAGACAGGGGAGGACCACATCGACCGCCGGGATCGTGGGAGAGATCGTCACGGCACTCACCCTACGAGCACGAAATGGACATACCGGTCTTCCGTTCCTTACGAAACACGGACGTCGCGCCCGCCGCCCGGCCGCGAGGCGACGTGCGCACAGGCCCGGTGCGAGGCTGGACACATGCAGCAGCCGCACGAACCCGAGGACGCCCAGCCGCCCGGACACCCGCGCCCCGGCGGCGCCCGGGTCCTGGTCGTCGAGGACGACCCCACCGTCGCCGAGGTCGTCACCGGATATCTGGACCGCGCCGGGCACGCCGTGGACCGCGCCGAGGACGGACCGACGGCGCTGGCCCGGGCGTCCGCGCACTGGCCGGACCTGGTCGTCCTGGACCTGATGCTGCCCGGCATGGACGGCCTTGAGGTGTGCCGCCGGCTGCGCGGCCGGGCGCCCGTCCCGGTCATCATGCTCACCGCGCGCGGCGACGAGGACGACCGCATCCTGGGCCTGGAGGTCGGCGCCGACGACTACGTCACCAAACCCTTCAGCCCCCGCGAACTCGTCCTGCGCGTCGAGTCGGTGCTGCGCCGCACCCGGCCCCGCGCGGACCTGCGCCCGTTGGCCGCGGCGGGCCTCACCGTCGACCCGGCGGCCCGGCGCGCCGCCAAGGACGGCGACGAACTCGCCCTCACCCTGCGCGAGTTCGACCTGCTGGCCTTCTTCCTGCGCCATCCGGGACAGGCGTTCAGCCGTACGGACCTGATGCGCGAGGTGTGGGGCTGGGACTTCGGTGACCTGTCCACCGTCACCGTGCACGTGCGCCGGCTGCGCGGCAAGGTCGAGGACGACCCGGCCCGGCCGCAGCTGATCCGGACCGTATGGGGCGTCGGCTACCGGTTCGACCCCGAGGGGGAGGCGGAGCTGCCGTGAACGACACCCTGCTCATGGCCCTGTACGCGTTCCTGGGCGCCGGCGCGACCGGTCTGGTCGGGGCCGGCGTGCTGCGGCTGATCCGGCGGCGGTCGCTGACCGCCTCGCTCACCGTGGTCGCCGCGGTGGCCGTGGTCGCGATGCTCGCGGGCACGCTCGCCGTCGCGTGGGCGATGTTCCTGTCGTCCCACGACCTGAGCGTGGTGACCACGGTCGTCGCGATGGCCGCCGTGGTCTCCCTGGCCACCGCGCTGCTGCTGGGCCGCTGGGTGGTCGCCCGCAGCCGGGCGCTCACCCAGGCCGCCCGCTCCTTCGGCGACGGCGGCCACTTCGCCGCACCGGCCGGCCCGGCCACCGCCGAACTCGACCAGCTCAGCCGGGAGCTGGCGGCGACCAGTGCCCGGCTGGCCCAGTCCCGCGAGCGCGAGCGGGCCCTGGAGTCCTCCCGGCGCGAACTCGTCGCGTGGATCTCGCATGACCTGCGCACCCCGCTCGCCGGGCTGCGTGCCATGGCGGAGGCCCTGGAGGACGGGGTGGCCGCCGACCCGGACCGCTATCTGAAGCAGATCCGTGCCGAGGTCGAACGCCTCAACGAGATGGTGGGCGACCTGTTCGAACTCTCCCGGATCCACGCCGGCGCGCTCGCCCTGGCCACGTCCCGGGTCTCGCTGTACGACCTGGTGGGTGACGCCCTCGAGGGCGCCGACCCGCTCGCCCGCGAGCACGGCGTGCGCCTGGTCGGTGACCGGGTGGAGCCCGTACCGGTCGAGGTGGACGGCAAGGAGATGAGCCGGGTCCTCGGCAACCTCCTCGTCAACGCGATCCGCCGCACCCCCGCCGACGGCACGGTCGCGGTGGCCGCCGAACGGTCGTCCGAGGGCGTGGTGGTGTCGGTGACCGACGGCTGCGGAGGCATCCCGGAGGAGGATCTGACGCGCGTCTTCGACACCGGCTGGCGCGGTACCCACGCCAGGACCCCGCCCGCCGGCGCGGGCCTCGGACTCGCCATCGTCCGCGGCATCGTGGAGGCCCACCAAGGACGTGCGAGCGTGCGCAACATCCCCGGCGGCTGCTGCTTCGAGGTGACACTGCCCGTTTTCGAGCCGGAGGGATGAGCACCGGGGGCCGGCCCCGCCCCGCTCCGCACGGCGGCGCGGCATCCCGGGCAGCGCGCGGCCGGTGCTCAGGCACCGGGTCGGCCGGGTTTCCACCAGCGGAGTCGGACGGCGCCGGGCGGGTGGCCCGCCGGTCGTGACCGGGGGCGGACCGCCGCGCGCCGCCGTAGCCGGTCCGGCATCGCGGGGCGGGGCGCGCGGGCGCCGTACGGCCGAGCGCCCGCGCTCCGTGCGCCGGTGAGTTCAGGCTTCTTGCAGCGGAGCGGCGGCGAACTCGCGCATTCCGTCGCGGAACCCGGTCCCGGGACGCCAGCCCAGGTCGGTGCGCAGCCGTGCCGAGTCGGCCGTGATGTGCCGTACGTCGCCCAGCCGGTACTCGCCGGTCACCACCGGTGCCGGACCGCCGTGCGCCGCGGCCAGTTCGGCCGCCATCTCCCCCACGGTGTGCGGCTCGCCGCTGCCCGTGTTGTACGCGGTCAGCGCCCCCGGCGCCGAACCCGCCTCCAGCGCCAGCACGTTCGCCGCCGCGACATCCCGCACATGCACGAAGTCCCGCCGCTGGCGCCCGTCCTCGAACACCCGCGGCGGCTCGCCCCGGGCGAGCGCCGAGCGGAAGAAGGAGGCGACCCCCGCGTACGGGGTGTCGCGCGGCATCCCGGGCCCGTACACGTTGTGGTAGCGCAACGACACCGCCGACCCGCCTGTCGCCCGGGCCCAGGCCGCCGCCAGGTGCTCCTGGGCCAGCTTGGTGGCCGCGTACACGTTCCGGGGATCCGCCGGGGCGTCCTCCCGGACCAGCCCCGGCGACACCTCCCGGCCGCACACCGGGCAGCGCGGCTCGAAGCGCCCGGCGGCCAGATCGGCGAGCGCCCGCGGCCCTGGCCGCACCACCCCGTGCGTCCGGCACTCGTACCGGCCCTCCCCGTACACCACCATCGACCCCGCCAGCACGAGCCGCCGCACCCCGGCCCCGGCCATCGCGGCGAGCAGGACGGCCGTGCCGAGGTCGTTGCGGGAGACGTACTCCGGGGCGTCCGTGAAACCGGTGCCGAGCCCGACCATGGCCGCCTGGTGACAGACGGCGTCGACCCCGGCGAGAGACCGGCCGACCGCCTCCCGGTCCCGTACGTCCGCGCCCGCGTCCGCGCGCACGTCGAACACCGACGGTTCGTGGCCGCGCGCCGCCAGCGCCTCGACGACCTGGGAACCGATGAACCCGGCACCGCCGGTGACCAGTACGCGCATGCCCTCACGCTAGGGCCGCGCCCCGGACGAACCGCGGCCCCGCGCCCGGCACGCCCCGGTTTTCCCGGGCCCGTGCCGCGACGCGTGGCCAGCGCGGGCGCGGAACCGAAGCCGCGCTGACGGTTCCTCAGCGGCACACCGGCACAAAGACCCCGGGGAACACTGCCGGGATTCGGCAATGCGCCTGGATGTGCCCGGCAGGCATCATGACGTCGGGGGAGCACTGAGGATGACTCCGGTGCCGGGCACCGGCAGGTGCCCGGCACCGGAGTCCGGAGTGCGGACGGTGCACCGCCCGGACACGCCGTCGGGCCGTGGCCGCGGACCGGGAGGGGGCGGACGATGCGGACGTTCATGGAGGCCGCCACCGGCCCGCTGTCGATCCTGTTCACCGCCGCCCTCGTCGTGGTCGTGTGCTTCTGGCTGCTGGTCGCGCTCGGCGCCGCCACCGCGGACAGCTTCGACGCGGACATCGACCTCGGGCCCTGGGGGATGGGCGGGGTGCCGGTGGCGGTCGCGCTGTCCCTGCTGACAGTGCTGGCCTGGCTCCTCGGTGTCGCCGCACACGCGCTGCTGCTCGCCGAGTTGCTGTCCGCCGGGGCCGTGGGCGGGGCGCTGCACGTGCTGGCCTCGGCCGTCTCGTTGGCCGTCGCCTGGTGGCTGACCCGCCTGTTCGTCCGGCCGTTGCACCGACGCCGCACCGTCGGGCCCCGGCCCGCCCGGGGGAGTGCGCACGGCGGCACCGGTTGAAGCCCGCACCCCCGGCCCGTCGCCGGGCCGAAGGAGCCGTCATGACCCCTTTCCTGGTTCCGGTCGCCGGCGCGGTGCTCGTGGTGGCGTGCGCCACCGCGGCGCTGGTCCGCCGCGACCGCCGGCAGGCCCGCGCCCACCGCCCGCCCCCCGATCATGAGTGACCGGCGGCGCCGCGTTATGCTGCTGCTCCGCTGAGCCCCGTGGGCCCAGCACGGCGGTGGGGCTCGCCGTACCCGAACCGCGGCACCGGTGCCGCCAACAGTCCCTGCTTGCAACGGTGCGCGCCCGCGTGCGCGGGCCCCGGCGAGTAGGGAGACACGGCACATGACAGCTGAGGACGCCAAGGCGGCGGAGCGGTTCCCGCGGTCCGCCGCCGGACCGCGCATCCCTCTCCGGCGGCGGCCCGGTCCGCGGCAGGCGCCCGTCGTGGCGCTGGTGGCGCTCGGCGGCGGCATCGGCGCGGCGGCACGGTACGGCGCCACCTTGCTGTGGCCGGCCGCGCCGGGCGCCTTTCCGTGGACGGTCCTGTGGATCAACACGGCGGGCTGCGCAATGATCGGCGCGTTCATGGTGGTCATCAGTGAGGTGTGGAGGGCCCATCGGCTGGTGCGGCCGTTCTTCGGCACGGGGGTGCTCGGCGGCTTCACCACCTTCTCGACGTACGCCGTGGACGTCCAGCGGCTGATCGCCGACGGCCGCGCGCCGACCGCGCTGGCGTATCTGGCCGCCACGCCCGTCGCGGCGCTCACGGCGGTCTGGCTCGCGGCGGCGGCGACCCGCCGTGTCCTCGGCCCGGGGCGGGGGCCGCGATGACGGGAGAAGCCATGAACTGGCTGCTGGTCGTGGCCGGCGGGATGGTCGGTGCCCCCCTGCGCTTTCTCGGTGACCGGGCCGTGCAGCGGCGGCACGGCACCGCCTTCCCCTGGGGCACGTTCGCCGTGAACGTCGTCGGCTGTCTGGTCCTGGGCGTGCTGACGGGTGCGGTCATGGCCGGAGCCGCCTCGGACCAGGTGCAACTGGCGCTGGGTACCGGCCTGTGCGGGGCGCTGACGACGTACTCGACGTTCTCCTACGAGACGCTGCGCCTGGCCCAGGAGGGGGCGCGGTTCCTCGCCGCCGCCAACGTGGTCGTGAGTGTGCTGGCGGGCCTGGGGGCGGCGTCCGCCGGGGTCGCCTGCGCCGGGGCGCTGTGGGGGTGAGGTTCGAGGCGGCCCGGCGCCGTCACGGACGGTGGCCCCGCTCGGGCGGGACCGGCGGCAGCGGGGTGCGCGGGGCCTCGCCGGGCCAGACCAGCAGCACGGGGCACGGGGCGTGGTCGACGACGAACCGGGTGGCCTGCCCCAGGCTCCGCGGGCCGAGGCGGGCCGGGTCACCGTCCCGGGCGCAGACCAGCAGGGCGGCGTCCCCGGCCGCGGCGACGACCTCCCGCTCGACCCGCCCGCCGCGCTCCAGGAACGTGCACGGCCGCCCCAGCCGGTCGGCGGCGGCCCGCAGCAGGTCATGGGCGGAGGCCGCCGCCATCCGTTCCAGGCTGGTGCCCGGGTCGCGCCCGGGGTGTCCGCGGCCGAGCAGCCCGGCGAACGCGCCGTGCGCGGTCTCGGCGAGCGCGTCGTCGCGGACGTACAGCAGCGCGATCTCCTCGCCGGGGGCGGTCCGGGCGCGTGCCGCGTCGACGCAGGCCGGCCAGGTGCCCTCGACGATCCAGACGATGACGCTCATCGGCGGCTCCGGCGGCGGTCCGTTGCGGTATGCGGTCAGGTTCCCACGACGTGCAGCATCCCCCACAGGGCCAGGGTGGAGGCAAGCAGCGTGGCCGGGACCGTCACCAGGCCGAGCCGGGTGAAGGAACCCAGTTCGGCCCGGGTGTCGTGGGCGTGCAGGATGCGCCGCCACAGCAAGGTGGCGAGCGAGCCCACATAGGTGAGGTTGGGGCCCAGGTTGACACCCACCAGCACCGCGAGGACCGGGCCGGGACCACCCGACTGCACCAGGGGCAGCAGCGCCAGCACCGCGGGCAGGTTGTTGATCACGTTGGCGAGCAGCGCCGCCACGAACGCCACCGCGAGGAGCGCGGGCAGCGAGGTCCCGTCGGGCAGCAGCCGGCCGAGCCCGGCGTCCAGGCCGTGGTCGACGACGGCCTTCACCACGATGCCCAGGGCGAGCACGAACAGGCAGAACAACGGGGCCGCCGCGGTGGCCAGCTCGCGCGGCCCGGTCCGGCGCTGCCACAGCGCCCGCCCGCCGAGCACCAGCACCCCGGCGAGCGCCGCCCACGCGGGTGCGAGGCCCGCGAACGACGTCACCACGAAGCCGCCCAGCGTCAGGGCCACGACGACCAGCGTGAAGACCGGCACCCCGGGGCCCTGCTCCGGCGTCGCGCCCGGCGCCGGGGCCACGGCCAGGTCGGCGCGGAAGAAGCCGCGGAAGACGGCGTACTCGACCGCCACCGCGGCCAGCCAGGGCAGCGCCATCAGTGCCGCGAACCGGGTGAAGGACAGCCCGCTGGCCGCGAACGCCAGCAGGTTCGTCAGGTTGGACACCGGCAGCAACAGGGAGGCGGAGTTGGCCAGATGCGCGGTGGCGTACACATGCGGACGGGCCCGTGCGCCGACCCGGGCGGCGGTGGCGAACACCACGGGCGTGAGCAGGACGACGGTCGCGTCCAGGCTGAGCACAGCCGTGATCGAGGCGGCCACCACGAACACCCCGGCGAGCATCCGCCGCGGGCTGCCGCGGCACCAGCGGGCGACGGCGGCGCCGGCCGCCTCGAACAGGCCCTCGTCCGCGCACAGTTGGGCGAACACGAGGATCAGCGCCAGAAAGACGACCACGGGCAGCAGAGCACGTGTCTGCTGCCAGGCGTCCTGGGCGGACACGGCGCCCACCGCAACGGCGACGGCCGCCGCGGGGACGGCGGCGGTCGCCTCCGGCAGCCTGCGCGGCCGTACGACGGCGAAGGCCAGCACGCCCAGCAGCAGGACCACCGAGACGGTCTCGGTGACGACGGTGGTGGTACTCAGTTGCGTTTCCTCCCGCGGCAGGGCACCGGCCGGCACACCCGTGAGCTGTACCGCTCAAGGGTCGCACCCCGCGACGGCACCGTCCGCCCGGCCCCCCGCCCGGTTCCGTGCCGCCCTCGGTTCCCGGCCCGAGTGTGGTCCCGCGGGCCGCCGCCGCGCTACGGGCGGGGCCAGGGCCGGCCTGCGATGCGTTCGATGCTTGAGTTGAAGCGCTTGAGATAGTCGGCGAAGGCGGCGATGTCCTCAGCAGGCCAGTCCGACATGACCTCGTCCAGGCCGCGCACCATGCCCTCGCGCTCCTCGTCCAGCAGCCGCGCCCCCTTCTCGCTGATGCGGAACTTACGCGCCATGCCCCCGCCCGGGTCGGGGATGCGGTCCACGAGACCGGCGCGCATGGCCGCGGCGGTCTGCCGGTTGAGCGTGGAGGCGTCGAGCCCGAAGGCGTCGCTCAGCTCCCCGATCGACATCGGCCCCTGGACCCGGATGCGGCTGAGCAGGATGTAGGCGCTGCGCTCCATGACGCTGTCCTTGCGCCGGCCGCCCAGCTGGTTCATGAAGGTGTAGCGGCTGAGCAGCATCTGCTCGTACTCGACCTCGTACGTCGGTCTGACCATGTGACTTGAGCCTCCTGTCCCGTGGGGCCGTTGCGCTGTATGTCCCCACGTACGGCCGTTCCATCCTGGCACAACTGCGTGTATGGGCCACAGCACATGCTCGATACACATGGCATGTACGATGCACATCCTTCACCCGGCACTCGCCGACGTCGCGCGAGTCATCCCCGTGAGAGAAAGTCGAGGAGTCCCCAGAAATGGACGCCCCCCAGCCGACGACCCGCTCAGGCGGTGTGGTCGCGACCCTGGCGCTGGCCGGCATCACGGCAGCGATCATGCAGACCCTGGTCACCCCGCTCTTGGCGGAACTGCCACAGATCCTGCACACGACGCCCTCGAACGCGGCCTGGGTGATCACCGTCACCCTGCTGGTGGCCGCCGTCTGCGTGCCCGTCGTGGGGCGGCTCGGAGACCTCCTGGGCAAGCGGCGCATGCTGCTCGTGTGCGCCGTGCCGCTGATCGCGGGCTCGGTGGTGAGCGCCCTGTCGTCCTCCGTAGTGACGATGATCATCGGTCGTGGACTCCAGGGCATGGGCATGGGCATGGTGCCGCTGGGCATCGCCCTGCTGCGCGACGTGGTGCCCGCGGAGCGGCTCAGTTCCTCGATCGCACTGGTCAGCGCGTCGATGGGGATCGGCGGCGGCCTCGGCCTGCCGATCGCCGCCGCCGTCGCCCAGTACGCCGACTGGCGGGTGCTGTTCTGGGGGTCCGCGGGACTCGCCGTCGTCGTCGCGGTGCTGATCTTCTTCATGATCCCGGACGTCCCGGCCGCGGCCCGAGGTCAGCGCTTCGACCTGCCGGGCGCGCTCGGTCTCGGTGTCGCCCTGGTCTGCCTGCTGCTCGCGGTCTCCAAGGGCGCCGACTGGGGCTGGGGTTCGGCGACCACGCTCGGCCTGTTCGCCGTCGCCGTCGTGGTGCTGGCCGGCTGGGGCCGGTGGGAGCTGCGGACCGGTGACCCGCTGATCGACCTGCGCACCACGGCCCGTCCCCGGGTGCTGCTCACCAACGTCGCCTCGGTCTTCGTCGGATTCGGCATGTACGCGAGCATGCTGGTGCTGCCGCAGTTGCTGCAGTTCCCCAAGGCCACCGGCTACGGCCTGGGCCAGTCGATGCTCGCAGCCGGTCTGTGGATGGCCCCCGGCGGCCTCATGATGATGATCGTCTCCCCGCTCGGCGGCAAGCTGACCAACGCCCGCGGTCCCAAGTTCACCCTGGTCAGCGGGGCGTTGGTGATCGCCGTCGGGTACGGCCTGTCCATGGCGCTGCTGGGCTCCGCCTGGGGCCTGATGATCGTCTCCATTGTCACCAGCGGTGGTGTGGGCCTTGCCTACGGCTCGATGCCCGCGCTCATCATGAGTTCCGTACCGATCGCCGAGACGGCGGCGGCCAACGGCTTCAACACGCTCATGCGTTCGCTCGGCACCTCGATCGGCTCCGCCGTCATCGGCGTGATCCTCGCCCAGCTGACCACCACCATGGGCGGTCACACCTTCGCCTCCGAGGCGGGCTTCCGCACCGCCCTGCTGATCGGTGGCGGTCTCGCGCTGGTCTCCGCGGCCGTCGCCGCGGTCATCCCCGCCGCCCGCACCGCGCCGGCCGCCGGGGGCACGGCGGACCCGGCCGCGGCGAAGGAGGACGCCTCGGTCTGACCCGGTCGGCCCGTCGCCCGTCACCGCGACGGCCGTCCGCCACCGCGACCCGCGACCGCGACGGGTGTCCGGCGTCGCGACGGGCACCCGTTCCGGCGTGCGGCGTGCGGCGTGCGGCCTGCGGCGTGGCGGCGGTGGGCGGCCGCCGCCGGACGGGGCGGTCGTCCCCGGGCGCGTCGCCCGTTCCGGACGGTGCCCGGCCGGTCGTCCGGCGTGCCGTGGAACTCATCGTCCGGCCCCGTACTACTGGCCGCGCGCCAACTGCCGCATGGCCAGGGCCAGTTGCAGACGGAACCGGCCCTGCGGGGTGCGCACGGGCCAGCCCAGCAGATGCTCGGCGTGCAGCAGGCGGTCCTGGAGCGTGGAGTGGTGCACGCTGACCTCCGCGGCCGCCGTGCGCAGACTCGCCGTCGTGGCGACGGCGTGCAGCGTGCCCAGCATCCAGGGGGCGTCCGCCGCGGCGGCCTCGACGGCCAGGACGTCCGGCGGCGGTTCGGCACCCGGCGCGATCAGCTCGGTGAGCAGGGCGATCCCGCCCAGGTCGTCGGCGTGGACGACGCGTTGCCCCGGGTCCTGCGCCCCGCCCTCCGCCGTGAACCGCAGCGCGGCGCGGGCGGCGGCCCAGGAGCGGGGCAGGTCCAGGACCCGGACGGCCGGGCCGACGCCGAGGCGACCGGCGGGCGGACCGCCGCCCTGAGGATCCGGGCGGTGCCCGGCGGGTACGACGCGCGGCGGGCCCTGCGCCGCGGCGACGGCCCGGCAGCGCAGCGACGGGTCCGCGGTGTCCAGGCCGAGACCCCGTGCCGCGAGCAGCCGGGCCGGTTCCGGGGCGGTGGCGTCCAGGACCGTTTCGACGAGCGCGGGGTCCGGGTCGGCCCGGCCCGGGGCCCGGCCGCGGGTGCGGTCGAGCACGGTGCGCACGGCGTGGGCGGCCCGCTCCAGAATCACGGCGTCGACGACGCTGGGCCCGCTCTCCGGCCGCTCCAGCCACAGCGCCGGGGGCCCGTTGGGGACCAGGGGCACCGACGGCCAGCCCGGTTCCGTGGCGGTGTCCACGCCGGTCCGCCGGCCGTCCGGCGTCACCCTCAGCCGGACCTGCCGGTCCGTGTCCACGAGGCGTGCCGGGCACCCGGCCAGGACCGCGGCACCGCGCAGCAGCGCCTCAAGACCGGCGCGGTTCTCCGTCAGCGCGTCGAAGTAGGCGATGACCCGGACCGCGGCCCCGGCATCGGGATCCACCGCGGCCAGCCGCCCGGCCAGCTCTTTCATGTGTCCATGATGCGTCACGGACCGGTGCTCCCGAGGAGTCCCGGCAGCCGCCGCGGCCGGGCACCGGGCCGTCGGCTCACGGACGCGTGGACCGCGCCCGGTGTCACCGGGCCCGTCGGCGGGCCGGGCCGGTCACCCCGCGAGCAGTCGGCGCAGCCAGTCCAGGCGGGCCGCGCGGGCCGCGAGCGACAGCGGCGCCTGCGGGACGACGGCGTCGAAACCGTGGAAGCCCCCGGGCCAGACGTGGAGTTCGGCCACTCCGCCGGCCTGCCAGATCCGGGAGGCGTAGTCGACGACCTCGTCGCGGAAGGTCTCCGCGGAGCCGACGTCGAGGAAGGCCGGGGGCAGGCCGGACAGGTCCGTGGCACGCGCGGGGGCGGCGTACGGGGAGACGTCCCGGTCGCCCCGGCGCTCGCCGAGCAGGGCCGTCCAGCCGGTCTCGTTGGCCGTCCGGTCCCAGACGCCGAGGCCCGCCATCTGGTGGCTGGAGGGGGTGTCGTTGCGGTCGTCGAGCATCGGGCACAGCAGGAGCTGCCCGATCACCCGCGGCCCCTGACGGTCCCTCAGCAGCAGGGCCAGCGCCGCGGTGAGGCCGCCGCCCGCGCTGGCGCCCGCGATGACGATCCGCTCCGGGTCGCCGCCGATCTCCCCGGCGTGCTCCGCCGTCCACAGCAGGCCCGCGTACACGTCGTCGACCGGTGCCGGGTGCGGGTGTTCGGGCGCGAGCCGGTACTCCACCGACACCACGACCGCGCCGAGTTCCCGCGCCCAGTCGAGCGCGGCCTCCACGCCGGTCCGGTTGTCGCCGAGGACCATGCCGCCGCCGTGGACGTGATAGAGGACGGGCAGCGGCCCGGCGGCCGGCGGGGCGGCAGGGCGGCGGATCAGCAGGGAGATCCCGGGTGCCCCGGCGGGTCCCGGTACGGTCCGGTCCGCCGCCTCGAAGGCCCCGCCCGCGGTGAGGTCCGCCTCCGGAACGGCCACGGCGCGGTTCTCCCGGGCGGCGTCGATGCCGTCCAGGGTGAAGGGCGCCGGGAGCACGGGCCCGGCCAGCTCCAGGGCGGCGGCGAGTTCAGGGTCGAACGGGGGCGGCGGGGCCGGGGTCATGGCTTCTCCTCACGGGGTACGGCTGCGGCGCGTGCCTCCATGGTCGGCGCCGTGCCGCCGGGTTCCGGGCCGCCGTACGGCGGGACCTGTCCGCCGACCGGCGGGTGGCGCCCCGGGCCGGTGGCGGCCACCCGGTACGGGTGCGGCCGCAGGGGCCGTAACCCGGTGGGTTCCGGCCCCTCGTGAGGTGCGGTGGTCAGGCGGCCGCGCCCACGTTGCCGTGCAGGCGGGCGACGACATCGGTCAGCTGGGCGGCGACCTCGGCGTCGTCGTACGGGTGGGTCTCGGCGAAGCGGGCCGCCGAGCCCGGGATGGACAGCTTGAGGTCCTCGATGACCTTGCCACCGGCGATGCCGACGGACTTGCGGGCCTCGTCCTGGGCCCACAGGCCGCCGTACTGGCCGAGGGAGGTGCCGATCACGGCGACCGGCTTGCCGCCGAAGGCGCCGGCACCGTACGGGCGGGACAGCCAGTCGATGGCGTTCTTCAGCACGGCGGGGATCGTGCCGTTGTATTCGGGGGATACGAGCAGGAACGCGTCGGTGGCCTGCGCGGCCTCGCGCAGTCGCGCGGCGGCGGCCGGGACGCCGCCCTCGACGTCGATGTCCTCGTTGTAGAAGGGGATGTCGCCCAGCCCCTCGAACAGCGTGACCTCGGCGCCCTCGGGGGCGACCTTGACGGCGGCCTCGGCGAGCCGGCGGTTGGTCGAACCGGCGCGGAGGCTGCCGACGAGGGCGAGGATACGAACAGGCATGACAACTCCAGTGGGGGCTGAAACATTGCTGTGACAAACGGACCGAGGTCCGTTTAATTTTGTATCAGCCTAACCGGACCGCGGTCCAGTTTGCTTCCGATGCTTTACGCTGTTTTCATGTCCAGCTCCCTGCCGCCCCTGCCCGCGCCCGTGGAGCCGGTGGAGATGCCGCTGCTCGAAGTCGGTACCGGAGAGGACGAGCCCTGCCTGCGCGCCGACGCGGCCCGCAACCGGGCCCGGCTGCTGGAGGCCGCGGCCCGTCTGGTGCGGGAGCACGGCGCCGCGAACCTCACGATGGAGGCGGTGGCCGCCGCGGCCGCCGTCGGCAAGGGCACCGTCTTCCGCCGCTTCGGCGATCGCACGGGCCTGCTGACGGCCCTTCTGGACCACTCGGAGAAGAAGTTCCAGGCCGCGTTCATGAGCGGACCGCCGCCGCTCGGCCCCGGCGCCGGACCGGTTCAGCGGCTGGAAGCGTTCGGCGTCACGCTGTTGCGCCGGATGGGAGACGAACTCGACCTGCAACTGGCGGCCGAGCCCGACCCGGAGCGCCGCTTCTCGGCCGCGCCGCGCCGAGTCCAGCAAAGCCATCTGGTGCTGCTGCTGCGGCAGGCGGTGCCCGAGGCGGACCATGAGCTGCTGGCCCAGACCCTGATGGGCTATCTGAGCCCCGTCCTGGTCCACCATCTCATCCGCCAGCGCGGTATGCCGCTGGATCGGGTCGAGGCCGGCTGGCTGGACCTGGTCGCCCGGTTGGCCTGCGCGGATCACTCCGTGCAGGCCGGTCAGTCGTGGTCGGCGAAGGCTTCCACCAGCCCCTGCGGGGCGTCGTCGCGGAAGATCAGCGCGGTGTTGCGCGCCGACTCGGCCGCGGACCGTTCGCTGCGCGGGAACAGCCGTTCCTCGTAGGCGGACAGGGCGGCCTCGGTGTCGCCCGGGTGCGCGGCGAGAGCGAGGCCCAGTTCGGCGCCGTCGAGCAGCGCCAGGTTGGCGCCCTCGCCCGCGAACGGCGACATCAGATGGGCGGCGTCACCGAGCAGCGTGACACCTGGGACACGCGTCCAGCGGTGCCCGACCGGCAGCGCGTGGATCCGCCGCGGCACCAGCGCGCCGTCCGCGTCCGCGACCAGCGACCGCAGGCTCTTGTCCCAGTCCGCGAAGTGCTCCAGCACGGCGGCCTTGGCGGCCTCGGTGTCGTCGAAGTCGATGCCGTCCAGCCACTCCTCGGCGGTCTCCAGGGCGGCGTACACGTGCAGACTGCCGTCGGTCTCGCGGTGCCCGAGCAGTCCCCGGCCAGGCGCGAGCGCGAACAGCATGCCGCCGCCGACCACCTCCGCGGCCACCGGGTGGCGCGCGTCGGCCTCCCACAGATCCGCCTCGACGAACGACACGCCGGTGTAGGCGGGCCGGGCCGGCGAGAGGAGCGGACGGATCCGTGACCAGGCGCCGTCGGCGCCGACGAGCAGGTCCGTCGTGACGGTCCGGCCGTCCGCGGTGGTCACTTCGTGCCGGCCGTCTTCGAGCGGGCGCGCGGACGTGACCTTCGTGCCCCAGCGGACCGTCCCCGGCGGCAGCGAGTCGAGCAGCAGGTCCCGCAGGTCGCCGCGGTCGATCTCGGGCCGGCCGCCCGCGCCGTCGTCGTGCTGCTGCATGCGGACCGTGGCGGTGCGGTCCAGGATCCGCGTCTCCTGGCCGCCGGGATGGACGTGCGCGAGGAATGCGTCGTGCAGCCCGGCGGCGCGCAACGCCACCTGGCCGGAGTCGTCGTGGATGTCGAGCATGCCGCCCTGGGTGCGGGCGGCGGGGGAGTCGTCGAGGTCGAACACGGCCGCCTCGATGCCGTGCAGACGCAGGACGCGGGCCAGGGTGAGCCCGCCGAGTCCGGCGCCGACGACGGTGATCGGGTGGTGGACGGTGGTCATGGTGGTCTCCTGAGGATGGGTCAGTCGGGTACGGCGGTCTGCGCGATGCCGTTGACGAGCGCGTCGAACGCCCACGACAGCCGGGCCTCGGGCGCACCCGAGAGCAGCAGGCCGGCGGTGGCGGCGACGTGCGGGTGGGTCTGCTCGGACGCCCCGTGCACGGCGCTGCCCAACGCGTCCCAGTCCGCGGGGGCGGCGTCCTGCCCCGCGTGCTCGGCGGCGGTCGCCGTGGCGTGCTGCAACAGCAGGTCCACGCCCCACGCGGCCTGCGCGGGCGGCACGCCGCCCGCGTCGAGCAGCGCCAGCAGCGTCTCGATCAGGCGCAGGTAGTGGGGGCCGGACGGGCGGGCGGTCAGTGCCGAGCGCGCCAGCGTCGGGTGGGCGAGGAGCATCCCGGTGTACTCGGTCAGCACCGCGGTCAGCCGCTCTCGCCACGAGCCTTCGGCCGCGACCTGCCCGACCGTGCCGAGCAGTTCGTCCAGGACGGCGGCGTGCAGCTCGTCGGTGTTGCGGACGTACACGTACAGCGAGGCGGGGCCGGTGTCGAGTTCCTGCGCCAGCCGACGCATGGTGACCTTCTGCAGCCCTTCGGCGCGCAGTACGGCGACGGCCGCGGCCACGATTCCCTCCCGGGTCAGGGCGGGCTTGGCGGGGCGCGCGCGGCGGCTGCGCGGGGCGTCAGGGCGAGCTGTCATGCGAAGCAGCGTAACGAACATGTTCGTGCCGAACAAGTTCGTAACGAACATGTTCGTGAAGAGGTGGCGCGCGCTCAGGAGTCCGTGTCGGGAATCGGGACCCGGCGGCGGAGAAGGCCGGGAGGTGGCGGAGGCACGGCGTGCCCGCACGGGGAGGCGCCCGGGTCCGGCGCACGGCCGCGCGGCGCGGGCGTGATCGCGCCCGGCCGGAACCCGGGCTGTCCGCGGCCGGGCGGGGCGGGAGACACAAGGGCACCCCGGCGGCTCCCGTACGGCAGGAAGCCGCCCGAGCCCCCGCCTGCCGGCCGGCCGTCACGGCCGGGGAGAACGGCACCGCCCGCGGCGCCTTGCGCGCCCGCGGGCGGTGCTCACGAGATCATTTCCACAGGTGCCACGTCACCTGGCCGACCGGCCCGGGCTCCGCACCGGTCGCACCGGCCGCACACCCGCGCACGCCCCGGAGTCCGGGCGGGCGGGGTCACTCGCCCTGGGCCGTCGCCTGCTGCTCGGCGATGCTCTTGCGGACCTCGTCCATGTCCAGCTTGCGGGCCTGTCCGATGACGTCCGTCAGGGCGGCCTCCGGCAGCGCACCCGGCTGGGCGAACACGGCGACCTGATCGCGGACGATCATCAGCGTCGGGATCGACTGGATGCCGAAGGCCGCGGCCAGTTCCGGCTGCGCCTCGGTGTCCACCTTGCCGAACACCAGGTCCGGGTTCTCGTCGGCCGCCTTCTCGTACACCGGAGCGAACTGGCGGCACGGACCGCACCACGACGCCCAGAAATCGATCAGGACGAACTCGTTGTCCGTGACCGTCTGGTCGAAGTTCTCCTTGGTGAGCTCCACGGTGCTGCTCATGAGCGACTCCCTCTTCCTGGTGTGGGCCGGACCGTGGACAGAACACGGCCGTCCGCGTACGTATTCCGGGCGCGTACCCGTGTGGCCACCGGGCACACCACCCACCAGACTGGCCCCATGACGGAAACGGAATCCATCGCGTATGACGTCGTGGTGCTGGGGGCCGGCCCTGTGGGGGAGAACGTGGCCGACCGCACGCGCGCGGCAGGACTGTCCACGGCGATCGTGGAGAGCGAACTGGTCGGCGGCGAGTGCTCCTACTGGGCGTGCATGCCCAGCAAGGCCCTGCTCCGCCCGGTCATCGCCCGCGCCGACGCCCTTCGCCTGCCGGGCCTGAGCCAGGCCGTCCAGGGCCCCCTCGACACACCCGCGGTCCTCGCCCGCCGGGACGACTTCACCGCGCACTGGAAGGACGACGGACAGGTCCGCTGGGTCGAGGGCATCGGTGCCGACCTGTACCGCGGCCACGGCCGGCTGGCCGGACCCCGCACGGTCACCGTGACCGGCGCCGACGGTTCCGTGCGGACCCTCACCGCGCGGCACGCCGTCGCCGTGTCCACCGGTACCCGCGCGCTCCTGCCCGACCTGCCCGGACTCGCCGAGGTGCAGCCCTGGACCAGCCGGGAGGCGACCAGCGCGAAGGCCGCTCCCGGCCGGCTGATCGTGGTGGGCGGCGGCGTGGTCGCCACCGAGATGGCCACCGCCTGGCAGGCCCTCGGCTCCCAGGTCACGGTCCTGGTCCGGGGCAAGGGCCTGCTGCCCCGCATGGAGCCCTTCGCCGGTGAACTGGTGGCCGAGGCGCTCACCGACGTCGGCGTCGAGGTCCGCACCGGTACCTCCGTCGAGTCGGTGGCCCGGGAGAACGGCGCCGTCGTCGTGGTCACCGCGGCCGGCGACCGGATCGAGGCCGACGAGATCCTCTTCGCCACCGGCCGGGTCCCGCATACCGACGACATCGGGCTGGACACCGTCGGCCTGGAGCCGGCGTCCTGGCTGCCGGTCGACGACAGCCTCCGCGTCACCGGAACCGACTGGCTGTACGCGGTCGGCGACGTCAACCACCGTGCGCTGCTCACCCACCAGGGCAAGTACCAGGCCCGGATCGCGGGCGCCGCCATCGCCGCGCGGGCCGCCGGAGACCCGGTACGGGCCGAACCCTGGGGCCCGCACACGGCCACCGCCGACCACCACGCCGTACCCCAGGTCGTCTTCACCGACCCGGAGGCCGCCGCCGTCGGGCTCTCGCTGGCGGAGGCGGAACAGGCCGGGTACCGGGTGCGGGCCGTCGACGTCGAGTTCTCCTCCGTGGCGGGCGCGAGCCTGTACGGCGACGGCTACAAGGGCCGCGCCCGGATGGTCGTCGACCTGGAGGACGAGGTTCTGCGCGGTGTCACCTTCGTCGGCCCCGGCGTCGGCGAGCTGATCCACTCGGCGACCGTCGCCGTCGCCGGACAGGTCCCGGTCAGCCGGCTGTGGCACGCGGTGCCGTCCTACCCGACGATCAGTGAGGTGTGGTTGCGGCTGCTGGAGACCTACCGGGGCTGACCGTGCCGGGCCGGCCGTCCGGTCCCTCAGGGCAGCTCGAAGCCCAGGGCCGCCGCGGCGGCCTCGGGCGTCGGCTGCGTCCACCGCTCCGCCATCGCCGTCTGCGAGGACAGGGAGCGCAGTTCGGCGCGGTCCAGGTAGAGGGTGCCGTCGAGGTGGTCCGTCTCGTGCTGCACGATCCGGGCGGGCCAGCCGGTGAACACCTCGTCGATGGCGCGGCCGTGCTCGTCCTCGCCGCGCAGCCGGACCTCGGCGTGCCGGGCCACCACCGCCTGCCAGCCCGGCACGCTCAGGCACCCCTCGAAGAACGCGGCCCGGCCGGCGCCGACCGGGGTGTACGAGGGGTTCACCAGCACCCGGAACGGCTGCGGCACCCGTCCGCGTGCCAGCCGTACCTCGTCCGGCACCGGCGCCGGGTCCTCGACGACCGCGATGCGCAGTCCCACGCCGACCTGCGGTGCGGCGAGGCCGACGCCGGGTGCCGCGTGCATGGTGGCCCGAAGGGCCTCGACGAACCGGTCGAGCAGCGCCTGTTCGAGCTGGCCCTCGAAGCGCTCGGCGGGGCGGCGCAGCACGGGGTCGCCGGCCGCCACGATGGGCAACGGGCCGCCGTCGGCGAGAAGTTCCTCGACCCGCTCGGCGAGGGGTGCGCGATCAATGGGATGTGCCATCCGGCCAGCATGACATGCCTGCGGCTGTCGGCTGTCGGCTGTCGGTCGCGGTACGACGGTCCCGGCGGTGCTCTCGGCGGTCGAGCCGCCGGGACCGGTCCGGTTCGCCGCCGCGCACGTCGTGGCGACGTGACCGGCGCCGCGCGTCGTGCTCGGGCGTCCCGTCGTGGCCGACGCCCCTGGGGCACCGGCGCCGGGGTGAAGTAGCGTAGGCAGACACGCCGAGACCGGAGGGAGACGGGCATGGTGCGGGAGGACGGCCGGTCCCGGCGGCGCGGGCAGGGCGAGTTGGAGGGCCAGGTGCTCGGCGCGCTCCGCGAGGCGGACGCCCCGGTGACCGCGGCCTGGGTGCAGGAGCGGCTCGGCGGCGACCTCGCCTACACCACGGTCGTCACCATCCTGACCCGGCTGCTCGCCAAGGACGTCGTCTCCCGGGAACGGCGCGGCCGTTCCTTCGTCTGGACCCCGACGGCCGACGTGGCGCGGCTCGCCGCGTTGCGCATGCGCCGCCTCCTCGACGGCGAACGCGACCGCGAGGCCGTCCTGGCGAGCTTCGTCACCGCCCTGCCGCCCGGCGACGAGCAACTGCTGCGCGCCCTGCTGGAAGGGGCGGACCGCGAGGGACGGCCGGACCCGGGGAACACCCGGCACCTCCCGCCGGGCGGTACGGCAGACTGACACCGCATGGGGGTCTTCGTCTTCCTGCCGCTCGTACTGCCGCTGTCCGCCTGGCCGGTGGCCCGGCTCGCCGAGGTGCGGCTGCACCCGCGCACGGCCACCCGGCTGCTGACCGCCGTGGCGGTGGTCATGGCCGTGTGCAGCACACTGTGCCTGGCCCTGCTCATGGTGGTCGGCACCGCTCAACTGCCCGGCAATCCGCTGCCGGACGGCTGGTCCGACCCTCAGGTACGGGCGGCGGTCCCGCACGACGGGATCGCGGGCCGCGCCGCCATCCCCGCCCTGTGCCTGGTCGCCGCGGCCTGCGGGCGCACCCTGTGGCTCCACCGCCGGGTCGCGCGCGGCGCCCGGCGGGCACTGGCCGGGCTGCCCGGCGTCACGGTCGCCGTGCTGCCCGACTCCGAGCCGTACGCGTACGCGCTGCCGGGTGAGCCGGGCCGGGTCGTCGTCACCACCGCGCTGCTCGACGGGCTCTCCTCCGCCGAACGCCGTGCCCTGTTCGCCCACGAACGCGCCCACCTCGCCGCCCGGCACCATCGCCACCTGCTCGCCGTCCATCTCGCGGCGCGGGCCAACCCGTTCCTGCGGCCCCTGCGCACCGCCGTCGTCTACACGGCGGAGCGCTGGGCGGACGAGGAGGCGGCCCGCGCGGTCGGCGACCGGCGGACGGTGGCCCGGGCGATCGGCAAGGCGGCCCTGCTGTCCCGCGCCACCCCCGCGGCGACGCTCGCGGCCCTGGCCGCGGCCGGACCCGTACCGCGCCGGGTCGCCGCCCTGCTGGCCCCCGCGCCGACGGCCCGCACCTGGCCCTCGCTGGGCACCGCGGTCGGCCTGGCCGCCTGGGGCGCGGCGGTCGGCACCCTCGCCTCGTTGATGTCCTCCGCGAATTCCGCGGTCACGCTGTTCCTGGTGCTGCACGCGGCGACCCCGCTGTGAGCCCCGCACCCCGGGTGCGCCCGCGTACGGCACCATGCCGCGGGGGGGGGGGCCGGGGGGCCCCCCCCCCCCCCCCCGCGGGGGGCCCCCCGCCCCCCGCCCCCCCCGGCGCCCCCCCCCCCCCCCCCCCCCCCCCCCGCGACCGGGTCGTTCACTCCTCGCCCGGGTCGCCCGCCAGCGCCGCGGCGATCCGCAGGTGCGACTCGGCCTCCCCGTGCCGCGCCTGCCGCTGGAGGGTGCGGCCCAGCATCAGCCGGGCGTAGTGCTCCACCGGGTCGCGCTCCACGATCACGCGCAACTCGGCCTCGGCACGGCGCAGTTGGGCCGAGTGGTAGTAAGCGCGGGCCAGCAGCAGCCGGGGTCCGGTCTGCTCCGGCACCTCCTGCACCAGCCCGGCCAGCACGCGCGCCGCGCCCGCGTAGTCCTGGGCGTCGAAGAACTGCTGACCGCGCTCCCAGCGCTCCGCCGGGGTGCCGTGGTCGTAGTACGTCGTCCCAGTCGTCCCGGTCGTCTCCGTCGTCTCCACTCTGACCTCCTTCGCCGCACACAACGGAGCCGGATGGTTCAATATTCCACTGCTTTCCGCCGGGTGCCGGCGCTGCCTCCGATCACCTTCGGGAGGCGGCCAGTTCGGCGTTGGCCCGCTCGGTGACCAGGGCCAGCACCCGGCCCGCCGCGGCCCGGTCCTGCGCCGGGATGCCGTCGTAGATCCGGGCCGAGACCGCCGCGGTCTCGGCCGAAGCCCTGGCGTGCAGCTCGCGTCCGGCGTCCGTGACGAGCACGCCGGACGGCTCCCGCGGCGTCACCAGCCCCGCGCCGATCAGCTCCGCGACCGCGCCGTGCGCGTCCGCCGCGTCGATCTTGACGGCGTCCACGACCTCGCCGACGAGCCGGTCGGTTTCCACCGGCCCGTCCGCCAGGGCCGTGAGCCGCAACGTGACGAACCGCAGGAAGGTGAGGCCGTGCGGGTCCAGCACCTGCTCCAGGACCGCGCGCGACGCGTAGTGGGCGAGGCCGATGACGCGGCCGCCGACGGTGGGTGCGGGGGTGGTCATGACTGCTCCGTCTCGTTGTCGGTCGTGCTGAACGGGTCGAGTGGCGCGTCGAGCAGGGCCGTCAGGTCGCGGGTGAACTCCCGGGTCCGCTCCCCGTCGAGCCCGCCGAGCGGTGCCAGGAGCTGTTGCAGCAGACCGTGGACGACGTGGATCGCCCGCCGGGTCACGTCCTGGCCCTGCTCGGTGAGAGAGAGCCGGACGGCTCTCGGGTCGTCCGGGTCCCGGGTGCGGTCGACGAGTCCCGCGGACTCCAGTCCGCGCGCCAGCTTCGACACGTACAGGGCTTCGAGCCCCGTGTGGTCGGCGAGTTGGCGCTGGCTGGGCTGCCGGCCGGCGCGGTGCATGCCGTACAGCGAGGCCACCAGCGAGTACTGCGCGTGGGTGAGCCCCAGCGGAGCCACCGCACGGTCGACCGCGACCCGCCACTTCGTGGACAGACGCCACACCAGGAACCCCGGCGTGGCCCCTTCGGAACCCTTGCTCATGCCGATACTGTACATGGATACTATGTACATGGCTACTATTTTTCGGATCCGCGGCATCCGGTGGACGGCCCGAGGAAGGGCAGTCGCGGCCGGACGCCCCGTCAGTCGCCGCCGGCCGCCTCCGGGACGGCGCCGGCCCGGGCGGCGACCGTGGCGGTGAAACGGACCTCGCCGTCCTGCACGGCCGCGATCCGGGTGCGGCGCTCTCCGTCCTCCTCGCCCGGCGGCACCGTGGTGATCGTGCAGGGGCGGTCGAGTTCGACGTACCGGTGGAAGACGCAGTCCAGAGCGGTGACGTCCGTGCCGCCCACAGCCTGGTGCGCCGCCTCCAGCAGAACCATGCCGGGAACGTGGTCGACGGGGTGGTCGAAGTACAGCGGATGGGCGGTGTCGACCCGCAGCTGTCTGCCGTCGGCGCCGCGCGCGGCGAGCACCAGGTCGCGGGCGCGGTTCCGGCCGGACCGTGTGCGCGGGTCCGGGGCCGGCACCGGCACAGCCCGGGCCATGGCGCTCCCGGCGTCGGCGGAGCCGCCGCGCAGCCGCCGGTAGACGGCCGGCGACTGCACCGTGAACCGGGTCTCGGCGGTGGCCACGGGCTCCCCGCCCCAGCACACCCGGGCGTGCAGCGAGAGAGCGGCGGGACGGGTGCCGCGGTGATCGATGTCGAAGCAGCGGACGTCCAGCGCCAGGTCCCGTCCGCGGTCCACGCCCGCCAGGGCCGCGTCGGCCATCCGGTAGCCGAACCGCTCCCAGATGAGCTGGTGTCCGAGCGGTACGCCGTAGGCGGTGTGGCACAGCAGCGGAAAGGTCTGCCGGACGGTCTCGCACAGCAGCAGCGGGTCCAGGTCCGCCCCGAGACGGTAGAAGGCGTGGTCGTCCGGCCGGCGCGCCCGTATGCGGAAGCGGTCACGGCCCGCCGGGCGCCAGTCGGTGAGGTAGACCTCCTCGGCGTGGTCCTTGTGCACCTGCCAGGGCACCACCGGCGTCAGGTCGTCCGTGACGTCCTGGGCGGCGGGACGGTCGTCGATCTCGTTCCGTGCGGACATGATGGGTTCCCCTTGGATCTCCTGTCGGGCCGAAGCAGCCGCCGGACACGGTAATAGGTGCCCGTGTGACATGGGGGGCGTTCTGTTTGTAACTTTGGGCGGCATGGCGAAGGCGGGCGGCGGCCCCAAGAGGCGGCGGGGCGGCAGCAGTTGGCGGACGCCGTGTTCGCGCCCGGGGGAGAGCCGCGGCGCACCAGGCGGTTGCGGGCGGGCGTCCGCCGTGCCGCGGGGCCGGGAGACCGGCGCTTCGGGGCGGGTGCGCCCCTGGCCGGCGGGTGGAGCCTGCCACGATGACCCAGGGCTCCGGACCTCCGCCGGCTTCCCCGTCCGCGTCGGCTGCCGGGGTGCCGTCCGCGGCCCCGGCCGGCCCGCGCCGAGACCCCGCCGCGGAGCGTCGTCGAGAGCGGGCGCGGCCCCGCGCCGGCCGCGAGGAAGCAAAGGAGTCAGGAAGTGGGACGGACGTGACACAGGGGACACAACGCCGGGTGGTGCTCACCGGAGCCACCGGCTTCATCGGCTCCCGGGTCGCGGAGCTGCTGCTGCGCGACCCGGCATGGCAGGTCCGCGTCGTGACACGCCGGCGGCCCGAGGCGCTGATCGCGGCGGGCGCGCAGTGGTTCCGGGCCGACCTGGCGGCGCCGGACTCGCTGCGCGACGTGTGCGCGGGCGCGGACGCGGTGCTCCATCTGGCCTCCCTGGTCGGCGGCGACGCGGACGCGTGCACCGCGGTGAACGTGCACGGCACGGCCCGGCTCATGGCCGAGGCGGTCCGGTCCGGCGTACCGCGCGTGACACAGCTGTCCACGGCCGCCGTGTACGGCCGCGGACCGCATCGGGGACCGGACGTCGGCGACGTGGAGCCGTCCCCGGTCTCGGCGGCCAGCTCGACCCGTCTCGCCGGGGAGCGGTCCGCCCTGGACGCCGGCGCGGTGGTGCTGCGTCCGGGGCTCGTCCTGGGTGCCGGGGACCGGTGGGTGGTGCCCGCGCTGGCCGAACTGCTCCGCTCGGTCCCCGCCCGCTGGGACGCGGGGCGCGCGCTGACGTCCCTCGTCGCCGTGGAGGACCTGGCCCGGCTGATCACCGCCACCCTGGACGCCCCCGGTCTGCCGGGGCCGTCGGTCCAGCACGCGAGCCACCCCCGTCCGGTGCGCTCGGGCGACCTGCTGGACGCCCTCGTCGCCCACGGGGTCCTGCCCGCCGTTCCCGACCGGGACCTGAGCTGGCCCCGCTGCCTGGAGCACCTGGCCGCCTCCGGCAGCCGGGTGAGCCGGCGTCAGTTCGAACTCCTCGCACAGGACAACTGGTTCAGCAGCGAACGGGTGTGGCGGCTGGCCGAGGTACCGTATGACCCGGACCCGCTGCACCGGATGGCGTCCTGGGCCCCCTGGTACCGCGCCCACGTCCGCACGGCGGCACCGGACTGACCACGGCGACGCGGCCCCGGCCGCCGACGCGGCGCAGCGACCGCCCGCGGCCGGCTCCCGCCGGGGCGCGGCCGAGCACACGCGGCTCCCGCGGCCCGACGCGGCGGCCGCCGGGATCCTCCAGGTCACGCGGTGGCCGTCGAGAACCTCAGGGTCCACCGTTCGGCGCAGGGCGACAGGGAAGGCGCTCGGCAGCACGTCAGGACCGAGCGGGACGACGGGCGCGGCCGCCGTACGCAGACCGGCGCACGAAGTGCGGATCGGCCCGGGGTCAGCGCACCCTTCCCCGAGGTTTCAGCGGGACTCCCGGAAGTTCCGGCGCGGGCAGCGGCACTCCGTCGTAGCCGTGCACCTGACCGAAACGGACCCCCTTCCCCCAGTCCTCGCGAGCCCGCTCGATCTCGTCCTGCGTACGCCCGATGAAGTTCCACCACATGATCAGCTCCTCCTCGAACGGCTCACCGCCGAGCAGCAGGACCCCCGCGTCCGACTCGGCGCGCAGCGGCAGTTCGGTCCGGCCGCAGCCGAGGTAGAGCAGCGAACCCGGCAGCACGGGCACGCCGTCGACATGGACCTCGCCGGACATCGCCAGCACGCCGTACTCGAAGTCGGGCTCCAGCGGGAGGCGGACGTCGGCGCCGCGGGCCAGGGCGAGGTCCGCGCCCACGATCGGCGTGTACGCCGAACCCGGCGACGCGGTGCCGTCGAGGCCGCCGAGGATCACGGTCGCCGTCACGCCGGGCGCGGTGACCGTGGGGAGTTCGGGGTGGTGCTCGAACCGCGGGTCGGTGTGGCGGTGCGCGTCCGGCAGTGCCACCCACAGCTGGGCGCCGTGCAGGAAGCGCGCGTGCGAGCGGGGGCTCTCCTCGGAGTGGCTGATCGCCCGGCCCGAGGTCATCAGGCCCAGCTCCTTGGGGCGGATGGTCTGCAGACTGCCCGTCGAGTCCCGGTGCAGCACCTCGCCCTCGTGCAACCAGCTGACCGTCTGCAGTCCCATGTGCGGGTGCGGCGGGACCTGCATGCCCGGTTCGTCCGCGATGTCGTCGGGTCCGTAGTGGTCGACGAAGGCCCAGGCGCCGATCATGCGCCGACCGAGGTTCGGCAGCAGCCGGCGGACCTCGGTCGACTCGCCGAGCCGCACCTGACGGGGGCTCAGCAACTCGCGGACGGGTTCGGCGACAACGAATCCGCGGCCGCCGCAGACACTGGGTACGGGCGCGCGGTCAAGGTTGCTCATGACGCCCAACCTAGCGGTCGATGGTTCCGCTTGCCGACCTGTGCGACGGCCCTCCGCCCGAGGGCGGCCGGACGGGCGCGCCGCGGATTCCGCTCCGGCGGCCAGGTGTGATTCTCCTTACTTAAGTCAATCAATTGAATTAGAGTTGCCGCAGTCGTGAGATCAGAGTGCCCGGACGGAGGCCCGACCATGGCCCATGCGCAACCCCGGCCCGCCGAGACCGTGCGGCCGTACGAGCCCGCGGTGCCGCGGACGAACCTCGTCGTCGCGGTGCTGGCCTTCGGCGGCATCGTCGTCTCGCTGATGCAGACCCTGGTGATCCCGATCGTGCCCCAGCTGCCCGAGCTGCTGCACGCTCCGGCGTCGAACGCGGTCTGGGCGGTCACCGCCACGCTCCTCGCCTCCGCCGTCGCCACGCCCGTCGTGGGCCGGCTGGGCGACATGTACGGCAAGCGCCTGATGCTGCTGACCAGCCTCGTCATGCTGGTCGTCGGATCGGTCGTCGCCGCGCTGAGCGACACGCTCGCGCCGATGATCGTCGGCCGGGCGCTGCAGGGCCTGGCGGCCGGCGTGATCCCGCTCGGCATCAGCATCATGCGGGACGAGCTGCCCGCCGAACGGCTCGGCTCCGCCACCGCCCTGATGAGCGCCTCCCTGGGCGTCGGCGGTGCCCTCGGGCTGCCCGCCGCCGCCCTCATCGCCGACCGCTACGACTGGCACATGCTGTTCTGGACCTCGGCCGTGCTCGGCCTCGTCGCCGCCGTGCTGGTCCTGTCGCTCGTGCCCGAGTCCAATGTGCGCACCGGTGGCCGGTTCGACCTGCTCGGCGCCCTCGGCATGGCGGCCGGTCTCGTCTGCCTGCTGCTGGCGATCTCCAAGGGTGGCGACTGGGGCTGGACCGGCGGCACGACCCTCGGCCTGTTCGGCGCCGCGGTCCTGGTGCTGCTCCTGTGGGGCCTGTTCGAACTGCGCTCCACCCAGCCGCTGGTGGACCTGCGCGTCACGGCCCGCCGCCAGGTGCTGGTGACCAACCTCGCCTCGGTCGCCTTCGGCTTCTCCATGTTCGCGATGTCCCTGGTACTGCCGCAACTGCTTCAGCTGCCCGCGGCGACCGGCTACGGCCTGGGCAGGTCGCTGCTGTACGCCGGACTCGTCATGGCGCCCAGCGGCCTGGTGATGATGGCCGTGGCGCCGGTGTCGGCCGCCGTCTCCAAGGCGTACGGGCCGAAGGTGACCCTGATGGGCGGGGCCGTGGTCGTGGCCGTCGGCTACGCCGTCAACATCGTGCTGATGGACGCCGTCTGGCAGCTCGTCGTGGCCTCCAGCGTCATCAGCGCCGGCATCGGCCTGGCCTACGGCGCCATGCCCGCGCTCATCATGGCTGCCGTCGAGCCGTCCGCGACGGCGGCGGCGAACAGCCTCAACACCCTCATGCGGGCCATCGGGACCTCGACCGCCAGCGCCGTGGCGGGCGTGATCCTGGCCCAGCTGACCACGCGCTTCGGCGCCGCCGCGCTGCCCTCCGAGAACGGCTTCAAGACGGTCATGGCCGTGGGTTCCGCAGCGGCGGTGCTCGCGTTCGTGGTGGCCGCCTTCATCCCGCGCCGCGGGGCCGCGCCCGTGGTGGGACCGGACACCGTGCACGCCGCGTCGCCCGGGGACGTACCGCAGCCGCCCGCGCCCCCCGCCGGGCCGGTCACCGTGGTGGCGCCGGACCCGGACGCGAGGGGTACGGAGGCGGTGGCCGCGGGACCGATCGCTGTGGATGCCGGCCCCGGTGTCCCGGTGCGCGGGCACGTGCGCGGTGCCGAGGGCGTACCCGTGGCCGGTGCGCCGGTGACCCTGATCGGACTCGACGGGCGCCAGTTGAACCGGGTCCTCGCACGCTCCGACGGGGCGTACGCGCTCGCCGCGCCGGGGGAGGGGACGTACATCCTGATCGCCTCCGCCGCAGGCTTCCGGCCACGCGCGGCGTCGCTCGTGGTGGGCGCGGCGCCGCTGACCCACGACGTCCTGCTCGGCGGCGGCACCGGGCTGGCCGGCGCCGTACGCAGCGCGGACAGCGGGGCGCCGGTCGCGGGCGCGGTCGTCGTCGTCACCGACGTGCGCGGCGACGTCCTGGCCACCGGACGGACCGACACGCTCGGCGAGTTCAGCGTGAGCGATCTGGTGCCCGGGACGGTGACCCTCGCGGTCAGCTCGTCCGAGCACCGCCCGTCCGCGCTCCCCGTCGACATGGCCGGCTCCGGAGTCACCCGCGTGGAGATCGAACTGCGGCCCGGGGCGTACGTGCGCGGCACGGTGTCCGGCTCCGGCGCCCCGCTGGGCGACGCCCGGGTCACGCTCCTGGACGCCGCCGGCAACGTCGTCGCGACGACCACCACCGGGGCCGACGGGGCGTACGCCTTCTCCGACCTGGACACCGGCCCGTACTCGGTCATCGCGACCGGCTACCCGCCCCGCGCGGTCGGCGTGCGGGTCGACGGCGGTGACGTCGAGGGCCACGACATCGAACTCGGTCACCCCGGCGCGTAGTCGTGCCCGGTGGGCCGGACGGACGAGCGCGCCCTCGGCACGCACGGGCGTGGAGGGCGCGCTCGTTCCTCAGTGGTGCGAGGCAGCCTCGGCGGTGGCCTTCAGGTCGCGCAGCCACAGTTCGAGGCCCTGGCCGAGGGCTCCGGTCGCGGTGGGCACGTCGGTCTCGACCTGGTCGCCGGTCCAGGTCTCCTCGGTGTCGACGCGCACGCCGCCCTTGGTCTTGGTGAAGGTCCAGACGTGGACCCCCTCGTCGATGCGCAGTCCCTCACCGATCGCGGGCCCGGTCCACCGGATGCAGGAGTTCGGCTTGATCTGGCGGACGGTGGAGGTGATGGTGAGCGTGGTTTCGGGCGTCGTAGGGGTGGCCGGCGCCGGGGTCGTCCAGCGGAACTGCGCACCCGGCCGGAGGGGACCGGGGCCGAGGCGCTCCATGGTGACGACGGGGGCCTGCCAGGACGGCCAGCGCTGCACGCCGGTCTGCACCTTCCAGATGGTGCGCAGCGGCGCGTTGATCACGATGCCGGACCGGTAGCGGATGCGGGCGTCGGGGTCGACGCCCTGCCCACGGCACTCGACGGCGGAGCCGTGGTGGACGGACCGGCCCTGGGCGGGTGCGGCCTGGGCGCTCGCAGCGGTGGTGCCGAGGACGCCGACGGTGGCGAGCGAGACCGCGAGCACGGCGGCGCGCACGCCGGACCGGGGGCGGGCACCCGGTGAGACGGCGCCGGGGGAGTGGCGGCCGGACCGCTGCCCGGTGGACGTGTGCGTACGGGTGCTGGACATGGGGTGGTTCCTTTCGGGTTTTCGGGTTTCCGGCCTGCCTGGTCGGCCGGATCCGGGGGTTCGTGGGACAGGGACGGCGGTTCAGGGGGTGAGGACGACCTTGCCGGCGACGGTGCCGGACTCGGCCAGCCGCATGGCGTCGGCGACGCGGGTGAGCGGCAGCCGGGCGGCGATCCGCGGGGTGACGTCACCGCGCTGGAGAGCGGCGAAGACTTGGGTGAGGTCGTGCCGCAGCCGGGCCCGGAAGCGGTCCTCGGCCAGGGCACGGCCGGCCCAGAGGCTGAAGAAGTAGGCGCGGCGGCCGTTGGGCAGGGCGTGCCACAGCCACAGCCGGCCGAGCAGCTTGAGCACTGGCAACTGCTTGGAGCCCGTGTCGTCGCGGGTGGCGGCGGTGCCGTAGGAGACGAGCGTGCCGCCGGGCGCGAGGAGCCGCCAGGAGTCGACGATGCCGCGACCGCCGACGTGGTCGAAGACCGCGTCCACCCCGTCCGGGGCCAGTTCGCGGACCCGAGCGGCGACGTTGCCCGCGCGGTAGTCGACGGGCGTGACGCCCAGGTCCCGCAGGGCGTCGTGATGGCGTTCGGAGGCCGCGCCGATCACCTTCACCCCGGCGGCCCGGGCCAGTTGGACCAGGACCGTGCCGACCCCGCCGTTGGCGCCGAGCACCAGGACGGTCTGCCCGGCGCGGACGCGGGCCTTGCGGTGCAGCATCTGCCAGGCGGTGAGGCCGTTCACCACGAGCGTCTCCGCCTCAGCCGCGCCGATCCCGTCGGGCACCTCCACCACGTCGGCCGCGTCGACGACCACATGGCTGGCCCAGCCGCCCACCTTGACCACCGCGGCCACCCGGACGCCGGTCAGGCCGGCCGGGACGCCCTCGCCGGCCCTCTCCACGGTGCCGACCAGGTCGTAGCCCGGCACGAACGGGAACGGGGGCTGGTCGTAGTACCTGCCCCGGCGCATCTGCTGCTCGGCGAAGGAGACCCCGGTCGCCTCCGTGCGGATCAGCACCTGTCCGGGACCCGGTGCGGGGATCGCTCCGTACCGGATCTGCAGCCCCTCCGGCTCGACCCGGCCCGGCAGGACGACCTCGACGGCTCCTTCGGTGTTCACGGCGACCTCCACTGCGCTCGGCGTTCGGTGATGCATTTTCGCGTCTGTTAGAAGGTATAACGCAGTCGGGGGTGAAGGTCAATCGCATTCGCGACAACCTCTAACCAAGCCGTGTGCGGGTGTCGGTCGACGGGTGTTCGGTGTGCTCGCCGGAGAGGCTGGGGCGATCGAAAGGGGTGGCCGACCGGTTTCGTGATACCCTCTAACTAAGTCTTAGCGTTGTAGCGACGTGGACGGGAAGGCGAAGGTCATGGCAGCACCGGGCACAAAGACTCCGCGCGAGCGCTACCGTGCGCAGGTGCGCGCGGAGGTCAAGGAACACGCGTGGGAGCAGATCGCCACCGCCGGGGCGTCCGCGCTGTCCCTCAATGCGATCGCCAAGCGGATGGGCATGAGCGGACCGGCGCTGTACCGCTATTTCGCCAGCCGTGACGAGCTGATGACCGAGCTGATCACCGACGCGTACCGCAGCCTCGCCGACACCTTCAGTGCGGCCGCCGGGTCCGGTGCCGACCTCGCCGGACTGGCGCACGTCCTGCGCGGCTGGGCCCTGGAGGACCCGCACCGCTACTTCCTCATCTACGGCACGCCCGTCCCCGGCTACCACGCGCCCAGCGACGTCACCCTGATCGCCTCCGAGATCATGGCGGTACTGCTGGACGCCTGCGCCGCGCTGCCCTCGGACCGTCCCGAGTCACCGCTCGACACCCACCTCGCGGACCACCGGCAGTGGGCGGGGGAGCATCCGGCCCCGCCCGCGGTCCTGCACCGGGCCCTGATCGTCTGGTCCCGGCTGCACGGCGTCCTGTCCCTGGAACTGGCCGGCCAGTTCGCCGGAATGGATTTCGACCCCGCCCTGCTCTACGCCGCCGAACTGGACGACCTGCTGGCGCGCTGAGCGTGGCCCGCGCCGGCCCGCGGCATGGAGCGGGCCGCCTCCGCGAGTCGTCCCCCCTGCTCAAGCGAGACGTGCGAAGAAGTGCGAGAGCGCGGTGTACAGGGGGTCAGGCTGCTCCAGGTGCAGATCGTGGCCGGTGCCGGGGATGCTCATGGCCGTGGTGGCGGGCCGCTGCCGGAGCATCTGTTCCGCCTCAGGCCCCGGGATGAAGCCGGACTGTGCCAGGACCACCAGCGTGGGGCACACGATCCGGCCCCATTCGCTCCAGAACGAGCGCCGGGCGTTCTCCTCCAGCGAGCGGACCAGCACGTCCCGGTCGAAGCGGGGCCACCATCCGTCCTCGCGCTCCGCCAGCCCGGCCGCCCAGCCCGCGCCGACCGGTCCGCCGCCGAAGAACTCGGCTGCCGCTTCGCGGGAGGGGAACGGGGTCGGCCAGGAGCCGAACCAGCGGCCGATGTCCGCCGGACCGTTCGGATTCCCACCGGGGCCCGCCTCGATGAGCACCAGCGCCCGGACCAGTTCCGGATGCGCCGCCGCGGTGAGCATGGCCGTGTGCCCGCCCAGCGACTGGCCGACCAGAACGGGCCGGCGCAGCGCCAGCCGATCGACGACGGCGACGACGTCGGCGACGTAGGCCGCACGAGAGACGTCCGCCGGGCGGCGCTCGGCGGCGCCGTGCCCGCGCTGGTCGACCGCGACGACCCGGTAACGGGAGATCAACCGCCGTGCCAGCACGTCCCATTCACCCGCGTGGCCGGCCAGGCCGTGCAACAGTACGACGGGCTGTCCCGGCCCGCCCCAGTCCCGGCACGCGATCCGGACGCCCTCGCGTACCACCATGTGCTCGGACCACGCCACGTAGGACCCCCAGGGAATCGGCCGGACCTGATCATCCCGCACCCCCCGCAGGATGTTCGATCGGGTTTTCCAGGCAGGCCCTGCCGTACGGCCGGGGCGGACACGCGGGGGCGCTCCGGAGGCCGCGGGGACCGGGGGCGGGCCGGGGCAGCCCGCACGGCTGGGCCGGTGCGGCTGCCCGCCGGTTCGTGCTGCCGGACCCGGGCCCCGGCCGGGGGCGCTCCGAGCCGCGGGGACCGGTCCTCGGCCCCGCCCGTGGGCACCGGGGCCCGCGGCGGCCTGCCCGTCGAGGGGCCGCTGTCAGTCGTCCGCCGGGTACGGCAGTGCGCCGCTCTCGGCGTACGCCACCGCGGCCGCGTGACCGAACAGGCCGGGCAGTCCGCCGGTGTGCACGAAGACCGTGCGTTCGCCGGGCCGGACGTCACCGTCGCGGACCGCGGCGGCGAGACCGGCCAGGGCCCGGCCGGTGTAGACGGGATCGACGACCAGACCCTCGGTGCGGGCGGCGAGCCGGAGCGCGTCGGCCGCCGCCGGGGTGAGCACCGGATAACCGCTGCCCACCTGGTCGGTACGGATCCGCAGCCGCTCCGGAGCGACGGGCTCCGCGGTGAGCGGCGCCGCGAACCCGGTGACGACGGACGCCGGGTCGGCCACCGCGCCCACGTCGACGCCCAGCACGGCCTCCGCCCCCAGCGACGCCACCAGACCGGCCATGGTCCCGCCCGAACCCAGGGCGACGACCACGGTCCGCAGCCCCGGTACCTGCCGGCGCAACTCCTCTCCGCAGCACACATAGCCGCGCGCCCCCAGCGTGCTGGACCCGCCGAACGGGACGAGCGCCGGCCGGGCACCCGCCGCCCGCAGCCGCTCACACACCTCGGCCGCCGCCGCGTCCAGACCCGCCCGGTCCACGTCACCGGCCCAGGCCAGCCGCGCGCCGAACAGGCCGTCGAGCGCCAGGTTCCCGGACCGGGATCCGCCCGGCGAGCCACCCAGTACGAGGACGACGTCCAGGCCCAGCCGGGCCCCCGCGGCCGCCGTCAGCCGGGCGTGGTTGCTCTGCGCCGCGCCGGTCGTCACCAGCGTGTCGGCACCGTCGGCGAGCGCGGCGCCCACGGTCCACTCCAGCTTGCGGACCTTGTTGCCGCCACCGCCGAGACCGGTCAGGTCGTCGCGTTTGACCCACAGGTCGTCGGGGCCGAGCCCGAGCACGGCGGCCAGCCGGCGCGCCGGTTCCACGGGGGTGGGGAAGGTGCCGAGCGCCACGGGTGGCCGGCTCATGTCGTAGCTCCTCGTCTGCGGGCGGACGTACGGCAAGTCGACCACACGGGTGCCCTCTCGGTCACTCCGGTGGGACGCCGCACGATCGGCCGCCGGGCCACCGGCCACGGGACCGCCGGGGCCGGCGAACCTCCGGGGCTCCGGGCCCTACCGTGGCCGAGCAGGGCAGGACGAGGCGCGAGTGACCGGCACGCGGGTGCGGGGGCGCCCGCCGTCGTGGCGCGCGCCCCCGCACTTCCGGAGCGGTCACGCCGCCCTCGTCACCGCCCCGATCGCCGGGGTCCGCAGCACCCGCCGCGCCGTGCCCAGGCTCGTCCCCAGCGTCACCGCCGCGGCCACCGCGCACACCGCGAGCCAGATGCCGAGCGTCTGACCCGGCAGCGTGCCGTCGGTGCGGACCATGGTGAACGGGACGATCCCGGCCAGCGCGGCCAGCGAACCCAGCGCCACCCCCACCACCGTGAGCACCACGGACTCCGCACCCACCGTGCCCAGCACCTGGACCGGGGTCGCCCCCGCCAGCCGCTGCCGGCCGAACTCCGAACTCCGGTAGGACGTCGCCGCGTACAGCGAGTTGACCAGCATGATGCAGACGAACACCGCGATGACACCGACGACCGTCAGATTCAGCGTCTCCAAATTCTTCGCGTCCACCGACTTGCGCAGCCCCGAGGCCGCGACGGCGTCGGACTCCACCGACTGCATGGTCACCGTCGCCGTACTGATGGCGGTGAACAGGACCAGCGACATCAGGATCCCCGACAGCTCGTCCACCCGGCGACGGAGATTGCGCACCGCCAGCCAGCCGCTCGCCCCGCCCAGCGGCAGCCCGGAGAGCAGCGCGCCGAGCAGCCGCGGCGCCAGCAGCGCGCACCCCACCGACAGCAGGATCGCCCCGTACGCCGGCGCGGCCATCAACGCCGCGTCCGTCGCCGAGAACGCGAACGTGCTCGCCGCCGCCAGCGCACCGGCGGCCAGCGTGCCGTAGGCGAGCAGCGTCCGCGCCCGGGCCCGCCGCACGCCCCGCCGCGTCGCCCGGCGTACGGCGAGGAATGCGGCGCCCGCCGACGCGAGCAGCGTGACGCCCGCACCGGACAGCAGCGCGACAGGGCCGAGGACGAGGTCGACGGAGCGGGACACCTGACCGCTGTCCTGGAACGCGCCGAGCAGGGCCCGCCCGCCCAGCACCGCCGGACCGAACGCCGGCACCACGCCGACCAGGGCGACCGCCACCGCCTCGCCCACGACCATCCGCCTGATCTGCGCGGGAGTCGCCCCCGAGCAGCGCAGCAACTCCAGCTCCGCCGCCCGCTGACGCACGTTCACCGTCAGCGTGGAGGCCACCGCGAAGAAGACCAGCAGGGTGCCGTAGCCGCCGACGACGCTCGCCGAGGTGGTCAGCGTCTGCGCGCTGACCTCGTCGACGCCCGGCTGCCCGGCCGTGTCGTGCAGCGAGCCGAAGGCCATGACGAGCGCCGCGCCCAGGAACGCGGACAGCAGGGTCGCCAGGAACCGTCCGGGGCGCCCCCGGACCGACCGCAGTGCCAGTACGAGCATCGGTCACACCCCCGTGGGCACGTCGTCGCCCAGGTGCGCGAGCCGCTCCGCGACCGCGTCGACCGTCGGGGCCGGCAACCGCCCCACGAGCCGCCCGTCGGCCAGGAACAGCACCGAGTCGGCGTACGCGGCCGCGACCGGGTCATGCGTCACCATCACCACGGTCCGGCCGTGCACCACGACCGACTCCCGCAGCAGCTCCAGCACCTCCCGCGCGCTACGGGTGTCCAGTGCCCCGGTCGGCTCGTCCGCGAAGATCAGCCGTGGCTCGGTGACCAGCGCCCGGGCGATCGCCACCCGCTGCCGCTGACCGCCCGACAACTGGCTCGGCAGATGCCCCAGCCGGTCGCCGAGCCCGACGGCCGCCAGCGCCTCCCGGGCCCGCTTCCGGTCCACGCGCCGCCCCGCGAGCCGCAGCGGCAGCACCGTGTTCTGCGCCACCGTGAGCGTGTCCAGCAGGTTGTACTGCTGGAAGACGAACCCGACCCGGCTGCGCCGGAACCGGGTCAGCTCCGCCTCGCCGGAACCCGTCATCTCCGTACCGTCGACGAACACGATCCCGTTGTCGGGCCGGTCCAGCCCGGCCGCGCACTGCAACAGCGTGGACTTGCCGGAACCCGACGGCCCCATCACCGCCGTGAACGTGCCCCGCTCCAGGCTGAGCGTCACCCCGTCCAGCGCCCTGACGGCACCGTCGCCGCTGCCGTAGGTCTTGGTGACCTTGACCAGCCGCAGCGCCTCGGCGGCGGGCCCCGTGTCGTAGGTGTGTCGCGACCGCGTGCGCGCCATGTCATCCCTCTCCGTCCGGCACTCCCTGTGCCCCGTCGACGAAGCTACGGAGACGGCGGCCCCGGCACACGGGGCGCAGAACCCGTATCGGCGGGTGTAGTCACCGACACCCCGTACGGGTCAGCACAACGAGCCGACCCCGTGGCCCGCCCGGTGCAATGGACCCGTGACCGCGCCACCGGACGACTGCCTCGCGCGCAACGAATGGATCTGCGGTGCCTACCTGAGCACCCGGCGCCACATCCTGCTCGACGCAGTGGCCCAGCATCTGCAACTGACCGTCCTCTCGGTGCTGATCGGCCTGGCCGTCGCCGTGCCGCTGGCCGTGCTCGCCCGCCGCTGGACCTGGGCCGCCGCACCCGTCCTCGTGGTCACGACGATCCTCTACACGATCCCGTCCCTGGCGATGTTCTCCCTGCTCCTGCCCGTGTACGGGCTCTCCGCCACCCTGGTGGTCGGCGGGCTCGTGCTCTACTCGCTCACCCTGCTCGTCCGCAACATCCTGGCCGGTCTGCGCGCCGTCCCCGAGGAGACCCGGCAGGCCGCCCGCGGCATGGGGTACGGCCCGGTCCGGCTGCTGCTCACCGTCGAGCTGCCGCTCGCCCTGCCCGCCGGCATGGCCGGGCTGCGCATCGCCACCGTCTCGGCCGTGTCCCTGGTGACCGTCGGCGCGATCGTCGGCTTCGGAGGGCTCGGCAACCTCATCTACGCGGGCATGAACACCTACTTCAAGGCGCAGGTGCTCACGGCGTCGGTGCTGTGCGTGCTGATCGCGGTGGCCGCCGATCTGCTCCTGCTCGGCGTGCAGTGGCTGATCACGCCCTGGGCGCGGGCGGCCCGCACGTGAAGATCCTCACCGCCACCTGGCACTGGCTCGCCGACCCGGCGCACTGGACGGGCGACGACGGGATCCGGCACCGGCTGGCGCAGCACCTCGTGCTCACCGCCGTCTGCCTGGTCGTCAGCTGCCTGGTCGCCCTGCCCGTCGCCCTCGTCCTCGGCCACCTCGGCAGGGGCGGCGCCCTCGCCGTCAACATCTCCAACGCCGGCCGGGCCGTGCCCACCTTCGCCGTGCTGGTCCTGTTGCTGCTGACCCCGGTCGGCCGCTGGGGGGAGGGGCCCACCGTCGTGGCCCTGGTGCTGTTCGCGGTGCCGCCGCTGCTCACCAACGCCTACGTCGGCATGCGCGAGGTGGACCGCAGTGTGGTCGGGGCGGCCCGGGGGATGGGGATGACCGGGTGGCAGCTGCTGTGCCAGGTGGAGCTGCCGCTCGCCCTCCCGTTGATTCTCAACGGGGTGCGGATCGCCGCCGTCCAGCTCGTCGCGACCGCGACCATTGCCGCGCTGGCGGGCGGGGGCGGGCTCGGCCGCATCATCACGGCGGGCTTCAACCTCGCCAGCACGCCCCAGGTGGTGGCCGGGGCGCTGCTCGTCGCCGTCTTCGCCCTGGTCGTCGAGGCCGTCTTCGAGACCGTTGAACGGCTCTCCCCCCGCTGGGTCCGGGGCGCCCGGTGAACCGCCGCCGCACCACCGCCACCGTCCTCGCCGCGGTGGTGCACCTCGCGCTCGCCGGGTGCGTCAGCGGGCCCTCCCTGGAGAACCGGGGCGCGGTCACCGCGTCGCCCGGCGACCGCCATCGGCTGACCGTCGGCTCGGCCGGCTTCACCGAGAGCGATCTGCTCGCGCAGATGTACGCGCTGCTGCTGAACCGGGCCGGCTACCGGACGTCCCTCCTCACCGTCGCCAACCGCGAGCTGTACGAACCCGCGCTGGAATCGGGCCAGATCGACGTCGTGCCGGAGTACGCGGCGACCTTCGCCGACTGGCTCAACGCCAGGGCCAACGGCCCGGACGCGCCGCCGGCCGGCTCGCCCGACCTCGCCGCCACCATGACCGCGCTGCGCAGGCTCGCCACGCCCCGCGGCCTCACCGTCCTCGACCCCGGACGGGCGGTCGCCCGGAACGCCTTCGCGGTGGCCGGGTCGTTCGCCCGCGAACACGGGCTCAGCAGGCTCAGCGACCTGGGCGCGTCGGGACTGCCGGTGCGGCTCGCCGCGGGCGACGAATGCGTGCAACGGCCCTACTGCGCACCGGGGTTGAAGAAGACCTACCGCATCGACCTCGTCGCCGTCGACCCCAAGGGGGTCGGCACCACCCAGGCCAAGCGTGCCGTGCAGAGCGGTCAGGACCAGATGGTCCTCACCACCACCACGGACGCCACCCTCGACCAGTTCGGCCTGGTCCTGCTCGCCGACGACAAGCACCTGCAGAACGCCGACTACGTCGTCCCGGTGGTCAACCGCTCGCGGGCCGGCGGCGAGGGCGTCACCAAGGCGCTCGGCAGGCTCAACGACGTCCTCACCACGGCGGACCTGGCCGCCATGAACCAGCAGGTGGACAGCTGGCGCCGACTGCCCGCGGACGTGGCCGGGGCCTATCTCCGGGACAAGGGTCTGCTCAAGTGACCGCGCTCCGCGGCGGCGCGCCGCGGCCGTGCACCGGCCAGGTGTGCCTCGGCCGTTCTCCTGCTGGGTCCAGCGACCCTGCTCGGTTCCATCGACCCTGCTCGGGTCTGTCGACCGAGCCCCGCCCGGCGGGCCTCGGCCACTTCCCTCAGGCGTCCGCCACCGAGTCGAACGCCACCTGGCCCCGTGACACCCCGCGCGCGTCCGCGTCCACCGACCGCCGCAGTGCCTCGTGGAGTTTCGCCGGGGTCAGCACGCCGAGGAAGCGCGCGCCGTCCAGTACCGCGACCCACCCCGCGTCGTACTGGAGCATCACCCCGAACGCCTGCTTCAGCGGCGTGCCCACCGGCACCCACGCCGTCATCCGGTGCGCGAGCCGGCCGACCGGGCCGTCCGCCGTGAGGGTGTCGACACCGACCCAGCCGTGCAGCTCGCCGCGCGCGTCCAGCACGACTGCCCACCGGGCGCCCTGGTCCCGCAGCCGGTCCCGGGCGCCTCGGGCGGGTTCGTCGAGCCGGACCACCGGCGGTTGCTCCAGGTCGTCCGGCTCGACCGCGGTGACCGACAGCCGCTTCAGGCCGCGGTCGGCGCCCACGAAGGACGCCACGTACTCCGTCGCGGGCCTGCCCAGCACCGCCCCGGGCGTGTCGAACTGCTCGATCCGGCCCTGCCCGTAGACCGCGATCCGGTCGCCGAGCCGCACCGCCTCCTCGATGTCGTGCGTGACCAGCAGCACCGTCTTGCGCACCGCGGCCTGCATGCGCAGGAACTCGTCCTGCAACTGCTCGCGCACGACCGGGTCCACCGCGCCGAACGGCTCGTCCATGAGCAGCACCGGCGGGTCGGCCGCGAGTGCCCGCGCCACCCCGACCCGCTGCCGCTGCCCGCCCGACAACTGCTCCGGATAGCGCGGCCCGTACGTGGCGGGATCGAGCCCCACCAGGTCGAGCAGTTCGGCGGCGCGCGCCCGGGCCTTCGCCTTCTTCCAGCCGACCAGGGCCGGGACCGTCGCCGTGTTGTCGAGGACCGTGCGGTGCGGGAACAGACCCACCTGCTGGATGACGTAACCGATCCGGCGGCGCAGCCGCACGGGGTCGACCATGGCGACGTTCTCGCCGTCGACGAGGATGCGGCCCGCGGTCGGTTCGATGAGCCGGTTGACCATCCTCATGGTCGTGGTCTTGCCGCAGCCGGACGGGCCGACGAGCGTGACCAGTTCACCCTGGGACACCTCGAAGGAGAGGTCGTCCACGGCCGTCGTACCGTCCGGGTAGCGCTTGGTGACCTGCTCGAACCGGATCATTCCCTCACGCTAGCCCGGCCGGTCGCGGCTCGCCGCCCGGCACCGGGCGGCCGAAGGGATGACGCGACCACCGCCGCGGACGCGCCCGGGAGTCCGTGCCCCCCGCTGCCGGGCGGCCGGGGTCCGACGGGGTCGCGCGGCCCGGCGGGTCAGTCGGCCAGGACGACCTCCAGCATCCGCGGCCCGTGCACCCCCTCGACCCGGTCAAGCTCGATGTCGCTGGTCGCCGACGGGCCGGAGATCCAGGTCAACGGCCGTGTCGGGTCGAGGCGTTCGAGGGCCTGCGGGACGCCGGAGACGACCTGGCCGGGCACGCGCACCACGCAGATGTGGTGGTCCGGGACCAGGGTGATCCGGCGGCGGCCCTGCTCCGGCCCGCCGTCCAGCACGATGGTGCCGGTCTCGGCGATCGCGACCGCGCATCCGGTGACCACGCTGTCCACCCGGTCGAGCTGGTGCGGGGTGCTGTCCGCCCGGTCGGCGACCCGCCCGACGTCCGTGGCCGCGAGCCAGCCCTCGTCGAGCCCGGGCGGCACCAGCACCGATGTCGCCCCGCGCTCCGCGAGCAACCGGGCGATCACCGAAGCCAGTTCGCCGGCCGCGCAGCGGTGCACCACGGCCCGGTAGTCGGCGAGGTTCTCCGCGAGCAGGTCCACCGTCTCCTCGACGCCGCGCTCACCGTGGGCCCGCAGATAGTCCCGGGCGACGGCCCGCTCGTAGGGCGTGTCGTCGGCCGGTACGTCGGCCAGCGCGCGCCGCACCCGCCCCAGGATCCGTTCCCTGCCGCTCATCCCGCGGCCCCCTTCCCGCTGTCCGTGCCGTGCGAGCCGTGGGTGCGCCGCCACCAGTCCCGGAACGGCTCCGCGGGCACCGCGGGCAGATCGCGGGTGCCGGTCCACGCCTTGCCGGGGCCGGGCAGCGAGCGGGGGTGGAGGCGGCGGGTACGGGAGGCGAGCCGCTGGCCGGTGCGCAGGGCGCCCGGGTGGGTGAACGCCCAGCGGGCCGCCCGCATCGCCGCCCGCTCGGCCGCGTGTCCCTTGGCGGGCCGCAGCACGACCTTGTTGCCCTCCCTGGTCGCGGGGCCGCCCTCGACGACGCGTTCCCGCAGGTGCACCAGGACCTCGGGGATGTCGATGGCGACCGGGCACACCTCGTAGCAGGCCCCGCACAGCGAGGACGCGTACGGCAGTGAGGCGTCGATCTCGCTCGCCGTGCCCCGCAGCTGGGGGCTGAGGATGGCGCCGATCGGACCCGGGTAGACCGAGCCGTACGCATGGCCGCCCGCCCGCTCGTACACCGGGCAGACGTTCAGGCAGGCCGAGCAGCGGATGCAGCGCAGCGCCTGCCGGCCGACCTCGTCGGCGAGGGTGTCGGTGCGGCCGTTGTCGAGCAGGACCAGGTGGAAGGCGCGCGGCCCGTCCTCGTCGGTGGTGCCCGTCCACATCGACGTGTACGGGTTCATCCGCTCGGCCGTCGACGAGCGTGGCAGCGTCTGCAGGAACACTTCCAGGTCCCGCCACGTCGGGACGGTCTTCTCGATGCCGACGACAGAGATCAGCGTCTCGGGGAGGGTCAGGCACATCCGGCCGTTGCCCTCGGACTCCACCACCACGAGGGTGCCGGTCTCGGCGACCATGAAGTTGGCGCCGGAGACGCCGACCTTGGCGCGCAGGAACTTCTCCCGCAGGTGCAGCCGGGCGGCCTCGGCGAGTTCGGCGGGGGAGTCGGTCAGCCCCTCGGGCGCCGGGCGGCCCCACCTGCCCATCTCCCGGGTGAAGATGTCACGGATCTCCCCGCGGTTGCGGTGGATGGCGGGGACCAGGATGTGCGAGGGCCGGTCCTTGCCCAGCTGGACGATCAGCTCGGCGAGATCGGTCTCGTAGGCGTGGATGCCCTCCGCCTCCAGCGCCTCGTTGAGCCCGGTCTCCTGGGTGGCCATCGACTTGACCTTGACGACCTCCGACTCGCCGGTCTCCTTGACCAGTTCGGCGACGATCCGGTTGGCCTCGCCGGCGTCCGCCGCCCAGTGCACGACGCCGCCCGCCGCTGTGACCGACTCCTCCAACTGCACCAGATAGCGGTCCAGGTGGCGCAGCGTGTGGTCCTTGATCCGCTTGCCCGCCTCCCGCAGTTGCGCCCAGTCGGACACCTCCGCGACGGCCTTGGCCCGCTTGGCGCGGATGGTGTGCGTGGCGTGGCGCAGGTTGCCGCGCAGCGTCTCGTCGCGGACCGCTTCGTGTGCGGCCTTCGGGAACGCCGGCATGCCGACGAACGTTCCGCTCATAGCGCCGGTTCCTCCTCGGTGCTCGCCAGGATCTCCGCGATGTGGACCGGCCGCATCGCCGTCCCGAGGCGGGTCATCGTGCCGCCCAGGTGCATCAGACAGGAGTTGTCGGCCGCGCACAGCACGTCCGCGCCCGTCGACTCCGCGTTGCGCACCTTGTCGGTGCCCATCGCCGCCGAGACGTCCGCGTTCTTGACCGCGAACGTGCCGCCGAAACCGCAGCATTCCTCGGCGCCCGGCAGCTCGACCAGCTCCAGCCCCCGTACTGCCCCGAGCAGTCTGCGCGGCCGTTCGCCGAGGCCCAGGCTGCGCAGCCCGTGACAGGTCGGGTGATACGTCACCCTGTGCGGGTAGTACGCGCCGACGTCCGTCACCCCCAGCACGTCGACCAGGAACTCCGTCAGCTCGTACGTCTTGGGGATCACGGGCGCGAGCGTGGCGGTGAGCGTGTCCCCGCGCCCCTCGGCGCGGGCCCGCTCGCCCAGCCGCGGATACAGCTCCCGCACCATCGCCCCACACGACCCGGACGGGGTCACGATCGCCTCGTACTGACCGAAGACATCGGAGAAATGCCGGGCCAGCGGTTCCGTCTCGTGACGGTAGCCGGTGTTGTAGTGGGCCTGCCCGCAGCAGGTCTGGGCCATCGGGAAGTCGATGTCGACGCCCAGCCTGGTCAGCAGTTTCACCACCGCGCGGCCGGTGTCGGGATAGAGCGTGTCGTTGACACAGGTCAGGAACAGTGCGACACGCATCGCGGCTCCTAGGGGTAGATCATCCGATGAGTGCAGGGTAACCGGCGACAACCCGCTGGGGGAGACCCGGTCCAGTGCGTGGCGAGCCGCGCCGGCGACGCGCGTCGGCGTACGACGGCGCCCCGGCGGCCCGTCGCGCCCGCGTGGGCACCGGCGGCCGGCGTTCCGGCCCGGTCCGGCGGCACTCCGGGATCCCGGGTGGCGGACGGCCGGCGGACATGTGCTGAACTGGGACGCGACCGTCCGTCCGGCCCGGGAGACCCGTTGAGCACCAGTTACCGTCAGCCAGGTGTCGTCCTCACCGACCACCGCTTCACCGTGCCCCTGGACCACGCAGACCCGGCGGGCGAGACCATCGACCTGTACGCCCGTGAGACCGTCGCCAGCGACAAGGCGCACCAGGACCTGCCGTGGCTGGTGTACCTCCAGGGCGGCCCCGGCCACGGGGCGAACCGCTTCGTCGGCAGGCAGGCGTGGCTCGGCCGGGCGCTGGAGGAGTACCGGGTGCTCCTCCTCGACCAGCGCGGCACCGGCCACTCCACGCCCGCCACCCGGCAGACGCTGCCGCTGCGCGGCGGCCCCGCCGAACAGGCCCGCTACCTGGCCCACTTCCGTGCCGACTCGATCGTCCGCGACTGCGAGTACATCCGCCCGGCGCTGACCGGCGGCGCCCCCTGGACCGTGCTGGGCCAGAGCTACGGCGGTTTCTGCACGGTGACCTACCTGTCGCTGGCCCCCGAGGGAGTGGACACCGCGGTGATCACCGGTGGCCTGCCCTCCCTGGACGCGCACGCCGACGACGTCTACCGGGCCGCCTACCCGCGCATCGAGCGCAAGGTCAGTGCGCACTACGCCCGTTACCCGCAGGACGTGGAGCGGGCCCGGACCATCGCCGACCACCTGCTGGACCGTGACGTGGTCCTGCCGAACGGCTACCGGCTCACCGTCGAGGCGTTCCAGTCCCTCGGCCTGATGCTCGGCACCGGCGACGGCAGCCACCGGTTGCACCACTTGCTGGAGGACGCCTTCGTGCGCACACCGGCGGGACCGGAACTGTCCGACGCCTTCCAGGAGGCGGTCCAGGGGCTCCTCTCCTACGCCGCGTACCCGCTGTACGCCCTCGTCCACGAGTCCGTCTACGGTCAGGACGCCCGCCCCACCGCGTGGGCCGCCGAACGGGTACGCGCCGAGTTCCCGCAGTTCGACGCGGCCAAGGCGCTCGCCGGGGACGCGCCGGTGCTGTTCACCGGGGAGACCGTCCACCCCTGGACGTTCGACGCCGATCCGGCCCTGCGCCCGTTGCGCGAGACCGCCGACCTGCTCGCCGCCCACGCCGACTGGCAGCCCCTGTACGACCCGGCCCGGCTCACCGCCAACGAGGTCCCGGTCGCCGCGGCCGTCTACCACGACGACATGTACGTCGACGCCGACTCCTCCCTGCGCACCGCGCGCGCGATCCGGGGCCTGCGCACCTGGGTCACCGACGAGTTCGAGCACGACGGCCTGCGCGTCGGCGCGCCCCGGGTCCTGGACCGGCTGCTGGCACTGACCCGCGACGAGGTGTGACCCGCGACGAGGTGTGACCCGCGACGAGGTGTGACCCGCGCCCGCAGGGCCCGGGTCCGCAGGGCGGCGACGGGGCGTGCGGGACGGCGCGTAAATGCGGGCGACACGGGATCCGCAGGTCAGTAGGGTGATCGGCATGTCGGATCAGCCGGACGGCCGAACGGAGCTGCGCGGCGACTGCGCGCGCTGCTTCGGGCTGTGCTGCGTCGCCCTGCCCTTCGCCGCCTCGGCGGACTTCGCCCTGGACAAGCCCGCCGGCCGGCCCTGCCCCAACCTGCGGGACGACCACCGCTGCGGCATCCACACCGAGCTGCGGTCCAAGGGTTTCGCCGGCTGCACCGTCTACGACTGCTTCGGCGCCGGGCAGAAGGTCTCCCAGGTCGTCTTCGGCGGGCGGGACCGGCGCACCGGTTCCGCCGGGCTCGCCCGCGGCATGGCCGAGGTGTTCCCGGTCGTACGGCAGTTGCACGAACTGCTCTGGTACCTCACCGAGGCACAGGACCTGGCCGCGGCCCGTCCGTTCCGGGCCGAGCTGCGCGAGGCACTTCAGGACACCGAGCGGCTCACCCGGCTCGCCCCCGCGGAGCTGGCCGCCCTGGACGGGGCCGCCCACCGGCGCCGGGTCGACGTCCTGCTGCGGCGCACCAGCGAGGCGGTGCGCGCGGTGACACCGGGTGCCAGGGGCCGCAAGAAGGACCGGCGGGGCGCGGACCTGGTCGGCGCCCGCCTCAAGGGGGCCGACCTGCGCGGCGCGGATCTGCGCGGGGCCTTGCTCATCGCCGCCGATCTGACGGGTGCCGATCTGCGTGGCGCCGACCTGATCGGTGCCGACCTGCGGGCCGCGGATCTCACGGACGCCGATCTGACCGGCGCGTTCTTCCTGACCCAGCCGCAGACCGACGCGGCCCGGGGCAGTGCGGGCACCCGGCTGCCGGCGTCAGTCGTCCGTCCCGTGCACTGGGCAGCGCGCCGCTGACTCCGCTCTCTCCGGCGCACCGTCGCCGACCGCCGGCACCGGCGGCCGGCCGCGCCGCACGAGCCGCAGCCGCAGCCCCTCCGGCATCAGGGTCAGCCGCTCGGTCACCCGCAGCCGGTAACCGGGATCGGGTTCGAGTGCGTAGCGGCGCAGCAGCAGGCCGAGGACGAGTGTCGCCTCGTGCAGCGCGAACTGGCGGCCGATGCACGCCCGCGCGCCGGTCCCGAACGGTTTGAAGGTGTGCGGGGCACGGGCGCGCACGGCCTGCGCGTCGAACCGGTCCGGGTCGAACCGCTCGGCGTCCGCACCCCACACCTCCGGGTCGCGGTGCAGCATCGGCGTGAGCACCAGCGCCCACGCCCCCCGTCGCATCGGGTGCTCCCCGGCCAGCACGGTGTCCGCCACCGCCTCCCGGGCGAAGGCCGGTGCCGTCGGCCACAGCCGCAGCGACTCGTCGAGGACCCGTCGTACGTAGCGCAGTTTGGCGACCTGGTCGTAGCCGGGTGCGGGGGTGTCGCCCCAGACGCGGTCCACCTCGGCGCGGGCCCGGGCCGCGACCTCCGGGTGCCGGGAGAGGTAGTGCAGCGCGAAGGAGAGCGCCCCCGACGTGGTCTCGTGGCCCGCGACCAGGAACGTGATCACCTGGCGCCGCACGTTCAGCGGCGACAGCCGCTCACCGCTCTCGGGATGGGTCGTCGCCAGCATCCGGTCGAGCAGGTCGCCGTCCCCGCCGCCGCTCTCCCGCCGGGCCCGGACGAGGTCGTCGACCGTGCGGTTGAGGTATCCGATGTCGGCGGTGTTGCGCCGGGTCGGGCCGCGCAGCAGCAGCCCGGCCAGCGGCGGCGGGACGGTGTTGAGCCGCTGCGCGTACGTCAGCGTGCCCACCATCGCGGTCACGAAGGGGTGCGGCCGGTCGCGTTCGAACGAACCGAAGTCGTGCCCGAATCCGGTCCGGGCGATGGTCTCCAGGGTCAGCTTGGTCATGTCTCCCGGCACGTCCACCGGGCGTCCCGCGGCGAGCTGCCGGTCCCAGTGGTCGGTCAGGTGCCCGGCCACGTCCAGCATCGCGGTGTGGTAGCCCTCCATGGCCTCACGGCTGAACCCGGGGGCCAGCACGTCGTGCGCCAGCTGCCAGTTGGGTTCGTGGTTGTAGGCCGTGAACAGCCCGTCCCCGGCGACCGGGCGGAGGTTGGCGACGCCGAGGCCCACGTGCTTGGCGAACCGGGACTCGTCCGCGATGTCCGCCGCGAGCCGGGCGCCCCAGAGGAACACGAACTCGTTGCCGAACGCCTTGCGCCGGAAGATCGGACCCAGTCGGCGGGCGTGGCGCAGCGTGCCCTGCACGGGCGTGCGCCGGTCGGCGTCCAGTACGTCGCCGAGCAGGGGCAGGCGGTTCGGGGGATGGGGGATGCGGTGCAGCTCGGGCCAGCCGTGCCGGGCGCCGCGGAAGCCCTTCGGCAGGGGTGGCGCCGTCCTCGTCTCCGCCATGACGCGATCTCCCTCGATCTGCGGCAGGTTGTGCGTGTGGTACGCGGGTTCGTGTTGTACGCAGGTTCAATAACGAGTTCCAGTCTGGGCCGGTTACTGAACCGACGTCAAGTAAAGTGCGGACATGGCCGCGGACCAAGCAGGGCGCACCCGGCGCAGGCTCAGCACCCAGGAGCGCCGGGAGCAACTCCTGTCGGTCGGGGCCAGACTGTTCTCGGAGAAGCCCTACGACGACGTGTGGATCGAGCGGGTCGCCGAGATCGCCGGGGTCTCCCGCGGGCTGCTGTACCACTACTTCCCGACGAAACGGGACTTCTTCGCCGCGGTCGTCGAACGTGAGAGCGAGCGGATGCTGCGGCTGACCGCGGCGGTGCCGGGTGTGCCGGTGCGCGAGCAGATCACCGCCGGTCTCGACACCTACCTCGTCTACGTCGAGACCCACGCCCACGGCTACCGCGCCTTCCACCGCGCCGACGCCGCCGGCGACCAGGCCGTGCGCCGCATCTACCTGCGCGCCCTGGCCGCGCAGGAACGGCAGATCATGGGGGCCCTCGCCGCCGACCCCGAGTTCGGCCCGCTGACCGGGGACCGGGCCGACCTGAGGCTCGCCGTGCGCGGCTGGCTGGCCTTCACCACGGCGGTCTGCCTGGAGTGGCTGCGCGGTCCGGGTGTGGACCGCGAGCAGGTGCGCGATCTGTGCACGCGCGCCCTGCTGGGCGTCCTCGCGCCCTGACCGGTCACCCGGCCGGAGGTTCGGCCCGGTTGGCGTACGCCCCGATCTCCGATAGGTTAGGCAAGGCTTACCTAAGGAGGTATCGGGATGGGTGACAGCCGAGCCAGTACGGCCGGACCCGGCGCGGCCGAGCGGGCGCGATCCGTGCTCGCCGTCGCCTGGTCGTGCGCGGTGACCGTGGACGGCGGGCGCGAGGAACTCGTCGGGGCGCACACCGTCACCGGTGACGGACGGGTGATCCTGCACGCCCCGGCGGACAGCGTGCTGCGCGCGGCCGTGATCTGCGCGCCACGCGGCGAGCCGTGCGCCGTGCTGGAGTTCGCCGACGTGGCTCCCGTCGCGCAGCGCAACCGGATCCGCGCCCGGCTCTGGCTGGCGGGCTCGTTCGCCGCCGAGGCCGACCGGCTCGCCTTCCGTGCCACCCGGGCGGTGCTGCGCGGGCCGTCCGGAGCCGAGGCCGTGGACCTCGACGCGTTCACCGCCGCCGCCCCCGATCCGCTGGCCGCCGCCGAGGCCCGGCTGCTGACCCACCTCGCCGATGCCCACCCGGACGCCGTCGAGCGCCTCACCCGGCTCGTCGAACCCGCGAGCCTGCACGCCGCCACGCGGGTGGTGCCCCTCGCGCTGGACCGGTACGGACTCACGCTGCGCATCGAGCGCGGCCGGCGCCACGGCGACGTACGGCTGCCGTTCCACCGGCCCGCCGACGACCTCGGCCAGCTCACCGAGCGTGTCCACGCCCTGCTCACCCGGGCGGCCACGGCCGCCTGCCCGCGCGCCCTACAGCGGCAGCGCGCAGACGGCGACGGGTGAGGGGAACGGCTTTCCCGCGAGCCGCAGTTCGCCGCTGTGCTCGTCCACGTGGAACACGCTCACGGTGCTGGAGCGCTGGTTCGCCGCGAACAGCAGCCGGCCGTCCGGCGAGAACGCGATCTGCCGCGGGAAGTCGCCCGCCACCGGCACGGTGTCCAGCAGCCGCAGCCGGGCGCCGCCCGCCTCCACGGCGTAGCGTGCGAGCGTGTTGTGCCCGCGGTTGGCGAGATACGCGAACGCGCCGTTCGCCGTGACCAGGATCTGCGCCGGGTAGTTGGCGCCGGAGCCGCCGCCGGTGGACTGCGGCGCACCGATCTTCAACCGTCCGGTGTCCCCGTCGTAGGTGCACACGGCGACCGTGTTGTCCACCTCGTTGGCCAGGTACGCGAACCGGCCGCCCGGGTGGAAGGCGAGGTTGCGCGGTCCGGCGCCCGGCCGGGCGTGCGCCCGCGCGACCGCGGTCAGGGTGCCGCGCCCCAGGTCCAGCCGGTAGCTGTACACGCTGTCGGTGCCCAGGTCGACCGCGAGGACGTGGTCGCCGTCGGGGCCGGCGACGAGCTGGTGCGCGTGCGGTCCCTGCTGTCCGGGACCGGGCGGACCGGCGTCGGTGACCAGGGCGGTGCGCTCCCCGAGGGCGCCCGAGGCGGCGATGGGATGCACCGCCACGCTGCCCGACCCGTAGTTGGCGGTGAGCAGCCAGCGCCCGTCCGGGTGCACCGACACATGGGCGGGGGCCGCTCCGCCGGTGCCACGGGAGCCGAGGATCCGCCGGTCGGCGGTGCGGACGGCGGTCACGGTGCCGTCCGTGCGCTCGTCGACCGCGTACAGGGTGCGGCCGTCGGGATGCGCGGCGAGGTAGGACGGGTCGGCGACGCCGCTCAGGGTGCCGGACCGGGTGACGGCACCGGTCGACGGGTCGTAGTGGGCCAGGCCGATGCCGGTGCCGCCGCCCTGGGCGGAGGTGTAGGTGCCCAGGTAGAGGGGGCGGGAGCCGGACGGCTTCGCCGGGCGCCGGGAGGCGGCGGCCGGCGCGGAGTCCGGCCCCTCGGGCTCGGTGGCCGGCGCCGCCGGCGCCGGCAGGCCCACCGCCGCGGCGCCGCCCGCCAGCGCCCCGACGAACCGGCGCCGGCTCCAGCCGCCGCCCGACGATTCCGCATCACTGCCCATGTCCGCACCTCAGGAAGTTCGTCTCGGTCCTGACAGCCACCATCGCGCGGACCACCCCGCGAAGGCAAAACCGGCCGCGCCACTCGCTCGCCGGCGCCGGGTCACGATCCTGCCCGGTGGCGCGCGAGCACGGCCGCTGCCGGCCGTCCGCACGGCGGCTCCACCCCGCGACCGCGGCGGGATCCCGCAGCGGGAAGGGTACGGGCGTGTCGGTCATGAACACGCCCCTCCGTCCGGTTGGTCCCGTGTCCGAGGTCCGTCACCGTGGACGCCCCGCCGCCCGTCCGGTCCCCTGTCCGCTACCCGTCACCGTGGACGCCCGCCGCCCGGCCTGCCGCGGCGCAGCCGCCGCGGCAGGCCCACCCGCTCCCGGACCCGGGGCAGCCGGTCCTGCTGCTCCCGGGAGACCCGGTCCAGCTCCTCCAGCAGACGGCGCGAGCGGTGCCCGGCGTCCAGCTCGTCGATGATCCGGTCGACCTCGGTCAGCGCGGCGCCGAGCAACTGCCAGCGACGCGGATCCCGCTCGGCCTCCTCCCGCAGCAGCAGGGCCACCTTGTCGCGGGTGCCCGCGGCCGTGCGCAGCCCGGCGGTCAGCCGCGCCTCGGCGGAATCGGCGCTGACGCTCACATCGGTGGTCACCAGCACCGCGAAGCTGACCACCGCGTCGGCGACCTCGGCCAGCAGCCGCTGGACGGCGACGCCGGCCTGCGGCGGGAACAGCGGATCGGGACCACGGGACTTCGCCAGGTCGGTGAAGGTCCGGGCCAGCACCCGCAGCACGACCGTGCAGATCTCCAGGGTGTCCAGGCCCGTCCGCAGCACCACCCGGTGCAGCAGCCCCTCCTGCACGCGCGGATTGAGCCGCAGGCTCTCCTCGGCCTGCCGCAGGTCCGCGTCGACCTCGGCGACGTCGTGGTCGAGCCGGCGTGCCTCGTGCAGCCGCTCGGCGGCCAGCTCCCACGGGACGGGTCCGGCGGCCTCCTCGCCCAGCCGCAGCATCAGCCGCCGCTGCCGCCTGGCCAGTTCCTCGATCGACTCCCCGGCCTCGTCCACCCAGACCGGGGGAGGCAGCAGCACATTGCAGGCGAGTCCGACGACCGCGCCGATCAGGGTCTCCACCACCCGGGCCCAGGCCGTGTTCCCGATGGCGGTCACGCCGAGCACCAGCATGGCGCTGATCGCCACCTCGGGCACGTACTCGTCCACGCGGACCAGGCGCCCGACGGCCAGCGCCGCCACGATCAGCAGGGCCAGGCTCCACCAGGTCAGCCCGACCAGCAGGCTGAAGGCGATGGCCACCAGGACCCCGGCCACCACGGCGGTCACCCGGCGCACGCCGTTGGTGAGCGTGGCGTAGAGCGTGACCTGGACGACCAGCAGAGCGGTCAGGGGTGCGGTCAGCGGCACGGACTCCGGCCTCAGCCGCAGTGCGACGACGTACGAGAGCGTCGCCGCGGCGGCCGACCGCAGCGTCTGGACGACAACGGGGTCGTGGCGGTGCTTCAGGAACCTCTTCGGCCCCGCGCCCCACTTCCGTACATCTGGCATCTTCTGGGCTTTTCCCCGTGCGCGGACTCGTCGAACGTGCGTGACGCCGGCCGGGGCGTCCGCAAGGGGGCAGTCCCCCGCCCCGGGACGGAGGAAGGCGGGATGGCCGCGCGGCACCGCCGGGCGCGAGCCTCGGACGCATGAGAACGAGCCTCGGACCCACCGGCGCGAGCACCGCAAGCGCGCACGCGACCCCCGGACCCGCGGACGCCGGCCCCGGACACCCGCACCCGAGCCCCCGGACCAGGAGACGGCCTCGGACCCCGGTCGTCCTGACCCTGCTCACCGGACTGCTGGCGGCCACCGTCGCCGTGCCCGGGGCCGCCGTCGCGGCCGTCCCGCGGCCGGACCCGGTGGTCGCCGCCCTCGACCGCGCCGCCCACCCCCTGCGCACCGTCGAGCCCGGCGGCGACACCGGCGACCTGCGTGCCCTGGACCGGATGCTGGGCGGTGCCCGGGTTGTCGGCCTCGGCGAGGCCACACACAGCTCGCACGACTTCTTCGCGTTCAAGGACCGCGTCTTCCGCCACCTCGTCGAGGAGCGGGGCTTTCGCACCTTCGCCCTGGAAGGCAGCTGGAGCACCGGCCGGCTGCTCGACGCCTACGTGCTGCGCGGCGAGGGCGACCCACGGCGCATCATGAGGGAGGAGTTCCAGCGCGACTACCTCTGGTGGAACAACACGGACTATCTGCGGCTCATCGAGTGGATGCGGTCGTACAACCTGCGGCACCCCGACGGCCCGGTCCGCTTCCTGGGCGACGACACCGCCTGGTCCGGGCCCGAGCTGTACGACGCCGTCACGGACTACGCGGCCCGCACGCATCCCGAGCTGACCGCCCGCCTCGCCGCGCTCTACCAGGGGCTGCGGCCGATCGTGGCCACGGGGCGGTACATCGAGGAGTACCTGAACAAGCCGTACGCCGACCGCAGGGAGATGGCGGACCGCACCGGACGGGCGCTGGCGCTGCTGCGGCGGCAGCGCCCGGGCGCCGACCGGGCCGCCTACGACCTGGCCGTGCAGAACGCGGCGGCCGTCGACCGGACGGCCCGGCAGTACGCCTTCGACTTCGACGACCCCGCCCAGGTCGCCGCGAGCATGCGCTACCGGGACGAGACGATGGCCGCCAACGTCGACTGGTGGCAGCGGCACACCGGAACCAAGGTGCTGCTGTCGGCGCACGACGCGCACGTCGCCTACGAGCCCCAGGACCCCGCCCACTACCCGAAGATGCAGGGCGCCTTCCTGCGCGACCGCCTCGGCTGCGGCTATCTGAGCGTGGGCCTCACCTTCGACCACGGCGCGTTCAACGCCACCGGACCGGACGGCGCCCTCCACCGCTGGACGCTCCCGGCGGCCGGCCCGGGCACCAACGAGGCCACCCTCGACCGGGTGCGGTACCGCGACTACCTGGTCGACCTGCGCTCCGTCGGCGCGCCCGCGCGCGCCTGGCTGGAGCGGGCCCGGCCGACGCGCAGCATCGGCACGGACTACCCGGACGGCCCCTACGCCATCGCGCTCGCCCCCAGCCACGACATCCTGGTGCATCTGCACCGTGTGACGGCGGCCCGGCTGCGCCAGGGCTGACCGCGGCCCGGCGCCGTCCGCCGCGGGACCCGCCGGGCTCAGACCCCGAGCTTGTCGAGGAACGCGAACAGGTTGCCCGTCATGCGGGCGATCTGTTCGTCCGTCGTGAGGCTCTCCTCGATGCGCAGACCGGCCTCGGGCACCTTCCTGCCGCGCACGTACAGCGAGCAGGCCAGGTCGGTGCACATGTACACGCCGACCGAGTTGCCCTCGCGGCCCGCCGCCCCCGCCTTGCGCGCCGTCATCAGTGAGACCCCGCCCCCGTGATGGGTCGTCAGGCACACCGAGCACATGCTCCGGTGCAGAAAACCGCGCCGCGCGGACGGGAAACGCAGTGCGACGCCGACCGGCCGGCCCTCCCGCTCGGCCACCACGTAGCAGCGGTCGGGCGCCCCCGGATCCCGCCAGCCGAGGAAGTCCAGGTCGTCCCACGGCCGTTCGCCGAGGTCGCGGGGTACCGCAAGCCGCCTGGCCTCACCCTTCGAGCAGTTGGCGAAGGAGTTGCGGATCTCCTGTTCGTCGAGTGATCTCATGGGGGAGCCCTTTCCGGGGGTACGAGAGACGTACGGACCGCGAGACGGAAACCTAGAGGCTCTAGGTTTTGGTCAGGGTAGGCAGCCAGGGGCAGGGAGAGCCAATGGATTTCAGGGACGCGGTCCCGGCGCGGGCACAGGCGGCGCTGCGTCAGGTCGCCCGCGGCTCCGCCGGCCCGGCTCTCGCCGCTGACCTGCGCATCACCCTGAACTTCCACCCCGACCGGCGCTCCGGCGGCCTGCCGATCCTCGGAGCACTGGCCCGCGACGGCGCCTATCACTCGCAGTTCGTCACCGGCACCGGCAACGGCGGCCTCACCGCGCACCCCGGCGGCGACCGCACCCGCTGGGAGAGCCGGATCTTCGGCGGGGTCTACGACGACGCGCACCCCGTCGAACGGCCGGTCTACGGCGGGCTGAACTTCCGGCGCCAAGTCGTGGGCGCCGCACCGCGGTTCGGCTCCTCGCACCCCCGGCTGACCGGCGCCGCCCTGGCCCGCGCGACCTTCTGCCACCCCGACAGCGCGGCCGAACCGAGCGACTTCGGGGTGGCGGCCGGCACCCATCTGACCGCGCTCGCCGAGAGCGACGTACGCGACGCCCTCGACGACTACATCGAGGCACACGTGCACGGCGGGGTGCTGCTCGCCCGGGACGTGGAGGCGCTGGTCCTCGACGCGAGCTACCGCGGCACCCCGGTCGAGGCCGCGGCCCGCGGGCTGCCCTGCCCGCTCGAATGGCACCCCGGCTACCGGCTCACCGTGCCCGAACTGCACCGTCACGCCGCCTTCCGCGGCCGGCGGTACACCGACCTGGGTGCCCGCCTGGCCCGCGACGGGCTGCTCGATCCGCGGATCATCGGGGACGCGGCGCGCACCGGCCGCCACGAACCCCAGGACCTGAAGAAGGTGTGGCACACCCTCGCCCGGTTCGGCGCGCCGGAGGGCGCGGGCACCGCCCGCGCCCCCTCCCGGGCGCCGGACGGGAGCGGCGGCCCGCCCCCCACCTCTTAGCTCATAGCGTGAACTAAGGGTTGGAAGAATGTCGCGCCGGGCCCGTCCGCGGGGGTATGTTGCAGGTCGGGCTGGGTTCGAAGGGAGTCACATGGCGGGGCGGAACGGGCGCACGGTACGCGACCTCAGACGGGGCAACCGCACGGCCGTGCTGCAACGGCTCTACTTCGACGGACCTCTCAGCCGGTTCGAGCTGGGCCCGGCGACCGGCCTCAGCTCCGGCTCGGTCAGCAACGTCGTCGCGGATCTGGTCGCCGACGGCCTGGTCGAGGAGGCCGGCAGCGTCGACTCCGACGGCGGCCGGCCGCGCACCCTGCTGCGCGTCGCCCCGCACAGCGGACACATGATCGGCGTCGATGTCGGTGAGACCCGGGTCCGGGTCGAGCTGTTCGACCTGGCGCTCACCGAACTCGCCCGGGTGGAGCGTCCGTTGGCCCCGCAGCGGTACGACGTCGACGTCATCGTCGGTCACGTCCGCGACGGTGTCGCCGAGGTCCTCGCCGCCGCCGGGACGGCACCCGAGCTGCTGCTCGGGGTGGGCGTCGGCGTCCCCGGCATCGTGGAACGCACCGCCGACCGGGGCGCCGTCGTGCACGGCCAGACGATCGGCTGGGACGCCGTCCCGCTGGAGGCGCTGCTCCGCGCCGGCTCCCAACTCCCGGACACCGTCCCGTACTTCATCGACAACGGCGCCAAGACCCTGGGCCAGGCCGAGATGTGGTTCGGCGCCGGGCGCGGCGCGCGCAACGCGGTCGTGGTCCTCTTCGGCTCCGGTGTCGGCGCCTGTCTCGTCACTCCGGAGGTCGAGCACGGCCGGGCCGTCGAGTGGGGGCACCTGACGGTACGGGTGCGGGGCCGGCGCTGCCGCTGCGGAGCGCTCGGCTGCCTGGAGGCATACGCGGGTGCGGAGTCCCTGCTCTCCCGCTGGCGCGAGGAAGGCGGACGCCCGCCCGAGGGCACCGACGAGGAGACCGCGCTGACGGCGATGCTGGCCGCCGCCTACCCGCCCGGGGACGGCACCGCCGACCCGGTGGCGCTGGCCGTCCTGGAGGAGACCGCCGAGTACCTGGGCGCCGGCCTGTCCGACCTGATCAACCTCTTCCAGCCCGAACGGATCCTGATCGGCGGCTGGGCCGGGCTCCAGCTCGGCCCGCGCTTCCTGCCCGCCGTCCGCCGGTACGCGACCATGTACGCGCTGCGCCACCCGGCCGAGAAGGTGACGATCGACCTCGGCCGGCTCGGGCCCGACGCGGTCACCGTGGGCGCCGCGATCCTGCCCCTGGCCGACTTCTTCAACCGCGGCGGACACCGCGCACCGCCCGCGGCCGAGGACCGGCTGCCGGCCTGGCGGGCGGCGCTGGAGGACCGGGCCCCGCGCTGACGGTGCCGGGCGCGGCGGGCCGCGACGCCCCCGCGGACGATCGCAGGCGCCGCACGGTCGCCGACGGTGCCGCACCGCCGTCTCGGGGCGGCACGCCGGGACCGTCCGGGGAGCGCTCAGCCGGCGAAGGCGTCCACTCCCGTCAGCTCGGCGGACAGCGTCCAGAGGCGGGCCGCCTGCTCCGGGTCGCACGCCCAGTCCTTCACCCCGGCCCGCTCCCCGTCCGCGGGGGCCGGTCCGGCGATGTCGCAGTCCTCCAGATAGACCCCGCCCATGCCGTCGAGGCGGGGCGAGGTGGCCGCCCACACCTGGGTGGCAGCCCCCTGCTCCGGGGTCTTGAAACCCTCGGGGTTCAGCAGGTTGCCGTGCTCGTCGATCCAGCCGCGCTCGACCATCTCCTCCCGGGGGAGGTAGCGCTGGAGCGGGGTGAGGATGCCGCCCGGATGCAGGGAGAACGCCCGGACCCCGGCGTCCCGCCCCAGCCGGTCGAGGTGGACGGCGAACAGCGCGTTGGCCGTCTTCGCCTGCCCGTACGCCGCCCACTTGTCGTAGTCCCGGTGCCAGTGGACGTCGTCCCACCGGATGCCGGAGAAGTGGTGGCCCCGGGAGGAGACGGAGACGACGCGCGCGCCGCCGCGCTCGATCGCCGGCCACAGCCGGTTGACGAGGGCGAAGTGACCGAGGTGGTTGGTGGCGAACTGGGCCTCCCAGCCGGGCCCGACCCGGGTCTCCGGGCACGCCATGATCGCGGCGCTGTCGATCACGAGGTCGAGGTCGCGGCCGGAGGCGAGGAAGCGCTCGGCGAAGCCGCGCACGCTCGCCAGGTCGCCGAGGTCCAGCTCGTCCACCTCGACCCCGTCGAGGCCGGCCAGCGCCTCCTGGGCGACGGCGGGGCGCCGGGCCGGCACGACCACCCGGGCACCCGCCCGGGTCAGCGCCCGCGTGGTCTCCAGACCCAGGCCGGAGTAGCCGCCCGTGACGAGGGCGAGCCGTCCGGTGAGGTCGATGCCCGCGAGGACCTCGTCCGCCGTGCTGGTGGCGCCGAAGCCCGATCCGATCTTGTGCTGTGCGGTAGTACTCATGCCCGGAACGTTACGAATTGAAGTGCTCTCGAAGTCAACAGGAAACCCGTGCGGATCACGGACGTCCGGGGTGCGTGGGCCGGGTGACGGGGATCACCATCGTGTGGGGCCTCCGGATGGAACACCCGGGGATCGTTACCCGTTGAACCTGCCGTGGGTGCGGACGGAACAGTGTCCCCGGGCCTCACCTTCCGCCCACAGGGACGATCGTCCGGCTGAAGCCCTGTGGAGCCCTTCGCCGAGAGGCGACCGCCGTGCGCACCCACCTCCTGGCCGCCCCGGCCGTGATTCCCCCGTCGCGGTCGGGGCTTCCTCTGTCCGGCCCGTCCCCCGGTGAAGGCGGGATCCGCCGTCGCCTCCACGCCGAGGGTTCATCCGGGCACGACTGCGCCGCACGACGCCGGGCGGGCGTCGTGCGGCGCGCGGTGGTCAGTCGAGTGGATCACTCGACGGGCGACACATGCGATGGAACATATCCGGCATATGGGATTTAGGCTCGGTGGTATGACGGAGATAGCGAGCCCCCACATCTGCCGCCCCCGGATCCTGGTCCTCGGGGTGATGCGGGGCAGGCCGGGCAGCCTGCCCTTCCGGATCATGGAGATCGACGGTCAGGTGGTCGGCGCCGCGCGGGCCGTCACCGACGTCCTGGAGACCGCGGCCGCGTACGGCATCACGGTCCATGACCTGGACGATCCGGACGTGGTCCGCTGGGTGGGCGGCGACAAGTTCACCTGGCGGCCGCACTGAGGGTTCGCCGGCCCGGCCTCAGCCCACCGTCCACTTCTGGTTGGCGCCGCCCGAGCAGGTCCAGATCTGCAACCGGGTGCCGTTGGCCGAGCTGTTGCCGGTGGCGTCCAGGCACTTGTTCGCCTGCGGGTTCACTATGTCGTGCGCCGCGGACACCGCCCACTTCTGATTGGGGCCGCCGGTGCAGTCCCACAGCTGTACGGCCGAACCGTCCGCCGTGCCGTTGCCGGTGACGTCGAGGCACTTGCCGAGCGCCCGTATGGTGCCGTCCGAACCCACCGCCCACTGCTGGGCGGCGGTGCCGTTGCAGTCGTAGAGCTGCACCGGCGTGCCGTTCGCGGCGCTCGCGCCGGCCACGTCCACGCACTTGCCCGCCAGACCCTTGATCGCGACGCCGGCCGCGGTGTCGCTGGTCGTCACCGACACCGAGTCCACCACCAACTGCTGCGGGAACGCGGTGGAACCGTCCGGGTCGCCGGGCCAGTAGCCGCCCACCGCCAGGTTCATGATCAGGAAGAACGGCTTGTTGAACACCCAGGCGTTGCCGCCCACGTCGGCCGGGGTGCGCGTCTGGTAGACGTTGCCGTCGACCGACCACTTGACCGAGTTCGGCGCCCAGTCGATGGCGAAGGTGTGGAAGGCGTCGGCGAACGCCTGTCCGTTCGGCAGGCTGTAACCCGCGCCGATACCGCCCGAACCGGAGTACCCGGGACCATGGAGGGTGCCGTGCACGGTGGAGGGCTCGAACCCGACGTTCTCCATGATGTCGATCTCGCCCGAGTTCGGCCAGCCGACGTTGCCGATGTCGTTGCCCAGCATCCAGAAGGCGGGCCACATGCCCTGCCCCCGCGGGATCTTCATCCGCGCCTCGACGTGGCCGTACTGCGCGGTGAACTTCCCGGAGGTGTTCAGCCGGGCCGAGGTGTACTGGCAGGTGCCGTACCAGCACGGGTAGTTCGCCGGGTTCTCGCGCTTGGCCGTGATGACCAGGTGGCCCTGGCCGTCCAGGGCCGCGTTCTTGTTGCCCGACGTGTAGTACTGCCGCTCATGGTTGTTGACGTTGTCGCCGGTCTCGGTCTGCCACTTCGAGGAGTCGGCCGCCGCGCCCGCGGGGCCGTCGAAGGTGTCGGAGAACGTCACGGCGGCGACGCCGGCGTCGGAGGCGCCGGAGGAGGCGTCCGCCCGGGCCGGGCCGATCGCCACGGACGCGACGAGCGCGGCGGACAGAGCGGCGAACACAGAGGTGCGGAGCAGGCGTGGGGGGGGCCACGGCTCTCCCTTCCATACGGCGGCCCGGAACACGGAAGTGCCGGCCGAGGTGGGGGGGGTGAAGGTGACGCTTCTTGATTTAAGAAGTGAGATAAGGGGGCGTCAATACCTTGGTACGGACCAGTCTGGGACGATCATGTGCCGGGTCCGGCGGCGCACCGCCGCCGTCCCAGGTCGCGGTCCCGCGCCCGTCCGGGGCGTCCCCAGGATGTTCGTGTCCCCGGACACCGGCTCGCCGGCCCCTCAGGCTCCCTTGCGCACCGCGCGGGTGATCTCGCGGCCGATCCCCGGTGTGACCCGGCCGTCCGGGACGGGGATACCCAGAGAGACGGCGAGGTTCGCCCCGTGGAGGTCGACCGCCGACTCCATCAGCTGGGCCAGACTCGCCACGGCCGACCGGCCCCGGACCACGGCCGTGAGCAGCGTGCCCAGCCCCGCCAGCCCCAGCGGCCACCAGACGGCTCCCGCCAGGACGTAGAGCACGCCCCAGCCGGCCAGCGCGGTGGCCCGGCCGAAGGCATCCCTGCTCTCGTCCAGTACCGTCCGGGTCTCCTCCGGCAGCACCAACCACAGCCGCGGCCAGCCGTGTTCGAGGTCGAGCCCGTATTCGAGCCGGACCCGGACGCCGAGCGCCGCGACGGCGTCACCCATGTGCGTCGGCCTGCTGGGAGGCGCCAGCGCGATGCGATTGCGCCGGTACGCCAGGTCGGCCAGGACCTCGTCCGACTGCCCCTGGCGGTACGCCTGTTCGTAGCGTTCCTGGGCGCGCGTCCAGCGGCGACGGCGCCGGCCGGCCAGCGCCGCCCCGGTACGTCCGGGCCACCGGCCGAGCCACAGCCAGTGGACGGCCCGCCCCGAACCCTGTGCCAGCAGCCCCGCCCAGGCCGACACCAGCAGGGCGCCCAGCACGGTCGCGGCCAGCTGCCCGGCCGAGGCCCCGCCCTGCTGGAGCCCGGTCACGAACCCCTCGTCGCCGGGCCACGCCCCGAAACGCATCCGCCAGCCGACGGCGACCGAGGCGACGAAGAGGACCCCGGGTACGACGAGGAGGGAGAGCCATTTGCCGGCCAGTTGCCTGGCCAGCTCGTTGAGGAAGGGCGTCACCGGGTGCGCCGTTCAGGCGTCGTCCGCGCCAACGGCTCCTCGAAAAGGTGGCATTCGGGCGTCGCCACACCCGGCGCCCGCACCCAGTCCCGGTCGCACCGGTCGGCGGGGCAGACGAACAGTCCGTCGACGGGGACCCCCGGAGCCACGCCGGGCACCCCGACCACCGACCTGGGTCCGACGCCCGGAATGCCGAACTGCCGTCCCAGATGGTCGAGTTGCGGCACCACGCCGGGGTCCGTGCGGAGCCGGCGCACCAGCTCCGCGACCTCGTCCGCACGGCCCTGCGCCGCGGCGATCCGCCGCAGGAGAGGGAGCGCCTCACACCATGCCGCGACCTCACCCCGCCCCTCCATGCCCCTCCTCGCCGCTCCTTGACACTTCCGCAGCGGACGTGTCGGCGTCGCTGCATGATGGTACGGGCGCGAGTCGCTCGGCAACCACCACGGGGGAGCGATGGGGGAGCGATGGGGGAGCGATGGGGGAGCGATGGGGGAGATGGAGAACCTGCCACTGGGCGCCCTGCGGGCGCGGCTCGACCGGTTCGCGGCCACCGCCGATCCACGCCAGGTGCTCGGGCCCGAGGCCGACGCGGCGGCCCAGCTCCTCACCGGGGCCCTGCGGACGTCCTGGAGCGACGAGGCCGCCCGCATCCTGGGCTGGTTCCACTGGTTCCGCTGCGCGGCCCGGCAGACGTACGACGGCCCGGACTTCCACCACGCCCTGCAACTCTTCCGTCCCCTGTGGGCGCGGATGCCGGATGCGGTGCCGGCGGAGATCGGCGCCGTACTCGCGCGGGAATCCGCCCCGGCAGGACTGCTCGAAGAAGCCCTGCGGCTCGGTGACGAGGCGGTCGGCCACGCCGCCGCCCACCGGGCCACGGGCGACCCGGCACAGTCGAGCGAGGCGATCCGGCTGTTCCTGCGCGGCATCGGCATGCTGCGGGAGATCGGAGCCCTGCCCGAGATGCTGCAGATCAACCTGGTGGAGGTCCTGCTGCAACGGCACGCGGCGGACGGGGACCCCGACTCGCTCGCGGAGGCCGTCGACTGGGCCGCGCGCACGATCGACTCCCTCGCGCCGGTCGCCGACGAACAGGCTGTACCACTGCTCGCCCCGCTGGGCGGAAATCTGCTCAACGCCTTCCGTGACAGGGCGGGCGGCCCCGCCGGAAGTGATCCCCGGCTGCTCTCCCTGGGCGCCGCGGCATGGGACCGTGTCCAGGAGAAGGCCGCGGACCCCGAGACCCGGCTACAGGTCCGCCTCCGACTGGCCACGTCCCTCATCCAGGGCCACCTGCGCACCCCGTCCGCCGAGTGGGTCCGCCAGGCCGGCGCGTACGTCGAGCGGGTGACCGAGGAGTGCGATCCGGCCGACGCCCGCAGCCACGGCATCCTCGACGCCCTCACCGTCGTCGTACCGCTGAACATCGCCCAGGGACAGCCCGCCCTGCTGCGCGCACGGGCCCGCGTGCTGCGCGCGCTCGTCGCGCACCCCGGGACGGACGACGGCCGACGACGCGCCTACCGGACGGACCTCGGCCTGTGTCTCCGGATGGCGCACGACGCCCAGGGCGACCCCGCCGCGCTGGACGAGGCGGTGGACGTCCTGCGGGCCGCGCTCGCCGGCACGGACGCGACGGGGCCGGAAGCCGTGAGCCGGATGGTCGGTCTCGCCAACGCCCTCAAGACCCGTGCGCACGACGGCGGGCGTCAGGTGAACGCCGCGGGCGACAGGGCCGACGAGGGCGCGCGGGACGACATCGCGGAGGCCGAAGGATGGGCACGCCGGGCGCATCGGCTGACTCCGCAGGAATCCGGCGCCCTGTCCTGCCTCGGCAACGTGCTGCGGGTGAAGGCGCTGATGCTGCGTGACGTGGCGGCCATGCGGGAATCGGCACGCCTCAACCACGCCGCCGCACGGACGCTGGACCCGAGCCGGCCGGCCCATGCGGTGCAACTGCTGAACACCGGGCTGTCGTACAAGGAACTGGCAACGGCCACCGGTGACCTCTTCGACGCCGAGCAAGCGGTGGCCGTGCTGCGGACGGCGGCCGGGCACGCCGGCCCGCACCACTCCCACCACCTCCCCGTCCGCGTCGAACTGGGCCACTCGCTGACGCTGCTGGCCGAGCTGAGCGAGGACGCCGACGCCCTGGCACAGGGCAGGCAACTGCTCGAAGCGGTGTCCGCCGAACTCCCCGTCGAGCACGTCGAGGCCCGCCGCGCGCAGGTCGCCCTCATCGACACCTACCGCGTCCAGTTCCAGCTCACCCGGGACGACGGGGCGTTGGACCAGTCCCTGAGCCTGGCCCGACGCTGCCTGGACGACCCCACCCTGACCGACGGCGAGCGCGGCCCGCTCCTGGGCAGATGCGTGGGAGCCCTCACCACCGCGTACGACAGCACCCGGGACAGAAGGCTGCTCGACGAACTCGTCCCCGTCTGCCGGTCCGCCGTGCGCTTCGCCCGGAAGGACTCCTTCGACCGGTCCCGGTCCCTGCTGGAGCTGGGTGCCTGCCTGGCCTCCGTCTACGAGGTCTCACGGGACAGCACGGCGCTGCTGGAGGCCATGGACGTACTGGAGGAGGCAGCCGCCGGCCCCGAGGCGTGGCGTACGACCGCCGAGGCCATGGCACGGCTGGCGGAGGCGAGACTCCAGCACAGCCGGCAGTTCGCCCCCTTCACGGACCTGGCCCGCCGGGCGCGCGAGAACAGCCCGCACATGTTCACCGCCCTGTTCGCCGAGCCCTTCGCCGCGTACGAGCGTGAACTCGACGCGATCGTGGACCTCGGCCGGAAGTCGCTGACGCTGCGCGCCACGGGCCGCCAGGACCGCTCCCTCCTGCTGTCCCATCTGGCGGTGACGCTGCTCGGGCGCGCCAAGCACCGCGGGTCCGCACAGGACGCCAGGGAAGCCGCCGAGCTGCTGCGCGAGGCGATCCGGACCGGGCCCGCCGGCCATCCGGGCCGCCCGGTCTGGGGCACCAACCTGGTCGGCGCGCTGCTGCGCATCCAACGGTACGAGGAGGACGCGTCGCTGCTGGACGAGGCCGAGGCCGTGGCACGCGAGGCCATGGCGGCGGCGGGCGCGGACGACGTGGGGCACGTGCGCGCGCTGTTGGCGCTGTCCCACGTCCTGGCGCGACGCGACACCGGGGGAGAGGACCCGACCGGGGAGGTGCGCGAACTGCGCGGCCGGGTCTACCGGACCACGCACTTCCCCCTCCCGGAACGCATCGCCGCCGCCGAGTCGGCGGGGCGAACGGCCGTCACCCGGGGCGACTGGGAGGACGCGGCGGCCCATTTCGAGGCCGCGGTGGACCTCCTGCCGCGCCTGGTCGGGCACCGGCTCGCCCGGTCCGACCGCGAGCTGCTCATTGCCGACCAGCCCCTGCTCGCCTCGCAGGCGGCGGCCTGCGCGCTGCAACTGGGCGATCCCCACCGGGCGTTGGACCTCCTCGAACGGGGCCGTGGCATTCTGCTCGGACAGCTCACCGAGACCCGGCGCGACCTGTCGGACCTGCGCCGGCAGGCACCGGAGCTGGCCGCGGAGTTCAGCCGGCTCGGCGAGGCCATGACCACCCTCGGCGCGAGCGCCGACCAGGCTCCGGACAGGGCGCCGGGGCCCGCGAGGGACGAGCACCGGCTGACGGTCCGCTCCTGGGAACGGGTACGCGACGAGATCCGCGGCCTGCCCGGCTTCGAGAGCTTCCTGCGGCCGGGCGTACCCGACCTCGGCACGCTGACCGTGGGCGGCCCGGTGGTGGTCGTCAACCTCGCGACCGTACGCAGCGACGCCATCGTCCTCGCCGAGGGGACGGCGACGTGTGTGCCGTTGCCCCAGGCGGACCTGCGGTCCGCGGCGGACCGGCTCATGGCCTTCGACTCGGCCGTCGGCGCGCTGCACGACCCGCACGAGCCGGCCGAGCAGCGGTGGGAGGCGGGCGGGGTCGTCCTGGACACGCTCGCCTGGCTGTGGGAGGCGGTGGCGGAACCCGTCGTCCGGGCGCTGGACCTCGCACCCGGCGGCGCCTCGCCGCCCCGGCTGTGGTGGTGCCCCACCGGCCTCCTGAACTTCCTGCCGCTGCACGCGGCCGGGCGGTACACCGGCGCCACCCCGCACGGAATCGCCGACTACGTCATGTCGTCGTACACCACGACACTCAACGCGCTGCGCCCGAAGGCAGCCGCGCCCGGGGGCTCCCGCCTCGGCCGCGATCCGCGCCTGCTGGCCGTCGCCACACCGCAGGCGCCCGGGGCCGCGCCCCTGCGGCACGCCGCGGCCGACGCGCAGGCGCTCGCCGGGCTGTTCCCCCGGACCACCGTCCTGACCGGCGAGGGCGCCACCAAACAGGCCGTGCTCCGCGAGCTGGCGGGACATACCTGGGCGCACTTCGCCTGCCATACGCGGGCCGACTTCCTCGGCATCACCGCGAACGAACTGGTGCTGCAGGACGGCGCACTGGCACTGCCGGACATCTCGACGCTCGACCTCGACGCCGAACTGGCGTTCCTCGCCTCGTGCGGATCCGCCGCCGGTTCGTACCACCTCGCCGACGAGGCCCACCATGTCGCCTCGTCGTTCCAACTGGCCGGCTTCACCCATGTGATCGCCACCCTGTGGGAGGTCGCCGACGGCGACGCCACGGAGTTCACCACGGCCGTGTACGGCCACCTGGCGGATGGTGTGCCGCCCGCCGAGGCGTTGTACCGGGTGACCCGCGACCTGCGGGAGCGCTATCCGCGCAGCCCCTGGCTGTGGGCTCCGTACGTGCACCTGGGGCCCTGAGCGGCGCGGGCGGACCGGCCCGGCGGGACGTCCGGAACGGAGCGTGGCCGGACGGGGACGTCACGCCTTCGCCGCGCGTGCGTGCACCGCCCGCCCGAGCCGGCGGCCGAGGAACAGGTAACCCGCCAGCGCACCCGCCGTGTTGAGGATGACGTCGTCGATGTCGAAGGCGCGCCCGGTGATCAGCGCCCCCTGCACCAGCTCGACCAGCAGCATCACCATCGCGGTGAGCAGGAGCACGTGGAGGATGCCGCGGGCCCGCGGTGCGAGTACCGGCACCAGCACCCCGAACGGGAGGCCGAGCAGCACGTTCCCGCCGATCTGTTTGGCGGCGTCGCGCAGTCCGGGCTGGTCCAGATAGGCCCGCAGGGAACTGCCCGGGCGCAGGTTGCTGTGCGTGAGGGCCACCGACGCCGGGGACGGCACCAGCGTCAGCCGGGCCAGCACGACGGCGAACGCCACCATGCACACGAAGGCGACCAGCATCGCCGCCAGCCGCACGGGCCACGGGAGCGCGTGCCGGTCCGCACCGGGCGGCCGTGCCGCGCCACCGGCCTTGCGGACACCGCGACGCGGCCCGCCCGCGCCGCGCGCCTTCGCGAAGCCACCGCCGACGAGCGCTCGGAGCAGTCCCGCCGGACCCCGGTGCGCGCCGGGCCGCCGGGATCCGGCGGAAGCGGAGCCTTTGCCGGGGCCCGCGGACCTGCCCGAACTCCTGGACGTACGGGAACCCTTGGGCGTGCCGGACTTCTTGGCGGAACTCCTGGGCGTGCTGGAACTCCCGGACTTTCCGGAACCCTTGGAGCCGGAACTCCGGGACGCGCCGGAACGCCCGGACGTACCGGAACCCCCAGCTTTACCCGAACCGGCCTTACCGGAACCGGCTTTACCGGGACCCCCGGATGCGCCCGAGCGTCCGGACCCGGCCGTGGCGCCGGTGCCGGTCGTGCGACGGTCCGCTGCGGTGCCGGGAGACCGGGTGCTTCCCGCGGGGCGTCGCCTTCCCGTCGGAGTGTCGCTCCCGCCGGTGCGCAGGTGCGAAACGGTGCGGGCCATGCGGTCCTCCTGTCGTCGGCTTGCCTGCGTGCTGGGGCGGTTACCCCGGAACCGCCCCGTGATGCCCTCGCCCGCACCGCAAGCCGGGGCGGCACGGTCAGCTCCCGTACGAGATGTGCACCTCCGTGAACCTGAGGGAGTGCAGCAGCCCTCGGAGCATGGCGGTCGTGTTCGTCTCGGCCCGGGTGGTCAGCCCGCTGCCGCGGGCCGCCTCGCCGATGTGCTGTACCGCGAGCTGCTGCACGGCGTGTTCGCTGTTGGGGTTGTCGGAGAAGAAGTCGCCGAGCCGGTCGAGCAGTCCGCGCTGTTTGGAGACGGTGTACGAGTGGTCGGCGTCCAGGGCCGGTTTCCCCAGCCGGGCGTGCGGCAGCCGGAGCGTGGCCGACGTGCGGTCGCCGTCGACCGTCACGTCCCGCTCGCCCAGCCGGCCGAGGTCGACGTAGGCGTCCACGGTGCCCGTACCGACGTACAGGGTGCGGGTGCCGCGGATCGCGTCGGGCAGCAGCTTCGCGTCCTTCTCCAGGTCCACGACGACCTGGAAGGTGCCGGAGGCGGCGTCGTAGCGGCTCATGTCCTTGATCGATTCGAGCAGCGCCGGTCCCGAGCGATCGCGCGTCTCGGTGCCGAACAGGTCCTTGATGCCCGGCAGCACGGCCAGCCGGATCCCGGCGAAGACCGCCGCGAGGACCAGGACGACGGCGGTCAGGACTTTCGCCCAGCCCGGCATGCGTCCGGGCAGCCGCCTGTTGGAAGTCGTCATGTCGACGTTCCCCCTTCCTGTTCCTCCGGATGCCCGCCGAACCGCCGTGCCAGACCGGCCGGTTGGCGGATCGGTGGCCCGGGCAGGGGCACACGGGGCGCACGCCCGCGCAGCGAGCCTCCTGCGACGCCCCGACAGCCCCGTACACCCCAGTGGTCTCCTGCGGTGACTGCGGCCGCCCTCAGTGGCATGAGCCCCGCAGCCCCGTGATGATCAAGTGAGGAGCGGACCGCACAGTGCGGCATGACGACCGTGATGCGGCTCGCCGACGCGCCGCGGGCCGCGTCGCACATCATCAGCAGCTCAGCATCAGCGCCCTGTTCGACGCGCCCGGTACCGGGCCGTCACCGGACGGGCCGCCGCCGTACCGGCCCTGACGCCCGGGGGCGCCGGGGTCACCAGGGGCCGGGCGTGGTCTCGGGCTGCGCCAGGGCCGCCTCCAGCGTCGGCAGCGCGGGCAGCAGCCGGGCCAGGCCGGTGACCCGCAGGACCCGCAGGGTCAGCGGGTGGGTGCACACGAGGCGCAGCGTTCCGCCGTGTTCCAGCACCCGGGTGCGGGCCCGGTAGAGCAGGCGCAGCCCCGAGCAGTCGAAGAACTCGATGTTCCGCAGATCGATCACGATCCGGGCGCCCGGCCGGTCCGTCACCCGGTCCAGCTGCGGGGCCAGCTCGGCGGCCGCCGCGATGTCGATCTCCCCGTGGAACTCCAGCACCGTGTGCCCGCGGTCCTCGCGGACGCGCAGGTGCCTGGTGAGCGGTGCGGATTCCTGCCGCGGTTCCGGGCGCACGACGTCACCTCCCACCCGTGCCGGGATCCGTTCCCCGCTCTGCAAGTTACCCTCGATAGAACGAATTTGAGCATGTTCGATTGACATATGTCTTCGAGTTTGGCCGTCCGCCGTCCAGTTCAGGCCGTCACCAGGACCAGTTTCCCTGACGTCCGACCGGTTTCGCCCGACTCGTGCGCCCGCGCGGCCTCGGACAGCGGGAACGTCTCGGCGACCGTGGCCCGCAGCCGGCCCTCCGCCACCAGTGCGGCGATCGCCCGCATGCCCGCGCGGTCGGCGTCCACGAGGACGCGGACCGCCCGCACGCCCAGCCGCGCGGCCTCGTCGTGGAACTCCCGCGAACCGACCGGCACGATCGACACCACGATCCCGCCCGGGCGCAGCACCCGTAGCGACCGGACGGCGTTGTCACCGCCGAGGGTGTCCAGCACGACGTCGACACCCCGCACGGCCTCCGTGACGTCCGTGCTCCGGTAGTCGACCGCCTCGTCCACGCCGAGGCTCCGCAGGAAGTCGTGCTTGCCCGCGCTCGCCGTGCCGATCACGTACGCGCCGCGCGCCTTGGCGATCTGCACTGCCACATGCCCGACCCCGCCGGCCGCGGCGTGCACCAGGACCCGTTGTCCCGCCGCCAGTTCCGCCGTCTCCACCAGGGTCTGCCAGGCGGTCAGCGACACCAACGGCAGCGCGCCGGCCTGCACATGGTCGATCCCGGCGGGTTTGTGGGTGAGCGCCCGGGCCGGCGCGATGGCGTACTCGGCGTGCGAGCCGTGCCCGAACGGGTAGGGCAGCATGCCGAAGACCTCGTCCCCGGGCGCGAACGCGGCCACGCCGATCCCCGTCTCCTCCACCGTGCCGGAGAGGTCCCACCCGAGGACGAACGGCGGCTCGCCCAGGAAGCCGCCGGTGGCCCGGTGTTTCCAGTCGGTGGGGTTGACGCCGGCGGCGCGGACCCGGACCAGCACCTCGTTCGGGCGCGGCGCGGGCCGCTCCAGCCGTACTTCCTTGAGCACCTCGGGACCGCCGAGGACGTCCTGGCTGATGGCACGCATCGTGTTCACACCCCTCATGGTCACCCGGACCGCCGCGGCGCGCAGTCCGGAACGCTCCACCGGCGGGCCGCCGCAGGCCGGTGCTCCAGGGCGGGAAAGAGACATCCACGACGGGTGCCCACCGGACGGGCAGGTCCGCGAAGGACATCTCCCGGACGGGTACGCCGGCGACGGGTGGGTCCGCGACGGCGACGGGGGCCGACGGCCAGAAATCGCCGGGCCTGCGCCGTCCGCACGCCGGACTCCGGTCGCCGCCGCCGCACGGTGTGAGTCGCCCGGCCGTGGGCAGTCGGCAGGAGTGAACCGGACAACCCGACGGCGCGACGGCGACGGAGGGACGCGGCGCAAGGCCGACCGCCGGACGCGGATCACCGTGCTCGTGGCGCTCGCGGCCAATCTGGTGATCGTCGTCGCCCAGGCCGTCGGTGGCTTCCTCACCGGCTCGCCCGCCCTGCTGTCGGAGGCCGCGCACTCGGTCGCCGACAGCCTCAACGAGGTCTTCCTGCTGGTCGCGCTGCGCCGCAGCCACCGCCCCGCCGACGCACGGCTGGGTCGCGACGCGCGCGACCGGCTCATCGGCGAGGCCGCCGACCCGGAGCGGGCCGAGCGGATCCGGGCCCGCCCGGATCGATCTCGTGCCGGGCCTGGAGAGCGAACGGGTCGAGGACGTCGCGGTCCGCATCAAGCGGTCCCTCGCCGAGACCTTCCCCGGGACCGGGGAGATCTTCCTGGACGTGACCGACCGGTCGGCGGGGGAGGGACGGGAAAGCCCCGCCGCGACGGGGGAACGCGGCGGGGCCTGACGCAGAAGGTGCCCGGACCCGGACTTGTTCATGCCTGCCCGCGGCAGATTTTCCGGATGGTGCCGGTGCGCGGCCGGATTCAGCTCCCGGTGCCCGGTTCGAGGACGAAGACCGGGATCTCGCGGGACGTCCGCTCCTGGTACTCGGCGTACGGCGGGTACGCGGCCACCGCCCGCTTCCACCACTCGGCCCGTTCCGCGCCGGTGACCTCCCGGGCCGTCATGTCCTGCTTGGCCGGTCCGTCCTGCAACTCCACGTGCGGGTCGGCGGTGAGGTTGAAGTACCAGACCGGATGCTTGGGCGCACCGCCCTGCGAAGCGACCACGGCGTACCGCCCGTCGTGCTCCACCCGCATCAGCGGCGTCTTGCGGATCTTGCCGCTGCGGGCTCCCCGGCTGGTCAGCACGATGACGGGCAGCCCGGTGTCCCGCAGCGTCGTGCCCCGGGTGCCACCGGAACTCTCGTACAACTCGACCTGCTCCCGGACCCACGCGGCCGGACTCGGTTCGTACTCACCCTCTACAGGCATGCTGTTCCTCTCCTCGTCGGACGGGGCTCGCTGACAGATCGATTCAACACCGATGACCGCGGTATTCATCCGCACCGCACCGGGCCGCCCGTCCGGCCCGGCCGGACGGCGACACGGCCGAATGGCGTACGGCGATCGCCACCAACGGCGACTATTGTGAATGGCTGGTTCTTTATTCCCGGTGTGGCCCTGCGGGGCCGTGAACGCACGAAACGGAAGCGTCGCTTCCCGGCCAGATTCCGCAGGTGACCGTTCTGGCTGAACTTGGCGTCGCGCGATAGGTGCCTCGGGCATCTAATGAAGATCGGCACGACGCACCCCTCGTCTGTGAGGTCTTCCATGACGGAACTGTCGCAACCCGTCGCCTTCCCCCAGGACCGAACCTGTCCCTACCACCCCCCCACCGGCTACGACCCGCTGCGCGCCGCCCGGCCGCTGACCCGGGTCGCCCTCTACGACGGCCGCCCGGCCTGGCTCGTCGCCGGCCACGGCCTCGCGCGGGACCTGCTGGCCGACCCGCGCCTGTCCAGCAACCGCACCCGCGCCGACTTCCCGATCACGACACCCCGGTTCGCCGGGGTCCGCGACCGCAAGACGGCCCTGCTGGGCGTCGACGACCCCGAGCACCACACCCAGCGCCGGATGATGATCCCCAGCTTCACGCTCAAACGGGCCACCGCGCTGCGGCCGAGCATCGAGCGCATCGTCGACGACCTGCTGGACCGGATGATCGCCCAGGGGCCGCCCGCCGAACTGGTCAGCGCGTTCGCGCTCCCCGTGCCCTCCATGGTGATCTGCGCACTGCTGGGTGTCCCGTACGCCGACCACGAATTCTTCGAGGAGCAGTCCCGGCGGCTGCTGCGCGGCCCCACGGCCGAGGCCACGCAGGACGCCCGGGACCGGCTGGACGAGTACCTGGGCGGCCTGATCGACCGCAAGCGCAAGGAGCCCGGCGACGGACTGATCGACGAACTGGTCGAGCAGCAGGCGCGCGAGGGCACGCCGGACCGCGACGAACTGGTCGCCCTCGCGATCATCCTGCTGGTCGCGGGGCACGAGACCACCGCCAACATGATCTCCCTCGGCACCTTCACGCTGCTCCAGCACCCCGAGCGGCTGGCCGAACTGCGCGCGGACCCCTCCCTGCTGCCCGCGGCGGTCGAGGAACTGCTGCGGATGCTGTCCATCGCGGACGGACTGCTCCGGGTGGCCACCGAGGACATCGAGGTGGCCGGGACGACCATCCGGGCCGGTGAGGGCGTGGTCTTCTCGACCTCGGTCATCAACCGCGACGAGGGGGTCTACCCCGGGCCGGACTCACTCGACTGGCACCGCTCGACCCGCCACCACGTCGCCTTCGGCTTCGGCATCCACCAGTGCCTCGGCCAGAACCTGGCCAGGACCGAGCTGGAGATCGCCCTGGCCGCGCTGATCGGCCGACTGCCCGGGCTCCGGCTCGCCGTTCCGGCGGAGGAGATCCCGTTCAAACCCGGCGACACGATCCAGGGGATGCTGGAACTCCCCGTGACTTGGTAAGAGGCTCTGGCCATGCACATCGAGATCGACCGAGACGTCTGCATCGGCGCCGGCCAGTGCGCCCTGACCGCCCCGAACGTCTTCACCCAGGACGACGACGGCTTCAGCACGCTGCTGCCCGGACGGGAGGACGGCGGCGGCGACCCACTGGTCCGGGACGCGGCACGCGCCTGCCCGGTCGGCGCCATCACGGTGACCGGGCAACCCGGCTGAGCCCACCCCGGCCGGACCCGCGGCGGCGTAGGGTTCCGGGGTGACCCAACCGGCCGAAAAGCCCTTTCTCCAGCTCGTCGTGTGCGCGGCCGGAGTGGCCGCGGGCGTCGGCAAGCTGATCATCGCCGCCCAGGAGCGGAACTGGGAGGTCGGTGTCACGGCCACCCCGGTCGCCCTGGGCGGCTTCTTCGACGTGGGTGCCGTCGAGGCGCAGACCGGCCGTCCCGTCCGCTCCGCCTGGCGCACCCCCGCCGACCCCCGCCCCTTCCCGGCGCCCGCCGCCGTGGTGGCCGCACCCGCCACCTTCAACACCCTCAACAAGTGGGCGGCGGGGATCGCGGACACCCTTGCCCTCGGCACCCTCTGCGAGGCGTACGGCCTGGGTGTCCCGATCGCCGTCCTGCCCTGTGTGGGCGACGCGCTGGCCGCCCACCCGGCCTACCGGGCGAGCCTGGTGCGGCTGCGTGCCATGGGCGTCCGTGTCGGTGAGCCGTACACCGGCGAGCCCGACGGGAGCGGACACCGGCCGGACTTCCGATGGGAACGCGCTCTGGACCTGCTGGAGCGCCCCTGACCCGTACCGGGACGCGGGGGAGAGGGCCGTGCGCCGCCTCCCGGACCGGCACCGCACCCGGACTCAGCGCACCTCACGGACGTAACCGGCGCTGCCCTCGGGCGACACCGCGCGGTCCCGGCGGACGATGCTCAGGCGGTCGCCGAAGCCCGCGAGGGCCTTGCGCAGCCCGCCGTCCGTGTACTCGACGACCAGGACCCGGTCGTCGAACGCGTCGGCGTAGGCACCGCACTCGTCCCACTCCGCGCACTCCTCCGCCACCGCGAAATCGAGGCCCGTGCGGTGCCTGAGACCGGCCAGCTCCACCGTGTTCTTCTGCGCGACGGCCAGGTGCCGGGCGTGCGCGTGCCGGGACAGCAGCGCGATGAACGCGGTCGCGTCGGCCGCCGTCAGCAGCTTCCCGGACCGGGTGTAGCTGTCGTAGTTGTCCGGCTCGACGGCGTCGAAGCCCTTGTCCGCGCAGCCGTCGATCCAGCGGTCGACCCGCTCCGCCACCCGCCTGCGCTTGGCCGCGGTGCCGATGTCGAGCAGCGGCTCGTCCCAGTCCTCGTCGACGACCGGCCTGCCGTGCGCGTCCCGCAGCAGCAGGTCGGCCGGCCACGCCGCCACCTCGTCCGGCTGGGCCTGGAAGGCGTTCACGTAACAGATGTTGTAGAGGCCGGGGGCCGGTGCCGCCGTGCGGTCGCGGCTGACGACGCGGACACCGGCCGGGGGCGGATAAGCGCCGCCGATCTGGTAGTCGAAGCCGGCGTGCCGGGGCGGGAGCCGCACCGCGGACGCCGTACCGGCCGGCCCGGGCCCGGCCTGCGCGGAGTCCTCGGGGGACCCGCAGCCGGTCAGCAGCAGGGCCGCCGAGACGAGCGCGGTGAGAATCCTCGTGCCGACGGCCGGCACCGGACCTTCGGTGCGCAGAGCACCCTTCGCGGGCATGGACCGCTCCAGCGGATCGCGGGTACGGCCCCGCCTCGGACCGCGACGGTCCTGGCGACTCGGGCCGGGCTGAGAACGTGTCCGTCACCGGCTGGGCGCACCTCTGCGTGTCCGCGCGGTGCGCCGGACACGTGATCACGATCCAAGCCGCAGGACCCGCCGCCGTCAAGCCGGACCCCGCCGAGCACGTACGCTGCGAGAAGGTAACCGTCCCCAAGGCAGGAGCAGCAACGATGCAGTACGTGAAGCTCGGTTCGACGGGCCTGGACGTGTCCCGGATCTGTCTGGGTTGCATGACCTACGGGCTGCCCGACCGGGGCACGCACGAGTGGACGCTGGACGAGGAGGCGTCCCGTCCGCTCATCCGGCAGGCGCTGGAGGCGGGCATCAACTTCTTCGACACGGCGAACGTCTACTCCGACGGCACCAGCGAGGAGATTGTCGGCAAGGCGCTGCGTGACTTCGCCCGCCGCGACGAGATCGTGCTTGCCACCAAGGTGCACGGCCGGATGCGGCCCGGGCCCAACGGGGGCGGGCTGTCCCGCAAGGCGATCATGACCGAGATCGACCACAGCCTCAGCCGCCTCGGCACCGACTACGTCGACCTCTACCAGATCCACCGCTACGACCACGACACCCCGGTCGAGGAGACCATGGAGGCGCTGCACGACCTGGTCAAGGCGGGCAAGGTGCGCTACATCGGGGCCAGTTCGATGTACGCGTGGGAGTTCTCCAAGGCCCAGTACACGGCGGAGCGGCACGGCTGGACCAAGTTCGTGTCCATGCAGAACCACTACAACCTGCTCTACCGCGAGGAGGAGCGGGAGATGCTTCCGCTCTGCGCGGACCAGGGCGTGGGAGTGCTGCCCTGGAGCCCGCTCGCCCGCGGCCGCCTCACCCGCGACTGGGGCACCGTCACCGACCGCAGCACGACCGACGACTTCGGCGGCCGCCTCTACCTGGAGAGCGACCGCTCGATCGTCGAGGCGGTCGCCCGGATCGCCGCCGAGCGCGGTGTGCCGCGGGCCCGGATCGCCCTCGCCTGGCTGCTGCACCGGGCCACGGTGACCGCGCCGATCGTCGGCGCGGCCAAGCCGCAGCACCTTCAGGACGCGGTGGCCGCCGTGGAACTGGAACTGGGCGACAAGGAGATCGAGGAACTGGAGCAGTCCTACACCCCGCACGCCATCAGCGGCCACTGACGGTCAGTGCGGTCCGTGCGGCGCGAACTCGGTGCCGCACGGACCGGCGCCCTCGCTCTCCGGGAGCCGGACCCGCTCACCGGAGAGGGACAGCGTCCGGTAGTGGGCCCCGATCCGCCGCGCGGAACGGCCCACGTAGTGGCCGATGAACGAGCGGCGGAAGCGGTCGGCGGTGCGATTGGGCCCGGAACCGTGCACCAGACTCCCGTTGAAGAACAGGACGTCACCCGCCGCCATGTCCACGGGCACCGCGGCGAGACCGGGCGGCGGAGGCACGTACTCCCGGGCGAACGACTCCCGGACGTCCGCCTCCTCGGGACAGAACAGGCCCATCCGGTGGGTGCCGGGCACCACTTCGAGACCGCCGTTGTCCCGGTCGATCGCCTCGCAGGCGAGCCAGGCGGCCACGCAGGTGCCCGGTTCGACCCGTAGATAGAAGTTGTCCTGGTGCAGCGCCTGGCCGCGGGCGCCCGGCGGCTTGAAGTAGAACATGCTCTGCGCGGCCAGGACCTCCTCGCCGAGCAGCGCCGCCAGCACCGGCCGCAGCCGGGCGTCCACCAGGACGTCCCGGGCGAGCGCGCTGATCTCGTGCGGATGCATCACCCGCGGGTAGGCGCGCAGCGGGTCGGCCGGCCCGCCCGCCGGGTCCGGCCGCGGCTCGAAGTGCCCCGGCACCGGCCCGGCCGCGTGCAGCGCCGCGAACTCGGCGCACAACCGCTCGGTCTCCGCGGGCCCGAACAGCCCGCGGATGACGGTGAAACCCTGTTCCTCGAACTCCCCGAGCCGCCGCCGCAGATCCTCGGGCAGGATGGGGGCGCCGGTGGCGCCGCTGTCCGTGGCTGTCATCGTCCACTCCTCGGTTCTCTCCCGTGCGGTGTTCCCGCCCGTCACGCTAGGCCCGACGCACTCGTCCGGAGGATGCCCATGACAGCTGCGGAACTGCCCAGGGCTGCCGCGCCCGCCGCCCCCTCCCCACCGCCCGGCGTGGTCGTGGTCGGCCACTTCGACCAGGACACCGGCTACAGCGTCAACCGGCCCGACGGGGCGTCCAGTTGGCTGTTCACCTGGACCACGGGCGGGCGCGGACTGGTCGGCCGGGGCACCGCCGGGGTGTACGCGGGCGCCGGGGACCTGGTGGTCCTCGCTCCGGGGGCGGCGCACCGGTACGCGGTCGCGCCGGGCGCCCGGCACTGGCGCTTCTGGTGGACGCACTGCCAGGCCCGGCCCGGCTGGACGGACCGGCTCGGCCGGCACGCCGTGGCCGACGGGCTGTACGCCGTCACTCCCGTCCCGGGCGGTCTGCACGACCGGGTCGGCGCGGCGTTCGGCCGGATGCTCGCCGACGCCCGCTGGACGGGTGCCGGGGCGCCGCCCGAAGCCGGCCCCGCGGACGGTGAGCCGGTCTCGGTCGCGCACAGCAGCGCGGCCCGGGACCTGGCCCTGTGCGCGCTGGAGGAGATCGTGCTGCTCACGACCGGTGCGGCGGACCGGCCGACGGCACCGGTCGGGCTCGACGCGCGCGTACGCCGGGCGGAGGAGGTGATGGCCGCCGACCCCGGGGCTTCGCACACCGTCGACTCACTCGCCGCGGACGTCGCGCTGTCGCCCTCCCGGTTCGCCCACCTGTTCACCCGGCAGACCGGCCGTTCCCCGATGCGCGCGCTGCGCGAGGCCCGGCTGCGGCACGCGGTCCGGCTGCTGGAGGGCACCGACCTGACCGTGGAACGGGTGGCCCGGGCAGCGGGCTTTCCGAGCCCGTTCCACTTCAGCCGGGTCTTCCGTGCGCGCTACGGCCTTCCGCCGGGCGCCTACCGGTCCAGGGCGCGTACGGGGACGTGACACGGACTCCGCCGGGCCGGCCTGCGCGCGGGGGCCGCGCCGTGCCGATCGGCAGCGGCCGCCGGGGAGGCCGGCCGTCACGAGGAGCCGGCACCGGCCCCGCCCAGGAACTCCGCCCAGCCGCCGGTCGGGGACTGCCCCGGGTTGAGCGTGCGCATCTGGCGCAGCACCGCCGGGTCCTGCGCCTCCAGCCAGGCCACCAACTGCTTGAAGGAGACGAAACGCACGTCGTCGAACTTGGCCATCTCCCCGATGGCCTCCTCGACGGCGTCCATGTAGATGCCGCCGTTCCAGCGCTCGAAGTGGTTGCCGATGAAGAACGGCGCCCGGTTGGACTCGTAGGCACGGCGGAACCCGGCGAGATAGGTGTCGCGGGCCTGGGTGCGCCACGCCTCGTACTGGGAACGGTCGCCGGTCGGACTGCCCTCGGACTGGTTGGCCATCATGTTGTAGTCCATCGAGAGCACCTGGAAGGAGTGTCCGGAGAACGGTATGGACTGCAGCGGGAAGTCCCAGATCCTGCCGCCCTGCACCTTGTTCGGCCAGATCTGCAGCCCGCCGGGGGAACTGGCGTCGTACTTCCAGCCGAGCGCGGCGGCCGTCGGCAGCAGCGCGGACTGGCCCTCCAGGCACGGGGTGCGGCCGCCGGTCAGCTCCTTGCGGTAGTCGAAGGGCAGCGGTTCGAGGTCGGTGAAGCCCGTGTTCGTCTTCCAGTTCGTGACGAAGTCGATCGCCTGGTCGATCTCGCTGCGCCACTGGGCGGACGACCAGTTGCGCACGCCGTCCTCGCCGCAGAAGTGCCCGTTGAAGTGGGTGCCGACCTCATGGCCCTCCAGCCAGGCGGCGCGCACCTGCTGGAGCGTGGCGTGGATGTGCCGGTCGGCGAGATAGCCGATCGCGGAGGCGCCGACCTCGTGCTGCGGCGGGTGGTAGAGGTGCTTCTTGGACTCGGGCGCGTGTAGATGCCGCTGAGGAAGAACGTCATCGACGCGCCGTGGTCGGCCGCCACCTTGCGGAACCGGGAGAACAGCTGGTTGCTGAGTTCGCCCGCGCCGTCCCAGGAGAACACCACGAACTGCGGCGGCCGGGTGCCCGCTGCGAGCCGGGTGGCCTTCGGCTGCTTCGGCTGGGCACCGGTGTCCGCGGTGGAGCCGTCCCCGATCGGCCGCACCGGCCTGGCCTGCTGCGTGGCCGCACCGCCCGCGGCTAGGCCGCCACCCGCGCTCCAGGTACCTTTCGAGCAGGCGGAGAGGGCGCCCAGGGCGCCCGCCGTCGCTCCCGCGGTCAGCATGCGCCTGCGTGAGATGCCGCTCATGTTCGTCCCCGAATTCCTCGTCACGGGCCCCGGGCGGGGCCGCTTCACCGTGCGGTCGTCGGGTTCGATGTGCGGTCGCGGAGGAAAGATCGGCACGGCCGGGACCCGTTTCCGCGCTGTGACAGTCGTGGTGCCGTCATGACGAACCCCGCCGTCCGGCAAGCGGACGGCGGGGTCGGTGGGGGGTGGGTACGGGGGTCAGGCGCCGCTTCCGGGGGCGAAGACGGACAGGGAGACCGAGGACGCGTTCCCGGACACCGGCACCTCGCCGGCCGTCCACGCCACCTTCAGGGGGTCCTGCTCGTCGGGCGGGGTGATCAGCAGTGCCGCGGGCGTCGCCGTCCGGGCCCCGCTGACCTCCGGGTTGGAGAAGGTCAGTCCCGCCCAGGCGTGCTGTCCCGGCTTCAGCGTCACCGTCGCGGACGTGCCCGAGGAACGCCTGGGGTCCGGGCCGAGCTGTTCGCCGGCGGCGCTCACGAAGGCCGCTCCGGGAAAGCCGCGCACGGTGCAGGTGCGGGAGGACTTGTTGGTGAGCACGACCGGGAAGTTCTCCTGGCCGGCGCCCGGGTTGTTGCCGCCCACCGTGGCGCTCAGCTCGGAGGTGTGGCAGCGGGAGCCGCCGCCGGCCGTGGCCGACGTGCCGCCCGCGGACGGCGGGGTGGGGGAGGACGCGCCGCCGGCGGCGGCCTCGCCGCCCGTCTGCACCGGTGGTGGCGTCGCCGCGCCCGCCGGCGTGTTCCCCGCCGCGCTGTCGTGCGTCGTCGGGCTGCCGGTCGCGGGTGCCGCCATGCCCGAGACCTTCTGCGGGCTGCCCTGGGTGCCGGTCTCGTTGCCGCAGGCGGTCAAGAGGCCCAGCACGGCGACGGAGGCCACGAGCAACGCCGCCCGGTGCGGGGTCTGGGAGGTGTACGCCATGTCTGTCAACACTCCTGGGTCTACGGGGCATGCGCCGGATGCGTGCCCGGGGCGCCGGGCGCCGTCATCACCTTCCGATGCACGGGCCGCGGGAAAGGTTCGCCCCACAGCCATTCTTCCCCGCCCCGCCGTACTTGCTGCCGCCCTCTCAGGTGACTCGGAGCGAGCGGAGTATCCCGTCGGTCGCGTCCGCGCCCCCGTGCTCGCGGATCTGCACATACACCTGGGGCTGCGCCTTGCCGTCCGCCGAGGACAGCGCCGCCTCCGTGACCGAGCCGCCGCCGGTGCAGCCGTCCCAGGTCCGGATCCGGCCCCGCCACCGCGTGTCGCTGAAGGCACGGCTGCCGGCGTAGTGACAGCCGGTGTGGGTGAGGGCGTCCACCTCGGGCGTCACGTCGCCGTGCTCGCTCAGGCCGATGAACACGCCGTTCACCGGGGCCGTCAGGTCCTGCCAGTGGGACAGGTCGTCGGCGACGGCCAGCCCCGGTTCCTGCGCGGAGTCCAGGCCGAGCGCCTTCGGGTCCCAGCCGGAGTCGCGCAGCCGGCGGGCCCAGGCCGAGGGGACGTCCGCCGCGATCCGGCCGGTGGTGTCCGTGATCCGCACCGTGTCCGGCGCGGCCTGCCGGTTCAGCAGCGTGACGGCCAGGGCCGCGGCCCCGGCCGCGAGCACCGCGGCACCGGCCAGCCCGAGGGCGCCGGACCGCTTCCTGACCGCCTTGGGCGGTTTGCCCGGCGCCGGCGCGGAGGTCGGCGCCGGCACGGAGGTCCGCGCCGCCAGCCGGTCCAGCTCCTCCGCGAACGCCTGCGCGCTCTGCCAGCGTTGTTCCGGGTCCGGTTCCAGCGCGCGCATGAGGGCCCGCACGACCTCCTCGTCGAGGTCCGGCCGCAGTTGTTCGGGCGGCACCACCTTGCCGGGGGCGGCCGGCACCGTGGCCGTCACCAGCTCGTAGCCGACCGCGCCGAGACTGTAGACGTCGGCGCGCGCATCGATGCCCGCGCCCGGCTCGGCCTGCTCGGGCGGCTGGTACCCGGCCGATCCGGCGGCCTGGGTCAGCCCCGATCCCTGCGCCAGGTTCTTGGCCAGCCCCAGGTCGGCCAGCAGCACCCGGCGGCTGCCGTCGGACGCGGAGCGCAGCAGCACATTGCTCGGCTTGATGTCGCGGTGCACGATCCCCGCCTCGTGCAGCGCCGCGGCGCCGCGCGCCGCCAGCGCCGTCAGCCGCAGCGCCTGCGGCACCGGGAGCGGACCCGCGGCCGTGAGGTCGGCCAGGGTGCCCGCGTCCGCGTACTCCATCACGAAGTACGGTCTGCCGTCGGGCAGTTCACCGATGTCGTAGACCTGCACGACTCGTTTGGAGTCGGCCCGGCGCAGCAGCCGGGCCTCGGAGAGGAACCGGTCGTGCACGTCGAGGCGGTGTGACCAGTTGTCGGCGAGGACCTTCACCGCGACCGGGGCGTCGAGCTGGTCGTCGTGGGCGAGCCACACCGTGCCGAAGGCACCGGTGCCCAGGCGTCGTTCCAGAAGGTAGCGGCCGATCCGTTCGCGGGGTTGCATGGGACTATCATGCCTCCTTGAGATCGACTTCTAGGGGGCCACCCGTGCATGACCCGGCGATGACCGAAGACCTCGCCCGGCTTGCCGCCGCCGGTGATCCGGCGGCCCTGAACCGGCTGCTGACCGAGGTCCGGCCGGAGGTCGTCCGGCGCTGCGGACGCTTCCTGCCGTGCCGGGAGGACGCGGAGGAGGCCGCGCAGGACGTCCTCCTGCAGATCGCCCGGAAAATCTCCACCTTCGAGGGCCGCAGCCGCTTCAGCACCTGGCTGTTCACGGTCGTCTCCAACTGCGCCCGGCAGAAGTACCGCGAACTCAAGCGGCGGGCCGCCGAGCAGCCCGCCGCCATCGAGCCCATCGAACGGGTGGACCCCCGCACCACCAGCGTCATCGCCGGCTCCCGGCTGGACCTGCTGGAGGCGCTGGACCGGCTGGAGCGTGAGCGCCCCGACCTGGTCGCGCCGCTGGTCTTCCGCGACATCTGCCAGCTGGAGTACGCCGAGATCGCCGAGCGCATCGGTATCCCGCTCGGCACGCTCAAGTCCCGGCTGCACGAGGCGCGCAAACAAGTGCGTCCCTGGCTGATCGCCTGATCGCCCGAGCAGCGGCCGACCCGGAACGGCCGGCCGCTACTCCTCGGCCAGTGTCAGCTCCGCCCAGATCGTCTTGCCCTCGGCCGTGTGCCGGCTGCCCCAGCGCTGGGTGAGCTGGGCGACCAGGAGCAGTCCCCGGCCGCCCTCGTCCCAGGTCTTGGCGCGCCTCAGGTGCGGTGCCGTGTGACTGCTGTCCGACACCTCGCAGATCAGGTTGTCCGTACCGTGGACCAGCCGCAGCCGGATGGGGTGCGCGCCGTACCGGATGGCATTGGTGACCAGCTCGCTCACCACCAGCTCCGAGGTGAACGCGATCCCGCTCAGCCCCCAGGTGTCCAGCTGCTCCACGACCTTCTTGCGGATCGGCGCCACCAGGGCCGGATTCACCGGGATGTCCCACGCGGCCACCTGGGAGGCGGGCAGCCCCCGGGTGTGCGCCAGCAGCAGGGCCACGTCGTCCGGGACGCCGTCCGGCGGGAGCAGGTACCGCAGGATCCGGTCACAGGTCTCGTCCAGGGAGTCCGCGGGGCCCGCGCTGCCCCTGCGCGTCGCCAGGGCGTCGAGCAGCAGCCGCTGGGCGGCGCCGGCGTCCCAGTCCCGGTTGCTGATCAGACCGTTCGTGTACAGCGCGAGCAGGCTGCCGTCGGGCAGCTTCACCTCGGCCGATTCGAACGGCAGCCCACCAAGGCCCAGGGGCGGCCCGGCGGGCAGGTCCAGCTGGCGAGGGGTGCCCCCGGGCGGCACCAGCACCGGCGGGGGATGCCCGGCGCGGGCCAGGGTGCAGCGCCGCGACACCGGGTCGTAGACGGCGTACAGGCAGGTCGCGCCGACCTCGCCGGTGCCGGCCTCGTCGCCCGGCTCGCCCGACTCCTCGGACAGCCGGACCACCAGGTCGTCGAGGTGGGTGAGCAGCTCGTCGGGGGCCAGGTCGATGTCGGCGAGGGTCCGTACGGCGGTGCGCAGCCGTCCCATGGTGGCCGATGCCTGGATGCCGTGGCCGACGACGTCCCCGACGACCATGGCGACCCGCATCCCGGACAGCGGGATGACGTCGAACCAGTCACCGCCCACCCCGGCGCGGGCCGCGGGCAGGTAGCGGGACGCGGCCTGCACGACGGCCGTGCGCGGCAGCGTTCGGGGCAGCAGGCTGCGTTGCAGGGCGATGGCGGTCTCGCGCTCGCGGGAGTAGCGGCGGGCGTTGTCGATGCAGACCGCGGCCCGGGCCGTGACCTCCTCGGCCAGCAGGACGTCGTCGGGGGTGAACGGGCCGGGGCTCCGGTGCCGGGCGAGGCCCGCGACCCCGAGGGTCAGCCCGCGGGCCTGGATCGGCACGATCATGATGGCGTGGACGCCGTACTCCTGGGACCGCAGGGCGCGCGCCTGGTCCGCGGCCAGCCACCGGGTCAACCGGTCGGACGGCAGCGAGCCCACGACCGGGCGGCCCGAGACGAGCGAGTCGGCCTGGGGGGAGAATTCCGCGTAGACGGCGAGCTGGCCGATCTCGGTCACCGCCTCGGGGTCGCCCGGCAGCACGGAGCGGTGCGCGATGCGGCGCAGCGTGACCGGCGCGTTGACCGGCGGCGCGATCTCGCCGCTGTGGCCGTGCGGGTCGATCAGGTCGATGGTGACGAAGTCGGCGAGCGCGGGTACGCACACGGCCGCCAGTTCCTCTGCCGTCCGGGTGACGTCCAGGGTGCTGCCGATGCGTATGCTCGCCTCGTTGACCAGTTGCAGCCGCTCCCGGGCCAAGTAGTTGTCGGTGAAGTCGTGGGCGGCCACGGACACGCCCCGCACCCGCCCGTCGGTGTCGCGGACGGGGGCCATCCGGACCAGCCAGGCGTGCGCCCGCTCCTCGCCGCCGGCGCGTGTATGGGTCCGCACGTCCCGGGGCCGCTCGCCGGTGAGCACGTCGAGGAGGGCGTCCTCCATGTCGTCGCTCACCAGGTCGCCGCCGATCTCGGACATCCTGAGGCCCCGAAGGCGCGCCTCGGGCAGGCCGATCACCCCGGCCATGGCGTCGTTCATCCAGCACAGCCGCAGCCGGTCGTCGTAGACCGCGATGGCGCACGGGGACTGGTCGAGCGCCGCGCCGGTCAGCGGGTCGTGGGCGGTGTCGGGCGCGTCGTCGGCGAGCGGGGTGACGACGAGCCAGTCGCCGGGGCGGCCGGCGCGCGGCGACCGGTGGTGGGCCAGCAGCCAGACCGACACCGTGCGGCCGTCCCGGTGGCGCAGGCCGACCGTGCCGTGCCAGCGGGGACCGGCGGGGGCGGCCGGGACGCCGTCACCGGCGAGCAGCCGGGCCGCGGGGCGGCCCACGACGTCGGCCGCGGTGTGGCCGAGCAGCCGCCGGGCGCCCCCGTTCCACTCGACCAGGATGCCGTCGTCACTGATGACAGCCCGGGCCGTCGTCGCGTCGTCGAACGGATAGACCGGGCTCATCTCGCCACTCCCAAGCGCACACTCACAGTGAGCAGGTGCGTCACTTGTGTTCCAGCGTAGTGCTTCGGCTCCGGTGGCGGACGGCTACGCGAGCCCGCCGGGCCCATCGGCCGGAGGGGAGGAGGATGATCCGGCCGGACGGAATCCGAGCGGGGGGAGCGGCCCCGCGGACCCGCCTCGGCCCGCCGGCCACGCCGGACCTCCCGTGCACCACCGGTGGCCGCGAGGCCGACTCCCGTGACGGACAGGGGCATTGGCGGGGCCGTGCCGTCGACCCGGACCCGCCGGACAACAGCCGGCCGGCCCCGGTCCGCGACGGGCCCGGGTCAGGTCTTCTCCCGCTCGGCGGGCTCCCCCGGCCGCTCGTGTGCGGTCAGGGTGTGGCGGCGGGCCGGGTCCAGCGGTCGCCGCACCTCGGCGTACCCGCCGTTCGGCAGCCGCTCGATCACCCCGGTCTCCCGGCCGTGCGTCACCAGCTCCCGGTCCCTGAGCCGCAACCCCAGACAGATGCGCCGGGTGAGCACGAACACGGCCGCCGGTACGGCGCCGACGCCGACCCTGATCGCCCAGGTCACCGCGTTGACCGACAGATGCAGCCGGGTCGCCGCGATGTCGTTGCCGCCGCCCGCGAGCAGCACCAGATAGAGGCTGATCCAGGATGCCCCGACGGCCGTGCGCACCGGCCGGTCGCGCGGCCGGTCCAGGAGGTGGTGCTCCCGGTCGTCGCCCGTGATCCGGCCCTCCAGGAACGGACAGACGCCGATGAACAGCAGGAGCAGCGGGAAGACGACCACCGGGATCAGCACCCCGAGGACGAGGGTGTGGCCCCACAGGTCGATCTCCCAGCCCGGCATGATCCGCACCAGCCCCTCGGCGAACCCCAGGTACCAGTCGGGCTGGGCGCCGGTGGAGACCTGGTCGGCGCGGAACGGACCGTACGCCCACACCGGGTTGACGGTCGCGACCGCCGCCAGCAGTGCGAGGAACCCCGACACCAGGAAGAAGAAGCCGCCCGCCTTCGCCAGGTACACCGGCAGGAACGGGGCGCCCACGACATTGCGTTCGGTGCGGCCGGGGCCCGCGAACTGGGTGTGCTTGTGGTGGACGACCAGCAGCAGATGGAGGACCACCAGCGCCGCCATCACGCCCGGGAGCAGCAGGACGTGCAGCGAGTAGAAGCGGGCGACGATGTCATGGCCCGGGAATTCACCGCCCAGCAGGAACATCGACAGGTACGTGCCGACGATCGGCACGGACAGCAGGGCGCCGTTGACGAAGCGCAGGCCCGTCCCGGAGAGCAGGTCGTCCGGGAGCGAGTAGCCGAACAGGCCCTCGAACAGCCCGAGGAACAGCAGTGCCCAGCCGAACAGCCAGTTCAGCTCCCGCGGCCTGCGGAACGACCCGGTGAAGAAATGCCGCATCATGTGCGTCAGCATCGCCGCGACGAACACCAGCGCCGCCCAGTGGTGCAACTGCCGGATGAGCAGCCCGCCGCGCACGTCGAAGCTGATGTGCAGCGTGGAGGCGTACGCCTCGGACATCCGGATGCCGTTGAGCGGGACGTAACCGCCGTGGTACGTCACCTCGTTCATCGACGGGTGGAAGAAGAGGGTGAGGTAGACGCCCGTCAGGACCAGCACGACGAAGCTGTACAGGCAGATCTCCCCGAGCAGGAACGACCAGTGGTCCGGGAAGACCTTCCGCAGGTACTGCCTGGCCAGGATGTGGATGCCGAGGCGGCCGTCGGCCCAGTCGGCGACGCGCTCCGAGGAGGACGGCCGCCGCCTCCGCCGGTCCCCGCTCACGCCTCCTCCTTGCGGACGTGCGTGAGCTTCTCGGGGTTGGTCACGATGTAGACCCCGGACACCCGCTCGCCGTCGGGCGTGAGGTCCATGACCATCACGGCGTAGGCGGCGTCGCCGTCGAACAGCACCGCCGCCTCGTCCCCGTTGACCCTGCGGTAGCGCAGCTCCAGGCCGCGCGGGTCGTGCCGGGTGGCGTGCGCGGTGATCAGGCGGGCCGCCTTGTCCCGGCCGCGCACCGGGCGCAGCCCGGCCGGCCTGCGGCTGCCGCCGCCGTCCGTCCACACCGTGACATCCGGCGCCAGGATCTCCAGCAGCCCCCCGAGGTCCCCGCCGAGCGCGGCCCGCACGAACCGCTCCGTCGCCTCCCGGCGCACCCGCGGATGAGCCTCGTACCTCGGCCGGCGGGCGTGCACATGGGACCGTGCGCGGTGTGCAAGCTGCCGTACGGCCGCCGGGCTGCGGTCGAGGATGCCGGCGATCTCGGTGTGGGCGTACCCGAACACCTCGTGCAGCACGAACACCGCGCGCTCCAGCGGGGTCAGCGACTCCAGCACCACCAGCATGGCGAGCGACACGGACTCGTTGCGCAGGGCCGGGTCCTCGTCCTCCCCGGGCGGGGCGACCAGCGGCTCGGGCAGCCAGGGACCGACGTACGTCTCCTGGCGCCGGCTGATCGCGGACCGCCGTCGCAGCGCGTGGTTGACGGCGATCCGCGCGAGATAGGCGCGCGGATGGGCGACCTCGGCCGGCGGGGCGCCGCCGCCCCGGGACGCCCACGACAGCCAGGTCTCCTGGAGGACGTCCTCGGCGTCGGCGACGCTGCCGAGCATGTTGTAGACGAGCCGGAACAGCAGCTCGCGGTGGGCGACGAAATGACCGGTGGCCTCGTCGGCCGGGTCGTCGGCCGGACGGCCGGCGGCGGAACCGGCTGGGTTCTGCGTCATGCGTGTGCCTCCCCGATGGCGCGCTCACCACTGCGAGGCACCCGGCGACCCTGAATGTGACGTCGCTGGGGTGAAAAGTGACGTACGTCTCATCGGCGCGGCGCCGCGCCGCTTCTCCTCGGCATCGCGCTGCGCGCGCTGCGGCAGACGGCCAGACGGGCCCTGGCCCGAGGGCACCGCGCCGGTGTGCCGCCCCTGCGGGCCTCAGGACGCGTCGTGGAACACCAGGCCGAGCGTGTGCCGGCGGCCGGAGCGCACGGTGCTCACGCCGTGCCGCATCGATCCCGCCGACCAGCCGCGCCGGGACGGCACCGGCCGGTCCCGGGTGGTGAACACCAGGCCGCGGCCCTGCCGGAGCACGGTCGCGGTGCCCCGGGACTGCGCCCGGGCCCGCTGTTCGACCATCAGGAACTCACCACCGGTGTAGTCGCGGCCCGCCTCGTCGAGGGCGATGACGACCTGGAGCGGGAAGACCAGTTCTCCGAAGACGTCCCGGTGCAGGGCGTTCCAGTCGCCCGTGCCGTAGCGCAGCAGGATCTGCGCGGACCGGTCCTGGCCGGCCGCGTGGCAGCGCGCCAGCCACGCGTCGAGGGAGTCCGGCCACGGCGCGGGCCGGCCCAGGCGTGCCGCCCAGTCGCGGGCGACGGGCAGCAGCCGCGGGTAGAGCGCGGCACGCAGCGCGGCCACCGGGGCGGGCAGTTCGTGGGTGAAATAGCGGTAGGCGCCGGAGCCGAACCGGTGCCGGGCCAGGTCGACGGTGGTCCGGAACAGCTCCGGCCTCTCGTACAGGGCGGCCAGCTCGCGGCACTCGGCGGGTGTCAGCAGTTCCGCCGTGGACGCGCTGCCGTGGGCGTCCAGCTCCGCGGCGAGCGCGCCCCAGTCGGTGTCGGCGACGCGGCGGCCGGCCAGGGCGTGGGTGAGGGGCATGACCGCCGCCTCAGCCCACCGGCAGCGGTTGCAGCGCGCCCTCATGGGTGAGCAGCCGCACCTTGCGCTCCACCCCGCCCGCGTACCCGCGCATCGAGCCGTCGGCGCCGATGACCCGGTGGCAGGGGCGGACGAGCAGCAGCGGGTTGACGCCCACGGCGGCGGCGAGCGCCCGGATCTCCGCCCGGGGCACGCCCAGCCGCTCGGCCAGCGCGCCGTACGTCGTCGTGGTGCCGTACGGGATGTCGTCCAGGGCGCGCCACACCCGCTGCCGGAACTCGCTGCCGGCGGCGGACAGGGGCAGCTCGAACCGGGTGAGCCGGCCCGCGAAGTACGCGTCCAGTCGGGCGGTCGCCACGGCGAAGGCCCGCTCGTCGCGGCGCATGCCGGGGCCGGTACCGGGTGCGCCGCGCCGCCCCGGCATGGACAGCGAGGTGAGCACGGTGCCGCCGGGCGACTCCTCGCCGGTCAGCAGCAGTTCGCCCAGCGGGCTGTCGTGGAGGGTGTACAGGGCCATCGTGACCGCCTCCTTCGTCTCCGGTCGTCCTGGCCCCCGGTCGTCCCGGTCCATGGGTCCGGGGGATTCCGGTTACGAGTCTGCTGCGCGGACGGGCGCGGCACCGGCGGAAGTCGGACATGGTGCTCACGCGCCGTGGGTACCGCGAGGCATGGCACTTGACCTGCTGGTATTTACCGGTAAGTACCCGAGCGGTACCGTGAGCGCATGCCAGCTCTCAATGTGGAGTTCAGCGAACGCGAGCTAGAGGATCTGCGGCAGATCGCCAAGGAGCGGGGTACGTCGATGAAGGCACTCGTACGCGAGGCCGCCGCCGCCGACATCGCCCGGCACCGGGCGCTGCAGGAGGGTGCCGAGGCGTTCCGGCGCTTCTTCACGGCCCATGCGGCCGAGTTCGCCGCCGCGTTCCCGGACGACGAACCCCCCGCCAAGGGCGTGGGACGGGCCGCCTGAACCGATGCCGCCCGTCATCCATATCGATGTGCCCTGGCTGCTCCAGCGACACGAGGAAGTGCTGCCGGACCAGCCCACGGTCGACGACTTCTCGGCGCTGGTCGCCGCCGTCGCCCGGCACCGGGTGGACCCGCCCCGGCTCGGCGTGGACTCCGACCCGGCCTGGCGGGCCGCGGCCCTGCTGCACACCCTCGCCCTGCTCAGGCCGCTGCCGTCGGCCAACGCCCGCTTCGCCTGCGCCGCGGCCGTGGCCTACATGTTCGCCAGCGGCGTCGGCACCGACCCGCCCTACGGCGCCCTCGTCGACCTCGCCCGCGACCTGATGTCGGGGAAGACGGACGTCTACGGCGCGGCCGACCGGCTCCGCTCCTGGCAGCTGTGAGCCCGGCGCCCCGGTGACCCGGTGAGTCCGGACCGGGGACCGCCGGGCGGCAGCGGCCGGGGGGGAATCGGCCCCCGGCCGCCGGCCCCCCGCCCGGGGCCGCCGACCGCGGGCGGGAGGAACGGGGTCGGCGGCCGGTTTCACACGGGAGAGCCGCCGTCCCGCGCGGGGCCTTCGAGGAGGGCCGGATCCCAGTGGACCACCCGGCCTGGTGTGTCGGCAGCGTGCGCGCCGGACCGTCGCGTGCACACCTTTCACACGGGGTGCTCGCCCGCATGCCGCGCCGGGCGCCAAGAGCCGTTTCCCGCGTGGATTCTGACTTTCCTTCAGGGCGGCCGAACGTGCGCGCGTGCCTTGTCGGTCGTGCGTGAGTCGTGCGAGGGAGAACCGCCCGTGCTGGAGGGTGGCTTCCCCGACGGACAGCGGTCTGCCGGGCGCGTGCCGGACCTCCGCGGGGACAGGCGCGGTGTGCGGAACGGCCGTACGCGGTGTGCGGACCGGCTCCGCCGACAGCCGGCGGATCACATGCTGCAGGCGTGCCATCCCCCGTTCTCCCTCCCGCCGACCGTCGTTCCGTGTCGGCAACCGTCGTCCCGCGTAGTCGTCCGTCTCCTTGCTGCGTCCTCCCTGCCTCGTCGATCAGCCTTCCTCCGCCTCGTCGCCGGGTGAGCCGGCTGCCTCTCCGGTGTCGGGTCCCTGGGCCCGCACCCGCTGGACGTGTTCCAGGGACGTGCGCAGCTCGGTGAGCCAGTCGTCCGTGTGGCGCTGGACCAGGCGTACGCACCAGGCGAGGGCGTCACTGCGGCTGCGGGCCACACCTGCGGCGATCAGGGTGTCGAGGACCTGCCGCTCCGGCTGCCGCAGCCGGGTCATCACCGGCGCCGCGACATGCGTGAACAGGGCCTGACGCGGGCCGCAGGCCACGCCCCAGGACACCTTCCGGCCGAACCGGTGCTCGGCCTCGTGGGCCACCGCCATCCGGGCCTCGCGGGTGCGTTCCCGGAACTCCTGGATGCGGCCCTCGACGGCCGCCGCCCGTTCGGCCTCCGTGGTGCCGTCGGTGAGCCGGGGCTCGGGTATGCGGCCGACGACGGTGATCTCCTCGCGGTCCACGGTCACCTCGACCAGCTCGGTGAAGAGGTCCTCCGGCACCCGGCCGGTGAACCAGCCGCGCAGTTTCTCTCGTTCCTCTGCCGTAATCATGTAATAACGATTACTCCGCCGGTGTGCGAACACAAGGGGTGGGGGAGAGGTCCGCCGAGAGCGGAACCGGAATGATTCAGGACTTTTGCCGAGGCACCGGAATCCGGCCAGCCGCAGGCGTGAGCCGATCAAGAGCCGCGGGGTTCCGGGGGTGAGGCGTTCGGGTTCCGTCACTTCACGCCACTGATCCCATACGTGAGGTTACTGAAACGTATGGGTCGGAGGTGAGTTTCGGCGGCGGACTCGGCAGACTCGTCCTCGCCGCCGCGCCGTCGGCCCGGCCGGGCGGCGGCACCCGACGGCCGCCGCGTCTGCCGCACCGAACCCGCGGGTGGCGAGCGCGGGCTCCGGCACGGCGGCGGTCCCGCGCCGGGGGCGGTGGACGGAGTGGGGCCGCCCACCGCCCCCGGGAACACGGCCGCCGGACGGCCCGACCCCCGCGAGCGGGCCCGGGTTCCGGGCGCCCGCCTGTGACGTCGTGGCAGGCGACGAGACGACGATGCGGCCGGGCGACGCTGCGGCCGGTCGACGAAGGGGTGGGACGACGAAGGGGCCGCCGTCTCCCTGTGGACGGCGGCCCCTCGTCTGGTGGCTCCGCTCAGCGGCCCCGCGGAGCCCGTACGGTCGTCACATGTGCACGACGGGTGCGGTACCGGAGACCTGCTGCGGCGCGCCGCGGCGGAAGAGGAACAGCGCGATCAGCGCACCCACCGCGAAGAGGCCGGCCGACCACCAGAAGGCGGTGGTGTAGCTCTCGATGGTCGCCTGCGCCTGGACCGCCTTGCTGGTGGCGTCCCGGCCGGCCAGATAGTCGGTGGCGGCGCTCGCGGCGAGCGTGTTCAGCAGCGCCGTGCCGATCGAACCGCCCACCTGCTGCATGGCGTTGACCGTCGCGGAGGCCACGCCCGCGTCCTCGGCGGCGACCCCGCCGGTGGCCAACTGCATGGCGGGCGGCATGACCAGGCCGAGACCCACGCCGGTCACGATCAGCTGCGGCAGCACCGCGGTGGCGTAGTCGGAGCCGACCCCGATGCCGGTCAGCCAGGCCATGCCCACGGCGGCGACGGCGAAGCCCAGCGAGATCACGGTCTTGGGACCGATCCTGGGCAGCAGCACCGTGGTGCCGAGCTGCGCGGTCACCATCAGGGCGCCGACCATCGGCAGGAACGCCACACCGGTCTTCGTCGGGCTGAAGCCGAGGTTGAGCTGCAGGTAGTAGGTGAGGAAGAGGAACACGCCGAACATGCCCGCGCCGGTGATCAGCACCGAGATGTACGAGGCGGCCCGGCCGCGCTCCAACAGGATGCGCAGGGGCAGCAGCGGGTGCGCGGCGCGGGTCTGCCACCAGGCGAACGCGGCCAGCAGTACGGCACCCGCGATCAGGAAGCCCCAGGTCAGAGGCGAACCCCAGTCGTGCGTCTCGGCGTTGGAGAAGCCGTAGACCATGGCGAAGAGACCGGTGGCGACCAGGATCGTGCCCGGCACGTCGAGCTTGGAGCCCGCGCCGTCGCGGTGGTTGGTCAGCAGCACCGAACCGCCGATGAAGGCGACCACGGCGATGACCACGTTGACGTACAGCGTCCAGCGCCAGTCGAGCGCGTCCGTGAGGACGCCGCCGAGCAGCAGCCCCACCGCACCGCCGGCGCCGGCGATCGCGCCGTACACGCTGAACGCCCGAGCCCGCTCCCGGGCGTCGGTGAACGTGGTGTTGAGCAGCGACAGCGCGGCGGGCGCGAGCAGAGCGCCGAAGGCACCCTGCAGGGCGCGGGCGATGACCAGCATCGTGAAGCCGTTCGCCGCACCGCCCAACGCGGAGACGGCGGCGAACCCGACGATGCCGACGAGGAAGGCCGGCTTGCGGCCGAACAGGTCGGCTATGCGCCCGCCGAGCAGCAGCAGCGAGGCGAAGGCGAGGGCGTACGCGGTGACGATCCACTGCCGGTTGCCGTCCGAGAAACCGAGGTCCGCCTGTGCGGACGGCAGGGCGATGTTCACGATCGTGGCGTCGAGCACCACCATCAGCTGCGCGACGGCGATGATCGCGAGGATCCACCAGCGCCGCGGCGAGGGCGCCGCCGCGGGCGGTGCCTCCACGGCACCCGCGAGGGCGTCGTCGGGCAGGGTCTTCTGAGGCATGGGAGAACCGCTCCAGGGAAGTCGTTCTGGGTTTGGTGAAGAGAAGTTGAACGAAACTGTTTCGTACGCATCGAGGCTAGACCATCGCGAGCGAAACGGCAACGTTTCGATGTGGAGGGCAAGGTTTTGTATTCCTTGACAGGCATATAACCCTGGAGGCATATTGCTGCCATGTCCGACGCCATGCTCTGGGCGGCTCTCGCCGACCCCCATCGCCGGGCCATCGTCGCGCTCCTCCTGGAGCGCCCGCGGGCCGTCGGGGAGATCGTGGAGGCGTGCGGTCTGAGCCAGCCCAGCACCTCCAAGCACCTGAAGGTGCTCCGGGAGGCGGGGCTGGTACGGGTCCGGCAGGAGGCGCAGCGTCGCGTCTATGCCCTCGACCCGGCCCCGATGTCCGCACTCGACGCCTGGCTCGCCCCCTACCGCCGGCTGTGGAACACCAGCCTGGACGCCCTGGGGCGCCGCCTCGACGAGACGTCGGACGACCGCACGCGACCCTCCGCCCCGAAGGACTGAACACCATGCCGGCCGAACTCACCGGAACCTTTGTGACCTTGGACGACGGCCGCTCCGCCGTCCGTTTCAGCCGCACCTACGACCACCCGGTCGACCGCGTCTGGCGGTTCGTGACCGACCCCGGTGAACTCGCCCGGTGGTTCCCCTCCCGCGCCGAGATCGACCTGCGGCCGGGCGGCGCGATCCGGTTCGCCGGCGACCCGAACATGCCGGAGTCGACCGGCCGGGTGCTCGCCGTCGACCCGCCCCGGCACCTGTCCTTCGACTGGGGCGGTGACGAACTCCACTTCGACCTGGAGGAGGCCGACGGCCGGCGCACCCGCTTCACCCTCACCAACGTCCTCGCCGCCGAGGACACCGCCGCCCGCAACGGCGCCGGCTGGGAGGTGTGCCTCGCCGCCCTGGACGCGCTGGCCCGCGGCGAGACCTTCACCGGCTCGCACGCCGGCATGAGCGCGCCCTGGAAGGAGTTCTACGCCGGCTACCTCGCGGCCGGGGTCCCCTCCGGCGCACCCGTGCCCGGACTCGGCTGACCCCTCAGGCCAGTTGCCGCCGCACCAGCTCGTGCAGCCGGCCCCCGGTGTCGGCGAGCAGTTCCGCGGGCGGGCCCTGCTGGATGATCCGGCCGTCCTCCATCACGATGATCCGGTCCGCGTCCAGCACCGTCGACAGCCGGTGGGCGATGACGATCCGCGTGGCGTTCAGCGCCCGCGTGCTCTCGATGACCGTGCGCTGGGTGTCGTTGTCCAGGGCGCTGGTCGCCTCGTCGAAGAACAGGATGCGCGGCCGCCGGATCAGCGCCTGGGCGATCATCAGGCGCTGCCGCTGCCCGCCGGAGACCGCGCCGCCGCCGGAGACGATCGTGTGCAGGCCCATCGGCATCCGCTTGATGTCCTCGGCGAGCCCCGCCAGTTCGGCCGCCGCCATCGCCTCCTCGGGCGTGTACGCCTCGGTCCCGCAGATGACGTCCAGGATCGACCCGGTGAACGGCTGGGCGTGCTGGAGCACCACCCCGCACTGGCGGCGCACGGCCGACTGGTCGAGCGCCGCCAGGTCCTGCCCGTCGTACAGCACACTCCCCGAAAGCGGCCGGTCGAATCCGATCAGCAGCCGCAGCAGGGTCGACTTGCCGCAGCCGCTGGGGCCGACGACCGCCACGAACTCGCCCGGCCGCACCTCGAACGACACGTCGTCCAGGACCAGCGGTCCGTCGTCGGTGTACCGGAAGGACAGCCGGCGGGCCGCCACCGCACCGGACAGCGGGCCGGGCCGGGTGCTCGCCCTGCGGACCTCCGGTACCGCCTCCAGCACCGGCCGGATCTCCTCGAACAGCGGCCAGGCGGCCACCGCCGAGACGAACGAGCCGGTCAGCTGGGTGACCGAGGTGAGCAGCATGGTCACCGAGGTGTTGAAGGTGAGGAACGCCGCCGCCGACATGCTGCCCCGGGCCGGACCCGCCAGCAGCATGAACATCAGCAGCGTGCACACCGGCAGGTACACCGAACCCAGCACCGTGGTCAGGTTCTTGATCCGGCCCACGCGCTGCTGGAGTTCACGGCTGCGCGCGAACTCGGCCGCCCATGCGGCGTAGGCGTAGTTCTCGGCCGCCGCCACCCGCAGTTTCGGCAGGCCGCGCAGCGTCTGGAACGCCTGGTTGTTCAGCTTGTTGCCGAGCACCGTCAGCCGCCGCTGCCAGCGCACCTGCCACAGCCCCAGGCCCAGGAACACGGCCGCGACGACCACGAGCATGCCGAGCGCCGCCAGCGCCATCGACGCGCTGTACCAGAACAGCAGCGCCAGGTTCATCGCGCCCACGGTCCCCGACTGGGCGACCACCGGGCCGACGCCCGCGAGTATCCGCCGCATGGCGCTGACCCCCATGGCGGCACTGGCCAGTTCGCCCGTCGAGCGCCGGGTGAAGAACCCGGTCGGCAGACGCAGCAGCCGGTCCCAGACGGCCGGTTGGAGCGTCGCCTCGATACGGCCCTCCAGCCGGAGGATGGTCAGGTTCTGGAGCAGCGCGAACGCGGCCGCCACCACCCCGCTGATCATGACGGCCAGACAGACCTGCACGATCAGCCCCTGCTGGGCCTTGGGCACGTACTCGCCGAGCACCCTGCCGGTGGCGATCGGCACGAGCGCGCCGATCGCGACCGTCACCAGGCCGGACAACAGCAGCGCCAGCAGGTCGCCGCCGCTGCCGCGGGTGGTGAACCGCAGCAGTCCGAGCGGGCCGGGCATCCGGTCGGGCAGCGGGCGGTAGAACATTACCGCGCGCGGCTCGAACTCCTCGGCGTTGGCCTTCTCCACCGGGGTCTCCCGGCCGGTCGCCGGATGCACGGCCACATAGCCGCCGCGCCGCCACAGCAGCGCCACCGGCGCCCCGGACAGCGCCCGGTGCCCGACCAGCGGACCCACGTCGTCCCGCCACCAGCGGCCGGTCAGCCGCACCGCCCGGGTGCGCACCCGGGCGGCGAGCGCCACCCGCTCGACCGGGTCGAGCCGGTCGTCCCCGGTGCCGGCCCGCGGCGGCTCGGCGAGCGTGATCCCGGCGGCCCGGGCGACCAGCTTGCAGGCGGCGTAGGTGGCATCGGCGTCGGCGGCCGTGACGGGCTTCGCCGACGCCCTGCCGATCGAGGCGAGCAGGGTGCGGTCGGCCTGGGCCCGGGCCGCCTCGCCCGCCTTGATCCCGGCGGCCGTGCGCGTCTCGTGGGTGCGCTCCAGCTGTTCGATCCAGCGGTCCAGGGCGGTCAGCAGCCTGAACTGCTGATCGACCATGCCCTGCCACAGGGCCGGGTCCATCAGCAGGTCGTCCGCGGCCTCCGCGCCGTACACCGACCCGTACCGCACGCTGCCCGGCGGCACCTGCATCCAGAAGACGTCATCGTCGTCCCCCGTCCCCGCGTACGCGCGCACGGGGGTACCCCCGTCCTCGGCCGCCCGCTCGGTCGCCAGCGGCGCCTGGAACAGGACGGACAGACCGCGGCCGACTCCCAGAGCGAGCGCGTACTCCAGCGGGCTCGACGTCGGCGGCACGTACTGCGGGTTGCCGTACTCGTCGTAGGACCAGCTGTCGGTCTGCGGCTCCTGGTACAGCTCGCGCAGCCCGATGCGGCGCACCACGCAGTCCCGCAGCGGACGGGCCACCAGGGTGTGCCGGGCGCCTGCCACCGGGCCGAGCAGCAACGCACCCGCCTCCAGCCGGCCGAGGTGGTGCCAGTGGCCCTGCTGCTCGGCGTCCACCGCGAACAGGTCCAGGGCACCGGCCGCGACCAGCCACAGCGTCTGCGGGCCCGCCAGGTCCAGGCGGCTCGAACCGCCGCAGTCGATCGGCGTGCCCAGCGCGCCGAGCGCGCCGAGGACCAGGTCGCCGCCGTGCGCGTCCGTCATCTCACCGCTCCCTGACCAGCGCGGCGTACGCTCCGCCGCGGGCCACCAGATCGTCGTGGCGCCCGCGTTCGACGACCGTGCCGTGCTGGAGCATCACGATCTCGTCGCTGTCGCGCACGGTACTGAGCCGGTGCGCGATCACCACGCAGGCACAGCCCCGCCGCCGCAGGTTGTCCATCACGGCCAGCTCCGTCTCCGCGTCCAGCGCGCTCGTCACCTCGTCGAGCACCAGCACGCTGGGCCGGCGCACCAGCGCCCGCGCGATCTCCAGACGTTGCCGCTGACCGCCGGAGAAGTTGCGGCCGTCCTGCTCGACCCTGCTGTGGACGCCGCCCGGCCGGCGCGCCACCACGTCGTACAGGGCCGCGTCGCGCAGCGCCTCCACCACGGCTTCGTCCGGGACCGACGGATCCCACAGCGCGACGTTGTCGCGGACCGTGCCCTCGAAGAGGAACACGTCCTGGTCGACGAAGGAGACGGAGGCGGCGAGCGAACCGCGCGGAATGTCGTCGAGACGCTGCCCGTCGATGCGGATCACCCCCTCCCACGGGGTGTACAGACCGGCGATCAGCCGGGAGACCGTCGACTTGCCGCTGCCCGAACCGCCCACCAGGGCGACCTGCCGGCCGGGGCCGACGGCCAGGTCGAAACCGGTGAGCAGCGGCTTGTCGAGCGGGCTGTAGCCGAAGGAGATGTTCTCCAGCTCCACGTGGCCGTGCAGGCGGCGGGTCGACTCGCCCGCGCCGGGACGGTCGTACACCGGGTCGGCGCGGAAGTTCTCCACGTCCTTGAGCCGGGCCACGTCCGCCGCGAAGTCCTGGATGCGTCCGGCCACCCCGTTGAGCCGGGTCAGCGGGGCGGTGAAGCGGGTCACCAGCGCCTGGAAGGCGACCAGCAGACCGACCGAGATATGGCCCTCCACCGCGCGCAGGCCGCCGATCCACAGGATGAGCGCGCTGTTGAACGTGGCCAGCGTCGGCGCGACCACACCCAGCCAGGCGCTGGGCACACCGAGCCGCTGCTGTTCCTCAAGAGTGGTCGCGTGCTGCCCGGCCCACTTGCGGAAGTAGCCGTCCTCGCCGCCGGTCGCCTTCATCGTCTCGATCAACTGAAGGCCGGTGTACGAGGTGTTGGTGAGCCGGGCGGTGTCCGCCCGCAGCTTCGCGGTACGGGTCGCGCGCAGCCGCACCACCCACCGCATCGCCACGATGTTGAGCAGTGCCACACCGATGCCGACGAACGTCAGCTGCGGGTCGTACGTGTACAGCAGTACGGCGTACAGCACGACCACGATCGCGTCCACACCCGCCGCCGCCAGGTCCCGGGCCAGCGTCTCGGCGACCTGGTCGTTGGACTGCAACCGCTGCACCAGGTCGGCCGGGCTGCGCTGGGCGAAGAACGTCACCGGCAGCCGCAGCAGATGGCGCAGGAAGCGGGCGCTGGACAGGGTCGAGGAGATGATCCGGCCGTGCAGCAGGTTGGTCTGCTGGAGCCAGGTCAGCATCAGCGTGAGCAGCACGCAGGTGCCCATCGACGCGAACAGCACGCCGAGCAGCGAGGTCTGCCCGCCGATGAGGAACATGTCGATGTACGTCCGGCTGAGCGCGGGCACCGCCGCGCCCACCGCCACCAGCAGCAGGCTGGCCAGTACCGCCGCCGGCAGGGTGCCCGCGGTGCCGCGCAGCCGGGCCGGCATCGCGCCGAGGATCCCCGGCCTGCGCCCGCCCCGGGTGAAGCCGTCACCGGGCTCCAGCACCAGGACCACCCCGGTGAAGCTGCCGTCGAACTCCTCCATGGGCACGAACCGGCGGCCCTTGCCGGGATCGTTGATGTACACGCCGCGCCGCCCGAACCGGCGGCCCATGCCGTCGTAGACGACGTAGTGGTTGAACTCCCAGAACAGAATGGCCGGTGCCGCCACTTCGGCGAGCGCGGCCAGGTCCATCTGCATGCCCTTGGCGGTCAGCCCGAACCCGCGGGCCGCCTTCAGCAGGTTGCTGGCGCGTGAGCCGTCGCGGGAGACCCCGCAGGCGATGCGCAGTTCCTCCAGCGGGATGTGCCGCCCGTAGTGGCCGAGCACCATGGCGAGCGCGGCGGCGCCGCACTCGACGGCCTCCATCTGCAGCACGGTCGGCGTGCGGACGGCCTTGCGCGCGGCCTTGGGGACCGGCCGCTTGGCCGGGGCGGCGCGTCGTCGGCCGCGGGTTTCCTGGGCGGTGGTCACGGCAGCAGCCAATCGACGGGACGCTGGTCGGCCAGCCGGATCGAGCCGGTGGCCAGGGTCATCGAGTCCAGGGCGTACGGCGGGCCGTCCGCCGAGGACCAGTGGTAGCCGCTCCTGGTGGCCGACGAGGTGTCCAGCCGCACCAGCACGGCCACCGGCCGCCCGTCCTTGGTGAACTGCTCGCCCAACTGGCTGTCACCGAGGAACGCCGCGATCGACTGGGCGGACTGGGCGGTGCGGTCCACCGACTTCACATGGCCGCGCAGCACCCCGTACTCCTGGGTGGACACCGACGACACGGTCAGGTCGACGGGGGCGTTCGCGGGGATGGCGGTGGCGTTCTCGGCGGGCACGTACACGGTCGCGTACAGCGGGTCCGAGGCGTGCGCGATCTTCTCCACCGCGGCGACGTCGGCACCGGTCTGGATGATCTGCCCGATGGTCGCGGCGAGCGTGGTGATCCGGCCGGGGGCGACCGTGCGCACGACCGATTCGCCCTGAGTGGTGCGGACCTTCAGGACGGGGGAGTCGGCGGCCAGCCGCTGGCCCTGTCGGGCGAGTACGGCGGTGACCTGGCCCGAGACCGGACTCTGCAGGATGTAACTGCCCTGTCCGTGCGTGAGGATGGCGGGCGCGCCGACCGTGGAGGCGACCGATCCGGTCACCGCCCACACGGCGGCAGCCGCCACCACGAGGACCGTGACCAGGAGCGCGAGCCAGCCCTGCGGACGGGCGAGACGCACCGGAAGGTCCAGTTCCTCGGGTGACTGGAGCTTGGCGAGGGCCTGTTGGCGGAACTGCACGGAACTTCCCTCACCTGCGGAGAGACTCTGGCACGGCGGACACGGAACACCGCGGAGTCCCGGAGCCGCAGGACGGCTCCGGGACTCGGCGTCAACGAGGTGCGATCAGAGACCCGAGACCAGGCCGGTGACCGGCTGGGTGTTCAGGCCGGTGAGACCCTCGACGGTGCCGACGGCGGTGTTGACCACGCCGGAAACCGGGAGAACCGTGTCCGCCAGGCCGGTGGCGGTGGCGACGACGCCACCGATCAGGCCGCCGGAGACGTTGTCCAGCTCGGCGTCGGAGATCTCAGCGGTCTCGACCTGGGGGGTGGAGTTCATGATGGAACTTCCCTTCGTATGGGTATTCATAAGGGGGAGAGCGGCCCCCTCTGGGGACGGCCGCGGCCGCGGCCGCCGGGCGCCCGTTTCCGGGAGCCCCGCACGGCCTTCGCGGTGCGATGGATCAAAGCACGCGGGCTGCTCGCCCTTCCAATCAATCCCCGGCCCCACCTGGGCACTTGCGTCGCATAGGGGCTCGTCCGGTGCAGGAGTGGGCACGGCTTGCCAGCGACTCCTTCACATGCCGCACGGCATCGGTGTGGCCGAACTCTTGCCTCCGCCTGGCCGAATCCGGCACTCCTCGCCAAAGGCGCGGCAGGGGGCGCACGGTTGTGCAGATCCGCGGGTCCCCGTGACCCGCTTGAGTAATCGATGTGCAGATTCGCTGCATGAGGGAAGTCGCCGATCGATCGGAACGGACAGTTGCTGATCGGCGACTGAGCGTGTTGGTGGCGGGGCCGGGGGTGTCGGTTGCGGCGACGGATCCGCCACGTCGGGGGCCCGCCTGGGCGTGCCGGCCGGTGCCGGCTGTCGCTCCGCAACGGCTTCGTCGGCATCAGTTCGCATGCAGAGCGGTATCGGCGCGCATCAGCCCAGCAGCGCGTACACCGTGCTCGCGCGGGCGGCGAGCGCGCCGGAGGCCGCGTCGGTCATCGTGACGTCCGCGAACGCCATCCGCCGCCCGATCTTGGTGAGCACCGCCTCCAGCAGGACGTCCGAACCCGTCACCGCCCGCTGGAAGGACGTCGACTGCTGCACCGTCGTCATCGGGACGAAGGCGCCGCGCGCCGCCGAGACGGCGATCACGGTCGCGGTGTCGGCGGCGGCCATCAGTGCCTGTCCCGACAGGCCGCCGCCCTCCCGGGACAGCCGCTCGGACCAGGGCAGGCGCAGGAGGGCACGGTCCTCGCCCAGCGCCTCGACCGACAAACCGAGTTCAAGCACCCAGGGGGCGAAGTTGGCGGAGAGGATCTTGTCGGCTTCGGCGGTGGTCATCGTCATACGGGGGATTGTTCCCGGACGCGCCCGACGACACGCGAGGCAGGCGATCCGCCGCGGCGCCCGGCGCGCCGGCCGACGCGGTGGAACACGCCGCCCGCCCGCCCCGTCCGCACCCCTGTGCCGAACCGGCGGGACGAGCCCGTGGGACGAGCCGGCCTGCCGAACCGGCCGGGACGAGCCGGGCTGTCGAATCGGCCGACGAGTCGGCCGGGGCGGTGCACGCCCGGCCAGGCGGTGGCGGTGGGCGGGTCCGCTCGCGGCGCGTGCGGTCGCGGGTCGCGGGCCGTGGGTCAGCCTTCCGGCCGCGCCCGCAGCAGGAGCACCGCCACGTCGTCGGCCCGCTCGTGCGACGCCACGCAGTGCCCTACCACCTCGTCCGCCAGCAGCTCCAGCGGCTGATCGCCCGCCGCCGCCAGCAGCCCGCTCAGGTCGGCCAGGGCGTCCTCGATGTCGACGCCGGGCGCCTCGATCAGGCCGTCGGTGTAGAGGGCCAGCAATGAACCACGGGTGAGATCGACGTCCGTGCGGGGATACGTCGCCGCCGCGTCGATGCCCAGCAGCGGGCCGCCGGCCAGGTCCAGCACCCGTACCCGGCCGTCCGGCCGTCTCAGCAGCGGAGGCGGATGCCCCGCCCGGGCCATCACGGCCTGTTCGCGCGCCGGGTCCAGACGCAGGTACAGACAGCTCGCGAACAGTTCCGCCCCGAGGTCGATGACCAGCCGGTTGGTGCTGCTCATGACCTCCTCCGGCGGCTGGCCCCCGGTGGTGAACGCGCGGACCCCGGTACGGATCTGCCCCATCAGCCCGGCCGCGGTCACGTTGTGCCCCTGGACGTCGCCGATCACCGCCGCCGGGAACGGCAGGGTCGGCACCAGGTCGTAGAAGTCGCCGCCGATCTCCATGCCCTGGGTGGCCGGCAGATAGCGGGCGGCCGCCTCGATGCCGGGCAGCCGGACCAGCGAGTGCGGCAGCAGCGCCGCCTGCAGTCCGTGCGCCAGCTGGTGCTTGGCGTCGTAGAGCCGGGCCCGCTCCAGGGCCTGCGCGATCAGCCCGCCCAGGCTGGTCAGGACGGCCCGCTCGCTCGCCGGGAAGACATGCGGCTGAGCGTAGGCGAGCACACAGGTGCCCACCGGGCGCCCCGAGGCGATCAACGGAAGAAAAGCCCAGGCGCCGAAGCCGTCCGGGGTCTCGTACCGGCCCGGATACAGATGCTCCAACTGCTGCCGGGAGTCGAAGAAGGCCGGCACGCCGGTTCTGAGGACGTGCGCTCCCGGAGTACGTTTCGCCAGCGGCGCGCCGTCGAACTGGTCGACGGCCCGCGGGTTCGGGTATCCGCGCTGCCCCAGCACGTGCAGCCGTCCGGCGTGGGAGCCGAGGATGACCACGCCCTGGCTGCCCACGGCCGGGCAGACCTCGTCCGCGACGAGCTGCACCACGTCCTGCACGCCGACCGCCTCGGTCAGAGCGCCCGCCAGGCTCAGTATCTGGGAGATGGTCACCAGCTGGGACGGTTTCTCGTCGCGCTGTGTGCGCTGCTCCATCTCCGCCACCGCACGGGCCTTGCCGATGCACACGGTCAGCCCCGTCATGCTCGGGAAGAGGCGGAAGGACAGCCAGTCGCCCGGCGGGCGCAACGCCACGAACGAGGTGGGTTGCTGGCTGATCAACGCGGCCCGGTAGCGGTCCTCGTAGACGGGATCGTTCAGCCAGGGCACCGACGCCCACAGCCGGGTGCCGATCAGTTCGTCGGCGCAGGCGCCCAGCAGCCGGGCCGCCACGGCGTTGGCGAAGCCCACCTGGCCGTGCAGGTCGAGGGAGACGAGCCCGTACGGCAGCCGGGCCACCATCCGGGCCGCTTCGACCGAGCCCAGCGTGCTCGCCACGTCCGGCTCCGGCACCGCCAGCAGGTCGGGCTCGTGCTGCGGGGGACGGTTCTCCCGCGCCGCCCGCTCCAGCCGTGCCGCGAGCAGCCGGCAGGCCCGGGTCAGATGCTCCCGCTCATGGTCGGACAGCTCCGGCGGGTGCGTCCCCGGCCAGGTCACGAACACCGCGCCGTAGGTGGCGTCGGCGGTCGCCAGCGGCAGCGCGGCCAGGGCGAAGGGATAGGGGAGGACCACGGCGATGCGCGGATAGTGGCGTGCCATGTCCTCCTCGCCGCCCACCCAGACCAGCCGGCCCTCGCGCACCGCCTCGGACACCGGGATCGGCGCGCTCAGCCCGATCCGCTCCCACGGCGCCACGAACGCCCGCGGCAGCCCGGCCATCACGGCCATCTCCAGCACCGGCTCGTCCGGAGCCATCAGATAGACCGCACCGGCGTGGGCCTGGACGTGCTCCATCATCGAGGCCAGCGACAGCGACAGCAGCGGTCGGCCGGACCACAGCTCGGTCGGCGCGGGGGCCTGCGGGGGCGTCTGCCTTTCGGACACGGCGACCACCTCCTCACGCCACGCGGCGCGCCACGCTTCTCAGGGGTCAAGGCTCCCTCGTGGCGGCGCCCGGCGCACGGCGAGAGCACCCCCCGGCACTCGCTCCCGAGCTGGTGAAGGGCGACGAGTACCCCGCTTCCCCTGGCCTATGCCCCCGGCCGCCGCAGCGAGAAGGCTGTGCGGAACCGGAGCGCACGGGCGGGTGGGGGCGATCGGAAGAGCACGCCGCGGGGGAGAGACGCGGGGCGGCACGGGACACCGGGGGCACGCGCACCGGCCCCGGCGCCGGTCACCGTCCGTGTGGTGACCGTCCGTGTCGGTGCGCGCCGCGGCAAAGACCGTGGGAAACCCGTGCCCGCGGCTCCATGGAACGGTCACAGGGGCTGCGCGGACGCCCCATAAGCGCTGTAATGGCGGACGTGGTCACTGACGGCGCGGCGCTGCGCGGAACGAGGAGGGAGCGTGCCGAAGCCGCCCTCGACGCACTCGCCGCCGACCCCCGGACCGCCCACCGGACCCACCGCGTGCTCGAACAGGCACTGGTCCTCGCCGGCGCGGCGTTCGCCGGCCTGTACACCCTCAGTGACGACGGCACCCTGCTGTGCCTGACCGAGTCGGCGGGACTGCCGCGCACGATGTACGGACTGCGCGACACCCATCCCGTGGCCGGCCGCTCGCCGGCCGCCGAGGCGCACCGCACCGGGCGCCCGCAATGGCTCGGCCCCGGGGAACTGGCGGGCCACCCCGAGGCGCACCGCCGCACCCCGTCCCCGGACGTCAGCCTGGCCGTCCTCCCGGTGCGCGACGGCGCCGGCCTGCTGCTCGCCGTGACCGAGGCCCCCGGCGGCTTCGACCGCGAGGACCGCGCTTGCCTGGAACTGCTCGCCGCCGCGACCACCACGCCCGTCCCGGCCGGGCCGGGGGAGACCGGGGACCTGCCCGCCGACGCCTTCAGCCTGGCCATGGACACCGGCCAGGCCGAGGTCGGCGAGGGCATCCTGGAGCTGTTCCGGATCGACCGGAACGCGTTCGACGGCCGGATCGAGACGCTGCTCGCCCTGACCGTGCCCGAGGACCTGCCCTCCCTCATGTCCGCCGTCGAGGCCGACCCCAGGTCCCTCGGCGAACGCGAACTGGAGTTCCGCGTCCTCCAGCCCTCCGGCCCGCCGAAGTGGCTGCGGCTGCGCGGCCGGCTGCGGCCCGCGGGCGAAGGCCGCCCGGCCCGGCTCGTCGGCACCGTCGCGGACGCCTCCACGCTCCGCTCCGACGTCACCGACGTGGCCCGGGTGCAGCGCCTGGCCGCGTCCCTCGCCGCCGCGGGCACCGTCAAGGACGTCAGCCAGGCCGTGGTGGCGGCGCTGCGCACACCGTTGCAGGCCGACCGGATCGCCCTCGCCGAGCTGGAGAACGACCGGCTCGTGGTCACCGTCCTCGATCCGCCCGAGCCCGACGCCTGGCCCGAGCTGTGGCGCACCGAGTGGCGCACCGAGTGGCCCGACGCACCGGTGCGCTCCATGCCCACCCTCGCCGCGGCCCTGCGCGAGGGCCGCGCCCAGGTCTGGCCCGCCGGCTCCGACCTGGAACCCGCCCTCGTCGGGGTCGGGCCCGGCGGCCTGGCCGTGCTGCCGCTGCCCGCCGACGGCCGCATGACCGGTGCCTGCGTCATCGGCTGGGACCACCCGCACGACTTCGGACCCGACGAGGGCGCCCTGCTCACCGCCTGCGCGGGCCTGGCCGGACAGGCCCTGATGCGGGTCCGCGCCTTCGACGCCGAGCACGAACTGGTCGGCATGCTCCAGCGCGCGGTGCTGCCCCGCCGTCTGCCCCGGCTGCCCGGCGCGGTCGCCGTCGCCCGCTATCTGCCGACCACCGCCGGCCTGGAGGTGGGCGGCGACTGGTACGACGTGATCCCGCTGCCCGACAACCACGTGGCCCTCGTCATCGGCGACGTCCAGGGCCACAATGCGGTCGCCGCCACCCTCATGGGCCAGATGCGCACCGCGCTGCGTGCCTACGCGGCCGAGGGCCACCCGCCGGACGTCGTCGTCGCGCACGCCAACCGGCTGCTCCTGGAGATGGAGACGGACCTCTTCGCCACCTGCTGCTACGTCGACGTCGACCTGGAGGAGGGCTCGGCCTGGTTCGTGCGCGCCGGCCACGTGCCGCCGGTGCTGCGCCACCCGGACGGCAGCACACAGGTGGTGGAGGTGGCGGGCGGCCCGCCGCTCGGTGTGGTGATCCAGGCGGAGTTCCCGATGACTCCGGTGCGGCTGCCGCCCGGCAGCCTGCTCGCGCTGACCACCGACGGCCTGGTGGAGTCCGCCGAGACCGACATCGACGTGGGGCTGGCCCGGCTCGCCCGGAAGCTCGGCGCCGCCGACCCGGCCCGTCCGGGCTCCGTCGCCGACGTCCTGCTCGGCGGCGCCCACCGCGACGACGACGTGGCCCTGCTGCTGATGCGCTACGACGGCATGGCCGTGCGCCCGCTGCGGGAGAGCTGGACGGTGTGGCGGGTGCCGGAGGCCGCACGGCACGCCCGGCGCTTCACCCTGCGCACCCTGCGCTCCTGGGGGCTGCCCGTGGACGCCGTGGACGCCGTCCTGCTCGTCGTCTCCGAACTGGTCACCAACGCCCTCGTGCACACCGGCGGCCCGGTCCGGCTCGACCTCACGCTGGTCGGCAGCCGCTGCCGGGCCGCCGTCGCCGACGCCTCGCCGCGCACCCCCGTCAAGCCCACCAACCTCGGCTGGGAGGCCACGGGCGGCCGGGGCATCCTGCTGGTGGAGGCCGTGTCGACGGCGTGGGGAACCGTACCGGCGGGCGGCGGCAAGCAGGTGTGGGCCGACGTCATGATCGGCGACTGACCGCCACACGGGTACGGGTACCGGCTCCGCCCGCAGGTCGCGGGTGCGTGGCGCGCGCGGCGTGCCTAGGGTCCTTGCCGTGTCGCACACCTTCGAAGAACTCGTCGCCAAACGGCGCGCCGCCGATGCCGCCCACGCCCAGGTGGAGGAGCTGCGGGAGACCTACGGGCCCCCGGCCGAGGCCCAGTTGACCGCAACCCAGGCCGACACCTACGAGACCGCCGTGCGGGCCTGGCGCGACCTGGCCCGGGACCTGCAGACCGCGCTGAGCGAGTACGCCCGGGACGAGGGCCGGTCCCTGACCGAGATCGAGGACGACGTGCAGCGTGCCATGGTCGAACCGGAGGGTGACTGAAGGTGTCTGCTCGGTGACGAGAACCCCACGTGCCGCTGGACCGTACCCTCCCGTAAACCTTCCGTAGAACACAGGACGTACCTTCTTAACCAACCAGCAAGAGAATCGAAGGTTCGAACCGAACGACCACCTATAGGGTGTGGCAGATGAAAGCACTCGTGCTCTCGGGCGGCGCAGGTACCCGGCTGCGGCCGATAACGCACACGTCGGCCAAGCAGCTCGTACCGGTGGCGAACAAGCCCGTGCTGTTCTACGGGCTGGAGTCCATCGCCGCCGCCGGGATCACCGAGGTCGGGATGATCGTCGGCGAGACCGCCGCGGAGATCGAGGCGGCGGTCGGCGACGGCTCGGAGTTCGGGCTCAAGGTCACCTACATCCCCCAGGCGCAGCCCCTGGGGCTGGCCCACGCGGTGCTGATCGCCCGGGACTTCCTCGGGGACGACGACTTCGTGATGTACCTCGGCGACAACTTCGTGGTCGGCGGCATCAGCGCCCTCGTCGACGAGTTCCAGGCGCACCGCCCCGACGCCCAGATCCTGCTCACCCATGTCCCCGACCCGCGCTCCTTCGGCGTCGCCGAACTCGACGCCTCCGGCCGGGTGGTGCGCCTGGAGGAGAAGCCGCAGCGGCCCAAGAGCGATCTGGCGCTGGTCGGGGTCTATCTGTTCAGCCCCGCCGTCCACGAGGCCGTACGCGCCATAGAGCCGTCCCGGCGTGGCGAACTGGAGATCACCGACGCCATCCAGCGCCTCATCGACACCCGTGCCGACGTGCGCTCCACCCTCATCGAGGGCTACTGGAAGGACACCGGCAACGTCGGGGACATGCTGGAGGTCAACCGGACCGTCCTGGAGTCGGCCGAGCGGCGGATCGACGGCGAGGTGGACGAGCGGTCCGAGACCGTCGGCCGGGTGGTGGTCGAGGCGGGAGCGCGGATAGAGAACTCCCGGATCGTCGGCCCCGCGGTCATCGGCTCGGGAACCGTCGTCCGCGACTCCTACGTCGGACCCTTCACCTCCGTCGCGGAGAACTGCCGGATCACCGACAGCGAGCTGGAGTTCTCCATCGTGCTGCGGGACTCCTCCATCCAGGGGGTGGGCCGGATCGAGTCCTCGCTGATCGGACGGCACGTCGAGGTGACCCCCACGACCACCGTGCCCAGTGCCCACCACCTCGTCCTCGGAGACCACAGCAAGGTGCAGATCTGTTCATGAATCTCCTCGTCACCGGCGCCGCCGGGTTCATAGGCTCCGCTTACGTCCGGGCGCTCCTCGCCGACGACGGGCCGCACGCCCCCCGGATCACGGTGCTGGACAAGCTCACCTACGCCGGTACGCTCACCAACCTTCCCGCCGCACACCCCCGCCTCGACTTCGTGCAGGGCGACATCCGCGACGCCGGACTGGTCGACAAGCTGATGGCGGACGCCGACCAGGTCGTGCACTTCGCCGCCGAGTCGCACGTCGACCGGTCCATCGACGGAGCGGGCGAGTTCGTGCTCACCAACGTCGTCGGCACCCAGACGCTGCTGGACGCGGCCCTGCGTCACGGTGTCGGCCCGTTCGTGCACATATCCACCGACGAGGTCTACGGCTCCATCGAGTCCGGCTCCTGGCCCGAGACCCACCCGCTGGCCCCCAACTCCCCCTACTCCGCCTCCAAGGCATCCTCCGACCTGCTCGCCCTCGCATACCACCGCACCCACGGACTGGACGTCCGGGTCACCCGCTGCTCCAACAACTACGGCCCGCACCAGTTCCCCGAGAAGGTCATCCCGCTGTTCGTCACCAACCTGCTGGACGGCCTGCGGGTCCCGCTGTACGGGGACGGGCGCAACGTCCGCGACTGGCTGCACGTCGACGACCACTGCCAGGGCATCGAACTGGTCCGGACAAAGGGCCGCCCCGGCGAGGTCTACAACATCGGCGGCGGCACCGAACTGACCAACCGGGACCTCACCGGTCTGCTCCTCGAAGCCTGCGGCGCCGACTGGGACCGGGTCGACCACGTCGCCGACCGCAAGGGCCACGACCTGCGCTACTCGGTCGACTGGAGCAAGGCCCGCGACGAACTGGGCTACCGCCCCCGGCGTGACTTCACCGCCGGCCTTGCCGAGACCGTCGCCTGGTACCGCGACCGGCGTGCCTGGTGGGAGCCGCTCAAGCAGCAGGGGACGCGATGAGGTGGCTGGTCACCGGGGCGGGCGGCATGCTCGGCCGGGACACGGTCGAGGAACTGCGGCGGCGCGGCGCGGACGTGACGGGCCTGGACCGCACCGCCCTCGACATCACCGAACCCGACGCGGTACGCCGGGCGCTCGCGGAGCACCGCCCGGACCTCGTCGTCAACTGTGCCGCGTACACGGCCGTCGACGACGCCGAGACCGACGAGGAGCGGGCGCTCACCGTCAACGGCGACGGGCCGCGTCTCGTCGCCCGCGCCTGCGCCGTCCATGGCGCCCGCCTGATCCACGTCTCCACCGACTACGTCTTCGGTGGCGAGGCACCCCTTCGCGCTCCCGACCCCGCCCGGCCGGAGCGGACCCGGATCACGCCCTACCCCGAGGACCACCCGCCGGCCCCGCGCACCGCCTACGGCCGTACCAAACTCGCCGGCGAGCAGGCGGTCCTCGCGGAACTCCCGGGGGCCGGCGCCGTCGTCCGCACCGCCTGGCTGTACGGCGTCCACGGCCGGAATTTCGTGCGCACGATGCTCGACCTGGAGGCCCGCCGGGAGACCCTCGACGTGGTCGACGACCAGCGCGGCCAGCCGACCTGGAGCGCGGACGTGGCCGCGCGGATCGCGGACCTCGGCACCCGGCTCGCCCGGGACGGCAGCGCGCACGGTGTCTTCCACGCGACCAGTTCCGGCGAGGCCACCTGGCACGAACTGGCCCAGGAGGTCTTCCTGCTGGCGGGCGCGGACCCCAACCGGGTGCGCCCCGTCGGCAGCGCCGCCTTCCCCCGTCCGGCTCCCCGGCCCGCCTACAGCGTCCTCGGGCACGACCGGTGGCGGGAGGCCGGCCTGGAACCGCTGCGCGACTGGCGGTCCGCCCTGCACGAAGCACTGCCCCATATCCGCAAGGAGATGTCCCAGTGAAACGGCACGAGTTCCTGCGGGAGCTGCACAAGGTCACCGCGAACCGCAACTACCTGGAGATCGGCGTCAACGACGGCCGCAGCCTGACGCTGTCCCGGGTGCCCAGCATCGCGATCGACCCCGCGTTCAAGGTGGTCACGGAGATCCGCTGCGACGTGCACCTCGCCAAGGCGACGAGCGACGACTTCTTCGCCCGGGAGAACCCCCTCGCCCATCTGCGGGGCGGCCGCCACCCGCTGCGCAACCTGGCCCGCAACCGCAGTCCGTTCGGGTACTGGCGGCGCACCACCCTCGACCTGTCGTTCATCGATGGCATGCACCTGTTCGAGTACGCCCTGCGCGACTTCATCAACATCGAGCGGCACTCGGACTGGGCCAGTGTGATCGTCTTCGACGACATGCTGCCGCGCAGCGTGGACGAGGCGGCCCGGGACCGGCACACCGACGCCTGGACCGGTGACGTCTACAAGCTCGTCGAGATCCTGAACCGCCACCGCCCCGACCTCGTGACGGTCCTGGTCGACACCGCGCCCACCGGGCAGCTCCTGGTCTTCGGAGCCGACCCGGAGAGCACGGTGCTCCAGGACAAGTACGACGAGATCATCGCGGAGTTCGAGGTGCCCGACCCGCAGAAGGTGCCCGAGGCGATCCTGGACCGGACGACGGCCGCGCAGCCGCAGGCGCTGCTGTCGGCCGGTTTCTGGGGGCCGCTGGCGGCGGCCCGCAACCGCGGAACCAAGCGGTCCCGCGGCTGGGAGCCGCTGCGTCGCGCGGTGGCGCAGTTCGGCGTCAGTCGCTGAGCCGACCCGAACGCAGCCGCTCGTAGAAGGCGGAGCAGTCCGCGTGGCTGGGAAGCAGCCCGGACCGCTCCGCCTCGGCCAGCGTGGGGGCGGCGGCGTCCTTCTCGGACAGCACCGGCTCGATGCCCCGCGGCCACTCGATGCCCAGCTCGGGGTCGAGCGGGTGCACCCCGTGCTCACGCTCCGGCAGGTAGCCGGTCGAGCACAGGTACATCACCGTCGCGTCGTCGGTGAGCGCCATGAACGCGTGGCCGAGCCCTTCGGCCAGGAAGACCGCGTGCCGGTCGGCGTCGTCCAGCCGTACCGCCTCCCACTGCCCGTAGGTGGGGGAGCCGACGCGGATGTCCACGACCACGTCAAGCACGGATCCGTTCACGCACGTCACATACTTGGCCTGACCGGGCGGTACGTCGGCGAAGTGCACCCCGCGCAGCACGCCCCGCCGGGACACCGAGCAGTTCGCCTGGGCCAGCGTCCAGTCGTACCCGGTGGCCTCGCGGAACTCCTCGCCCCGGAACCACTCGTGGAAGCTGCCCCGATGGTCCTGGTACACCTTGGGCTCCAACACCCAGGCTCCCGCTATTTCCAGTGCCCGCACTCCGTCACGCCTTCCGTGTTGTCTTTCGCTCTCCCGTCCCGCGCAGGGCGGCGCCCAGAATGCTCCGCGCGCGGCGCACCAGTCGGCGGTGCACCGGGCCCGGTGCCGTGGAACGGGTCAGCTGGGCGCCGCCGGTGCGCCGGGGCCGCAGGACGAGCGGCAGCGGCAGGAAGCGGGGCGTCTCGCTCCGCGGCGCCGGGCACACCTCCAGCCGCCAGGCGGCGCCGCGCAGCTCGCGCAGCGGCACCTGGGCCTCCAGGAGCGAGCCGGTGCCCTGCGCCGGGGTGAGCGTCCCCGGTCGCTCGGTCTGCTTGCCGCCGGCCGAGTCGGTCAGCCGCAGCAGCACGTCGACACGGTCCGCGACGTACAGGGGGAGCGCGACGCTCAGCAGATCGGTGCCGGAGACCGCGGCGTCCTCGGGCGTCAGCCGCCCGAGGCCCAGTGACTTGCCCGCCTTGTCGACGTCCAGGGAGAAGTTGTCGTGCTGTTTGGTCCAGTACGGCAGCACCACGCGCCCGGCGACGGCGCCGGCCGGCGGAGCGGGGCGGTCAGGACCACGGACCGGACCCAGCCGGCACTCCTTGGTCCAGCCGCCGAGGCCGACCCGGACGTACGCGTCCCACAGGCCCGCGTGGAGCGGGACGCCGCCCGCCGCGGTGCCGGGGTCGACGGCGGCCGTCGCGCGCAGCACCAGCCGGACCCGCCCGTCGCCGGCGGGGACCTGCTCGTGGGTGATTTCGACCGGCTGGAAGAAGGAGGCGGCGCTGGCCCGGTCTCGCAGGACGAGGTCGGCGGTGGCCGTCTCGAAGCCCGCGACGGCGTCCGCTCCGAGCCAGGCCGTCGTCTGGGCCAGATCCCGGGGTGCCTCGGCGGCCGGGGTGCGGGCCCCGCCGACGGGGAAGGTCAGGGGCTCGCCGTCGCGCTTGTACTCGGCGGTGAAGTCCACCCACAGCGTCCCGTCACGCCACTCGACGCCGGTCGGCGCGGCCTTGGGGACGACCCCGGCCTCCCATTCGGCCTGGGCGACCAGGTCGTCGTACCGGTCGTCCCTGATCAGTGCGGCGACGATGCGCTGCGCGGGGCGCAGGCCGGCGGCGACGCCGGGCCCGAACCGTTCGACGACCACCCCGCGCATCTCGTGGAACAGCTCCCGCCGGTAGTCGTCCGGGAGGCCGAGCAGGCGCCGGCCGCTCATCCGGTCCACGATCTCCACGCGCAGCCAGCGGCGCAGCAGCCGGTCGCGCCGCGGGCCCGGCTCGGTGTGCCGCTCGACCACGTCCAGGGCCTCGCGGAGGTTCTTGTAGTAGCCCACGGGGTCGAAGCGCTGGAATCCGGCGTTCGACGCGTCGTCCCGCTTCACGTGGTAGTAGCAGACGTAATCGCTGAGCACGGAGACGTTGTCCGCGCGCAGATACGCCTCCGTGACGAAGACGTGGTCCTCCAGGCGGCGCCGGCCCTCGGGGAAGCGCAGCCCGATGCGGTCCAGGAAGTCGCGCCGGAGCATCTTGTGCGGGGTCAGGCTGTCGATGAGCGGGGCGTTGTCCACGGTGGCGTGCGGGTGGTTGCGCCGGAACAGTTCCACGGGCACCGGGCGGCCCTTGCCGGCCATCTTGCCCACGACGACGTCGGCCTTGTTCGTCACCCCGTACTCGTACATCCGCTCCAGGGCCTCGTCGCCGAGGTAGTCGTCGTTGTCGACGAACATCACGAACTCGCCGCGGGCGGCCTCGATCCCCACGTTGCGCGGTTTGCCCGACCAGCCGGAGTTCGGCTGGTGGACGACGGTGAACTGCGGGTGCGCGGCGGCAAGCTCGTCCAGTCTGGCCGGGGTGGCGTCGGTGGAACCGTCGTCGACGAAGATCACCTCGTACTGGTCCCGGGGCAGCGACTGACGCAGCATCGAGGCGACGCAGTCCTCGATGTAAGGCCCGGGATTGCAGACCGGGACGATGACACTGACCTTGACCGGCATCCGGCTTCCTAGCCCCCTCGGCTCGCTTTCCGTTGCCTCCATGGCAGCGTGTGCGTGGCCGAATGTTAACCCGGCCCCCGGTAAGGGCGGCGTTTGCCTTCGACCGGAGGCCGGGCCCGGGCAGCGGCCGACGTCAGCCGTGGGTCTTGGCCAGGAGCTGCAGGATCTCCGCCGTCGTGCCCGTCTCGCCGAGCCGCGGGAAGATCCGCTCGACGCTGCCCGCGTGCGCCTCGGCGCTCAGGTCGGCCACGGCGTCCGTGGCGACGGCGACGTGGTAGCCGTGCTCGTACGCGGCGCGGGCGGTGGACTCGACGCCGATGCTGGTCGCTATGCCGGTCAGCACGATCTGGGTGACGCCCCGGCGGCGCAGCTGGACGTCGAGGTCGGTGCCGTGGAAGGCGCCCCAGTTGCGCTTGGTGACGTGGATGTCGCCGGGGTGGCCGGACAGCTCGTCGACGATGACGTCCCAGCCCTCCGGGTAGGAGCGGGCCGGTGCCTGGTGCTCGGTGCGGCCGGGGACCCGGTCCGAACCGTCCTGCGCGAAGGTCACGCGGACCAGGACCACGGGCAGGTCCCGGGCCCGGAAGGCGTCGGCCAGCTCCGCCGAGCGGGCCACCACTTCGGGGCCGCCGTACGGCTGGGTGGGCGCACCGGCGATGCCGCGCTGGAGGTCGATCACGACGAGGGCGGTGCGGGGGTCGAGGGCGGTGAGTGCCATCGGTGGGGCCTTTCGGGGTTTGTCTCGGGATGTTCGGGGTGTGGGCGGACCGGGGAGCGGTCGGGGGAGCGGTCCGGTGCGGTCACTGCCGGCGCGGAGCCGGACCGGCACGGCGTGCCGGTGGTCGTGACCGGGGCCGGGCTGGAGGCGATTGCCGAGGCGGTGGCGTACGGCGCCGTCCGCCGGTGCGCGGCGGTCGGGGCCGCGCCGGCGGACCGGTCGCCCGCGGCGGTCGTCGACTGCCGGGAGCGTCCGGTGAGCCTCGGTGTCACTGCTGCGACAGCCGTTCCAGGAGGGCCAGTGCCTCCAGGACGGTGTGCCGTTCCTCCTCGCTGAACCGGTCCTGGAAGGCCCGGGCCAGCCACTCCTCACGCGCCTGCCGGTTGCCCTCGACGCGGGCCTGGCCGGCGTCGGTGAGGGTCACCAGCTGCCGACGGCCGTCGTCGGGGTCGGGGGTGCGACGGATCAGACCCTGCTGGTCGAGTACGGCGAGAGTGGCGGCCATCGACTGCGGTCGCACCCCCTCCGCGGACGCCAGGGCACTGGCCGTGGCGGCGCCGTGCTTGCCGACCAGGGTGAGCGCCGACTCCTGGGAGGGGGTGAGGTCGGCGTCCTGGGCGACCTCGCGGATACGGCGCCGCATGCGGCTGAGCACCACGCGCAGGTCGCGCGCGGCACGGGTGGCGGAGCCCGAGATGTCGTCCATGGCCAACACCCTAGATAACGCAGCCAAGACTGTCCAGTTGGAACTGTTCAGGTAGCCTGTGAGGTGTGTGGATCACCGTCCGCCGTGCCACCCGACACGCGAGGTACGCGGCGACCCCTCCGACGGGACACCCGAGCGGTGACAGGCAGCTCCGCCTCCCGACCCCCCGCCCGTCGGGCCGCCCCGCCGGGACGTGTCGGCCTACCCTGGCCAGGTGCGCCTGCTCCTCATGTCCGACACCCACCTTCCACGGCGGGCCGAGCGGCTGCCGGACCCGCTGCTCGCCGAGCTGCCGCACGCCGACGTGGTGGTCCACGCCGGCGACTGGGTCGACACCGCCACCCTCGACCTGCTGGAGAGCCGCAGCCGGCGGCTCATCGCGGTGTACGGCAACAACGACGGACCGCTGCTGCGGGCCCGCCTCCCCGAGGTGGCCCGCGCCGAACTGGGCGGCCTGCGCCTCGGCGTCGTCCACGAGACCGGACCCGCCGCGGGCCGCGAGACGCGCTGCGCCGCCCGTTTCCCCGACCTCGACGTCCTGGTCTTCGGCCACAGCCACATCCCCTGGGACACCACGGCCCCGACCGGCCTGCGCCTGCTCAACCCCGGTTCGCCGACGGACCGCCGACGGCAGCCGCACTGCACGTACCTCACGGCGACCCTCACCGACGGCGCGCTCACGGACGTGACGCTCCACCGGCTGCCCCAGCGGTAGGCCCGGGGCGGAAGGGGCGGGCGCCCGGCCGTGACGCGCCGCCGACGATCGGCGCACCGCGCTCTCGCCGGACCGTCCGGGGCGGACGGTGCGGCGGACGCTCAGCGGCACCGCCGGGGGCGCCCGCGCCGCAGCCGTCGGCACACGCCTCCCAGCACCAGCAGCAGCACCGCCAGTACCGCCGCCGCGCCCGCCGCCCGCTTGGCCACCGGCAGCCCGGCCGCCCGGACCAGGTCGAGCGGTTCCGGCTCCGCCGCCGGCGGAGCAGGCTGTTCGCCGGGCGCCCCGGGCCGCTCGGTGATCCGCTCGCCCAGACACTGCGCGAACTGGCCCACGAGCCGGTCACCCACCTCCGCCAGCACCCCCCGCCCGAACTGCGCGGGCCGCCCGGTCACCGTCAGATCGGTCCGCACCGACACCGCCGTACCGCCGTCGCGTTCGCTCAGCGTGCCGGTGACCGTGGCCCGCGCCGTCCCCTGGCCGCGGATCTCCCGGCCGTTCGCCACGATCACCATCCGGTGCGCCGTTTCGTCCCGCTCCTCGAAGACGGCCGTGCCCCGGTACGCCACGGTGACCGGCCCGACCTTGACCTTCACCGTGCCGGTCACCGTCGTGCCGTCGAACTCCTGCACCGTCGTCCCCGGCAGGCACGGTGCGATCCGCTCGATGTCGAGGAGCGCGTGCCAGGCGTCGTCGACCGGGACGGGGACGGTGAACTCGTGGTTCAGCTCCATGACTTCCTCCTCGCACTCAGGAAGCGCCCGCCGGGTGGATGTCCCCGGCGGTCGCGGTGAGGGGCACGCCGCTGCCGCCCCAGCGCAGCGCGACGATCTCGGCGGCGACGGACACGGCGACCTCCTCGGGCGTACGGGCCCCGAGGTCGAGCCCGAGCGGCGAGCGCAGCCGGGACAGCTCGTCCTCGGTGATCCCGGCGTCGGTCAGCCGTTTCCGGCGTTCGTCGTGGGTACGGCGGCTGCCCATCGCCCCGATGTAGGCGGCCGGCCGGCGCAGCGCCTCCTCCAGCAGCGGCACGTCGAACTTCGGGTCGTGGGTGAGGACGCAGATCACCGTCCGCCCGTCCGTCTCGGTGCCGCTCAGGTAGCGGTGCGGCCAGTCCACGACGACCTCCGCACCCGCCGGGAACCGCTTGGGTGTGGCGAAGACCGGGCGGGCGTCGCACACGGTGACCCGGTAGCCGAGGAAGTCGCCGATCCGGGCCACCGCCGCCGCGTAGTCGATCGCGCCGAAGACCAGCATCCGGGGCGGCGGCGCGAAGGAGTGCAGGAAGACGGTGACCGCGTCCTCGCGGCGCTCGCCGTGCGGGCCGTAGTGCCGGGACCCGGTGGCGCCGAGGGCCAGTTCGCCGCGCGCGTCCGCGGTGACCGCCGCGTCCAGACCGGTCGTGCCGAGCGTGCCGGCCACCGCCCGCGGCCACACGGCCAGCGTGGCGCCGCGCCGCGCGGGCCCGTCGACCACCGTGGCCATGGTCACCGGCTCGCCCCGGGCGACCGACGCGGCGACCGCGCCGAAGACCGGATCGGACGCCGGCGTCACCGGCCGCACCAGCAGGGTGATCTCGCCGCCGCAGGTGAGGCCGACCGCGAACGCGTCCTCGTCGCTGTAGCCGAAGGTTTCGAGACGGGCCTCGCCGCTCGTCACGACCTCCTGCGCCAGCTCGAAGACCGCGCCCTCCACACAGCCCCCGGACACACTGCCCACGACCTCGTCGCCGGGGCCGACCGCCATGGCCGCGCCGGGCCCGCGCGGCGCGCTGCGGCTGACCGCCACGACCTCGGCGAGCCCGAACGGGACGCCCGCCGCGTACCAGCGCTCCAGCGCCGGAAGGATCTCACGCACGTCCCGCTCCTCTCCGCCCGGACTCGTCGCCCGCTCCGGTTCTGCCGGTCTTCGCGACGCTCCCGCCGGTGGCCCCGGCCGGGTCGGCCGCGGCGCCGCGCACCACGGCCGCCAGCCGTTCCAGAGCCGCCAGGCTGTGACCCTCGACGAACGCATCCACGCTGGGCAGGGCCGCCGCCATCCCCCCGGCCAGCGGTGCGTAACCGGGCCGTGCCTTGCGGGGGTTGGCCCATACCACCCGGTGCGCCAGTGCGTGCAGCCGGCGCATCTCGGCCCCGAGCGCCGCGGGATCGCCGCGCTCCCAGCCGTCCGAGAGCAGCACGACGACCGCGCCGCGTGCCATGCCGCGCTGCCCCCAGCGGTTCAGGAACTCGCGCAGCAGGTCGCCGAGCCGGGTGCCGCCGCGCCAGTCCGGCACGGCCGCCGCGAGGGCCGCCATCGCCAGGTCCGGGTCGCGGTGGGAGAGTTCGCGGGTCACCCGGGTCAGCCGGGTGCCGACGGTGAACACCTCCGTCGGCGCCCCGCGCGCCGCCGCGTGCGCGAACCGCAGCAGGGCGTCGGCGTACGGCGCCATCGAACCGCTCACGTCGACGAGCAGCACCACCCGGCGCGGCCGCCGCACGCGCGCGTGCCGCCGCAGCAGCGCGGGCTCCCCGCCGCGCCGCAGCAGTTCCCGCACGGTCCGCCGCGGATCGACGGCGCCGCGCCGGGCCGGGCGGCGGCGGGCGGACAGCCGGGTCTGCACGTGCGGTGCGAACGCGGCCAGCAGCCGGTTGAGCTGGACGCGTTCGGCGGCGTCCAGCCCGGCGACATCCCGGTGCCGCAGCACCTCGGCGGAGCTGGCGAGGGCCCGTACCGGCGGGCCGGGCGGCTCGCCCTCGCCCGGTGCCCGGCCGCCGGCCGGCGCGTCCCGGACGACGAGCCTCGCCCGGGGCGGCGCGGCGGCGCGGGCCGGCGCCGGGGCGTTCGGGCCGGCCGGCCCGAAGTACGCGGCGAACACCCGCTCGTACCGCTCCAGGTCGTCCCGTCCGCCGCACAACGTCGCCCGGCCCGCCGCGTGCACGTCCGCCCGCACCCCGGGCCGCAGCACGTCCACGGCGCGCAGGAAGGCGTACAGCCGCTCGGTGCTCGCGTCGACCCCCGCGGCCCGCAGCGCCCGTACGAAGCCGAGCAGCACCGCGTCCGGCCCCGCCGCCCCGTCCGCCCACCGACCCGTACCGGGTGCCCGCCACCCGTCGACCGCCCCGCGTCCGGTGTCCGTCATGCCGATCGTGCTCCCCGGGCCGCCAGCACCGCCGTGAGGTCGAGGGACCGGGCCCGCGCCATGTCCTCCCGGTACTTCAGCACCGAGCCCAGCGTGGCCACCGCCAGCTCCGCGTCGACCTCGCTCGCCCCCAGGGCGTCCAGGGCCCGCGCCCAGTCGATCGTCTCGGCCACACCCGGCGGCTTGAGCAGGTCCGCGCCCCGCAACGCCTGCACCAGGGCGGTCACCTGCTCGGCCAGCCGCTCGGCGACGTCCGGCAGCCGGCGGCGCACGATGGCCAGTTCACGGGCGAAGGAGGGATGGTCGAACCAGTGGTACAGACACCGCCGCTTCAGCGCGTCGTGCACCTCCCGGGTCCGGTTCGAGGTCAGCACGACGACCGGCGGCACCTCGGCGCGCAGCGTGCCCAGCTCCGGGACGGTCACCGAGTACTCGGACAGCAGCTCCAGCAGGAACGCCTCGAACTCGTCGTCGGCCCGGTCGATCTCGTCCACCAGAAGCACCGACGGCCACGTCTGCAACGCCCGCAGCAGCGGCCGGGCGATCAGGAACCGCCGGTCGTACAGCTCGCCCTCCAGCCGCTCCGCGTCGGTGACCCCGGCCGCCTCGGCGGCCCGCAGGTGCAGCAGCTGACGCGGGAAGTCCCAGTCGTACAGGGCCTGCGTGGCATCGATGCCCTCGTGGCACTGCAGCCGGATCAGCGGCGCGCCCAGCGCCTCGGCGAGGGCGGCGGCGAGCGCGGTCTTCCCGACGCCCGCGTCGCCCTCGCAGAACAGCGGCCGGTTGAGCCTCAGGGCCAGGAAACAGGTGACGGCCAGCCCCTCGTCGACGAGGTACCCCGTCTCCTCCAGGCGGGTCCGCACCTGCTCCGGGTCGTCCATCCGGGTGATCGGCGCTCACCTCGCTCCGGTCGCGCTCAGCACCGCCCGCCGGGTCAGCACCCGCGCGAGGTGCGCCCGGTACTCGGGCGAGGCCGAGACGTCCTGCGCCGGCCGGGTGCCCTCGGCGGCCTGCTCGGCGGCCCGCGCCACGGCCCGCGCGTCCTCGGCGCCGACCAGCGCCCGCTCGGTGGCCACCGCCCGCAGCGGGGTGCTGCCCATGTTGCTGAGCCCGATGCGCGCCTCGGCGATGCGCCCGTCCGTGCGGCGCACCAGGGCCGCCACGCCGACGATCGCCCAGGCCTGGGCCACCCGGTGGAACTTCTCGTAGTGGAAGTCCCAGCCGCCCGTCTTCGGCAGCCGCACCTCCACCAGCAACTCGTCGGGTGCCAGCGCGGACTGGAAGTAGTCCGTGAAGAAGTCCCTGGCCGGGACGGTGCGCCGCCCGCCCGGACCGGCCGCGACCAGCTCCGCGTCCAGCGCAAGCGCCACCGCGGGCAGGTCACCGGCCGGGTCGGCGTGCGCGAGCGAGCCGCCCAGCGTGCCCCGGTGCCGTACGGCGGGGTCGGCCACGGTCTCGGTCGCCGCGGCGAGCAGTCCCGCGTGCCGGCGGACCAGCGGGTCGCGGATGACCTCGTGGTGCGTGGTCAGCGCACCGATGACGAGGGTGTCGCCGTCCTCCCGGACCCCGCGCAGCTGAGGGATCCGGCCGACGTCCACGAGCAGTTCGGGGAAGGCCAGCCGCAGCCGCAGCAGCGGCAGCAGGCTCTGCCCGCCGGCCAGCACCTTCGCCTCGTCGCCCGCCTCGGCGAGCGCGCGCAGCGCCTCGTCCACGCTCTCGGGCCGGGTGTACTCGAACGCGGGGGGAATCATCCTGCGGCCTCCTTCCCGGCGGCCGAGCGGACGGCCCGCCAGACCCGTTCCGGTGTGCAGGGCATCCGCACGTCCCGCACGCCGAGCGGCCGGAGCGCGTCCACGACTGCGTTGACCACGGCGGGCGTCGACGCGATGGTCCCCGCCTCGCCGACCCCCTTGACACCCAGGGCGGTGCCCTCGGCCGGCGTCTGGGTCCGGTCGGTGACGAAGTCGGGGAGGTCGGCCGCGGACGGCACCAGGTAGTCCGCCATGGTGCCGGAGACGAGGTTGCCCTCGTCGTCGTAGACGGCCTCCTCGTACAGCGCCTGCGCGATGCCCTGCGCCAGCCCGCCGTGCACCTGCCCCTCGACGATCATCGGGTTGACGACCCGGCCGACGTCGTCGACGCAGACGTACGACCGGATGGTCACCGCGCCGGTCTCCGTGTCGACCTCGACGGCGCACAGGTGGGTGCCGTGCGGATAGGAGAAGTTCTCCGGGTCGACCAGGTACTCGGCGTTGATGGTGGGTTCCATGCCGTCGGGCAGGTCGTGCGAGGCGAACGTCTCGAAGGCGATCTCCTGGATGGTCCTGCGCGCCTCCGGGGAGCCCTTCACGGAGAACACGCCGTCCGTGAAGTCCAGGTCCTGCTCGCTCGCCTCCAGCAGGTGCGCGGCCACCTTCCGGGCCTTCTCCACCACCTTGACCGCCGCCCGGTGCACGGCCTCGCCGCCGACCACCAGCGACCGTGAGCCGTAGGTGTCCATGCCCTGCGGCGAGGACTGGGTGTCGCCGTGCACCACCTCGATGTCCTCGAACGGCACGCCGAGCACGTCGGCTGCGATCTGGCTCCAGCAGGTCTCGTGCCCCTGCCCGTGCGGGCTGGTGCCGGTGACCACCTCGACCTTGCCGGTGGGCAGCATGCGGATGCTCGCCGCCTCCCAGCCGCCGGCCCCGTACCTGAGGTCGCGCAGCACCCGGCTCGGGGCCAGCCCGCACATCTCGGTGAAGGTCGACACGCCGATGCCGAGACGTACGGTGTCGCCGCGCGCGTTGCGTTCGCGCTGCTCGGCGCGCAGGTCCTCGTAGCCGAACAGGGCGAGCGCCTTGTCCGTGGCGGCCTCGTAGTCGCCGCTGTCGTAGGTGAGGCCGGCGATGGTGGTGTACGGGAACTCCTCGTGCCGGATCCAGTTGCGGCGCCGCAGCTCCACCGGGTCCAGGCCGAGTTCCGCGGCCAGTTCGTCCATGGTCCGCTCGATGGCGAACGTCGCCTCCGGACGTCCGGCGCCGCGGTAGGCGTCGGTGGGGGTCCGGGTGGTGAAGACGCCCGTGCAGGTGAAGTCGTAGGCGTCCATCTTGTAGATCGCCGGGTACATGAAGGCGCCGAGGATCGGGATGCCCGGTGTGACGAGCATCAGGTACGCGCCCATGTCGGCGGTCAGGTCCACCTTGAGGCCGAGCAGCCTGCCGTCCCGGGTGGCCGCCACCTCGACGTCCTGGATCATGCCGCGGCCGTGGTGGGTCGCCAGGTAGCCCTCGGAGCGGGACTCGGTCCACTTCACCGGACGGCCCAGCCGGCGCGCGACCGCGAGGGCGACGGCCTCCTCGCCGTACACCTGGAGCTTGGAGCCGAAGCCGCCGCCCACGTCGGGGGCGATCACCCGGAGCTTCTGCTCGGGCACGCCGGTGACCGTCGCCAGCATGATCCGCAGGATGTGCGGGATCTGCGTCGTCGAGTAGACCGTGTACTCGCCGGAGGCGGCGAGCGGGGTGACGACGACCGCGCGGGGCTCCATCGCGTTGGGGATGAGGCGTTGCTGGTGGTAGCGGCGCCGCAGGACGACGTCGGCGCGCTCACGGACCGCGGCGAAGCTCTCGCCGGTCGCCAGCGGCCACACGTAGCTGCGGTTGGTGCCCTTGTCCGCGTGGACCAGCGGCGCGTCGTCCGCCAGTGCGGCCTCCAGGTCGAGGACCGGCTCCAGCGGCTCGTAGTCGACCTCGATCGCCTCCAGGGCGTCGGCGGCCGCGTACCGGTCGCGGGCCACCACCACGGCGACCGGGTCACCGGCGTAACGGACCTCGCCGGTGGCGATCGGCGGGTGGTCGGGCACCACGATGTCCTCGGTCACCAGCCAGGCACAGGGCAGCGAGCCGAGCCCGTCGGCGAGGTCGGCGCCGCTGAACGCCGCGACCACTCCGGGGCGGTCGAGCGCGGGCGAGACGTCGATCCGAACGATGTGCGCGTGGGCCATCGGGCTGCGCAGCACGGCGAGGTGCAGCAGGCCGGTGACCTGGATGTTGTCGGTCCAGTTGGTCTGGCCGGTGATCAGCCGCGCGTCCTCCTTGCGCAGCCGGGAGCGGCCGACCTCGCGGGCCGCGACCTGATCGGTCATGCCGAGACCTCCCGGACCTCCTGGGGCTCCTGCGGGGCCTCCTGGCCGGAGGCGGCGAGCACCGCGCGGACGATGTTCTGGTAGCCGGTGCACCGGCAGAGGTTGCCCTCCAGGGCGTGGCGCACCTCGTCGGCCTCGGGATGCGGGTTCTCGCGCAGCAGGTCGCGCGCCGCCATGATCATGCCCGGGGTGCAGTAGCCGCACTGGAGCGCGTGCTGTTCGTGGAAGGCGCGCTGCAAGGCGGTCAGCTCTCCGTCCCGGGCCAGCCCCTGCACGGTGGTCACCCGACAGCCGTCCGCCTGGACGGCCAGCACCGAGCAGCTCTTGACGGTCGCTCCGTCCAGGTCGACCGTGCACGCCCCGCAGTTCGAGGTGTCGCACCCGATCGGCGTGCCGGTCAGGCCGAGGCGGTCGCGCAGGTAGTGCACGAGGAGGAGACGGGGCGCCACGTCGTCCTCGTAGACCGTGCCGTCCACGTTCACCTTGATGTGGGTCATGTGCCCTCCAGGCCGTTACGGGCGTGAGGAAACGGGAGGAACCAGAAGGAAGCGGAAGGAAAGGGGGATCGGCGACCGAACGTGATGTACGTCACTCTAGGGCCGGGGCGTGGTCACGGCGAGCGCTGTGACGCGCTGTCGTCGAGCGTTAATCCGTTGCCGTCGGGTCCCGGGCCTGCTGCACTGTGCGTGACCGATCGGCATACGGAGAGGACCCGAGATGCGAACTGTGTGCATGTCCACCCAGGAAGGAATCCCACCCATGCCGAAGGACATCACGCTCAGTGCATCTGCTCAATCTCGGAATCCTCGCGCACGTAGACGCCGGTAAGACCAGCCTGACGGAGCGGCTGCTGCACTCCGCCGGAGTGATCGACGAGGTCGGCAGCGTCGACGCGGGCAGCACGCGGACCGACACCCTCGCGCTGGAGCGGCAGCGCGGCATCACCATCAGGTCCGCCGTCGTCTCCTTCCCGCTCGACGGCGTCACCGTCAACCTCATCGACACACCCGGCCACCCGGACTTCATCGCCGAGGTGGAACGGGTCCTCGGTGTGCTCGACGGCGCCGTGCTGGTCGTCTCGGCCGTCGAGGGCGTCCAGGCCCAGACCCGGGTGCTGATGCGGACCCTGCGCCGGCTGCGGATCCCCACACTGGTCTTCGTGAACAAGATCGACCGACGTGGGGCGCAGGCGGGGGAGGTACTGCGGGCCATGGCCCGCCGGCTCACCCCGTCGCTGGTGCCGATGGGCACCGCCGTCGCGCTCGGCACCCCCGCTGCCCGCTTCGTGCCCGGACTCGGCGCCGGTGCGCTCGACGTGCTCGCGGACCAGGACGACGACCTGCTCGCCGCCTACGTCGAGGGCGCCGTCACCCCCGGCCGGCTGCGCGCGGCCCTCGCCGCGCAGACCGGGCATGCCTGCGTCCACCCGGTGTACTTCGGCTCGGCCGTCACCGGCGCGGGCGTGGCCGACCTGATCGCCGGCGTCGAGGACCTGCTGCCCGCCGCCGCGGGCGACCCTGACGGCCCGCTGTCGGCCACGGTGTTCAAGATCGACCGGGGCCCGGCGGGGGAGAAGGCCGCCTACGCGCGGATCTTCTCCGGCACCCTGCGCACCCGCGACCGGATCCGGTACGGGGACGGCCCGTGGGACGGGGGTCCGCGCGAAGGGGACCCGAGGGACCTGAGGAAGGGACGCAGGCGGGACGGAGACCGGCGGGAAGGGCAGGAAGGGAAAGTCACCGCGGTGAGCGTCTTCGACCGTGGCACCGACGCCCGGGCGGAGAGCGTCGGCGCGGGCCGGATCGGCAAGCTGTGGGGTCTCGGCGGCATCAGGATCGGGGACACGATCGAGGCGTGCCCCCGAGCGGGCGGGACGGCCGGACCCCCTCGCGCGGATCCGGCCGACGGGCCCCCTGGTAGGGACCCGGCCGACCGGCTTCCCGGTGCGGACCGGCCCGGCGGGCTCCCGCGCGACGGTGCGCTCGCGCGCGGGCAAGTGCCGCGCCGGGCCCGCCGGCGTCACTTCGCACCGCCGACCCTGGAGAGTGTCGTCGTCCCGGGCCCGCACGTGGAGCGGCGGTCGCTGCACATCGCGCTCACCCAGCTCGCCGAGCAGGACCCGCTGATCGGCGTCCGGCACGACGAGTTGCGGCAGGAGACCTCCGTCTCCCTCTACGGGGAGGTGCAGAAGGAGGTCGTCCAGGCGACCCTCGCCGACGAGTACGGTCTCGACGTCACGTTCCGGGAGACGACGACCCTCTGCGTCGAGCGTCCGCTCGGCAGCGGGGCGGCCGTGGAGTTCAACAAGAAGGACGGGAACCCGTTCCTGGCGACCGTCGGACTCCGCGTCGACCCGGCCCCGGCCGGCTCGCGCACCGGCTTCCGGCTGGAGGTGGAACTCGGCTCGATGCCGTACGCCTTCTTCAAGGCCGTCGAGGACACGGTGCGCGAGACGCTCGGGCAGGGGCTGCACGGCTGGCAGGTCACCGACTGCACGGTGACCGTGACCCACTCCGGGTACTCGCCCCGGCAGAGCCACGCCCACCAGGGCTTCGACAAGAGCATGTCGAGCACCGGGGCCGACTTCCGCGGACTGACCCCGCTCGTCCTGGTCGAGGCGCTGCGACGGGCGGGCACCCGGGTGCACGAGCCGATGCGCCGCTTCCGCATCGAGGCCCCGGCGGACACCCTCGGCACCCTGCTGCCGGTGCTCGCGCACCTGTCGGCGGTGCCGCGGACCACCGCGACGCACGGCACCGGGTGCGTGCTGGAGGGTGCGGTGCCCGCCGCCCGGGTGCACGGTCTCGGGCAGCGGCTGCCCGGGCTGACCCGGTGCGAGGGCGAGCTGGAGAGCGCCTTCGACCACTACGCACCGGTGACCCGCGGCGCCGTCCCGGAGCGGGCGCGCACCGACCACAACCCGCTGAACCGGAAGGAGTACCTGCTGAACGTGACGAACCGGCTCGGCACTTGACCGGCCGCCGACGGCGGCCGGACGGACACCGCCCGCACCGGTCCACGGCGGCCGGACACCGTCCGGCGACCGGTCACGACAGTCCGTCAGGTCCGGGCGGGGCGGGTCCGGTCAGGTTCGTCAGCCTTCCGCCGGGCCGGTCCAGTCGGCCTGGACGTGCCCGAGCCGCACCCGCTGCGGATGGTCGCCGACCGCGACCGTCGCGACCTTCCGCCCGGTCGCGAAGTCGATCGCGGTGACCTGGTCGGCGCCGCTCTCGGAGACCACGCAGTCCTTGCCGTCGCCGCTGACCGTGGCCCAGTACGGTTTGGACGTGCCGACCAGCGGGCCTTCCTGGAGGGTGGCGCGGTCGACGACCGTGGCGTAGTCGTCCATGGTGCCCGCGACGCACAGCTTCGTACCGTCCGGACTCATCGAAATGCCGTGGTGGCGCGAGTCGTTGACCCAGGTGGTGCGGTCCGCGCTGGTCGCCGGGTTCTCCGGCAGCGTCTTCACCCGGGTGATCCGGTCCGCGGCGATGTCGTACTCCAGGAAGCCGTTGAAGAACGAGACCTGGAAATACAGTCTGGACTCGTCCGGGGAGAAGACCGCGGGGCGCACCGCGTCCGAGAAATCGGTCAGGCCGATCGCGTCGAGCCGCTCCCGCATGTCGATGACCTTGACCTGCCGGAAGGTCGTCGCGTCGACGACCGTGATGTGCCGGTCGCCCTTCGTCCAGTCCCAGAACGGGTCGTCGAGGTCGGTGTTGACGTCCCCGATGGACATGTTCCAGATGTACTTGCCGTCCTTGGTGAAGATGTTCTCGTGCGGCTTGTCGCCGGTGCCGAAGGAACCGAGTTGCCTGCCGGTGGCGATGTCCAGCACGTGCACGGTGTTCGCGGTCGAGGCAGACACCGCGACCCGGGTGCCGTCGGGGGAGACCGCCATGTGGTCCGCGCGGTAACCGCTCACCGGGAAGCGCCAGTTGACCGCGCCGGTGGCCAGATCGATCGAGACCACGTCGGCGAAGCTCGGCCGCGACACCACGACCGACTTCCCGTCCGGGGTGGAGTACATGTCGTCCACGAACTGGTCGTGGCCCTCGCCGACGCTGTCGCGGATGGCCATGAAGTAGATCCACTTGATCGGATCGGCGTTGATCTCCGCCATCCGCTGGTCCTTGTCGGGGATGACGTCGATCCGGCCGGCCTTCGCGTAGTCGCCGCCGGAGCCGATGACGTCCGCGGTGCCGTCCCAGTTGTTGCCCACGAACAGCACCTCGCGCAGGGCCGCGGCGTCGGACACGGCGGTGGCGGCGGTGGCGGGAGCGGTGAGGGCCAGGACGAGCGCGGCGGCCACGGAGCAAAGGTGCCTGGTGGTGAAGGCAGGCATGACTGCTCTCCTCTGGACGGGGGTGCGTGGAGGTACGGGCCCTGACAGGGCGGAGCAGCTGAACACAGGCGCGTTCACAGCTAACTTACTGAAAAGTAAGGTGGAGTCGGCTTCACCACAAGAGCGCGTACACGACAAAATTGGCCGGTACGGAGGGTACGGCGGGCAGGGGAGGGACCGTGGCGGGCGGGCTCGGGACACCGAGCGGCCGCGTCTCGCGCGCCGCGCCCGCTGGGTCGAGCTGAGCCGCGCCGAGGCACGGGCGGCCGCCGCGCGCGGGCTATCCGGCCAGTCGGTCCAGGGCCGCCAGGACCGGCGCCACGCCGTCCTCCGTGCTGATCCGGGCGCCCAACTGCCGTGCGCGGTCGGCGAACGCGGGGTCGCGGGTCGCGCGGACCAGGGCGGCGGACAGGGCGTCCGTGGTCAGACCGCGCAGCGGTACCGCGGCCGGCGCCACGCCCAGGTCGACCAGACGGGCGGACCAGAAACTCTCGTCGAACTGGATCGGGACCGGAACGGCCGGCACCCCGGCACGCAGTCCGGCGGCCGTCGTGCCCGCGCCCGCGTGGTGGACCACGGCGGCCATCCGGGGGAACAGCGTGGAGTGCGCCGCCTCGCCGATGGTCAGCATGTCGTCGCCGTCCGCCGCGAGCCCGCCCCAGCCCTGCTGCACCACCCCGCGCAGCCCGGCCCGCCGCAGCGCCGTCACGACCTGCTCGCTCAGCCGCCCGGCGTCGGGCACGGTGGCGCTGCCCAGGCCGACGAAGACCGGAGCGGGCCCCGCGTCCAGGAAGTCCCGCGCGTCGCGGGGAAGCCCGGCCGCGGCGTCGTACGGCCACCAGTAGCCGCACACGTCCAGACCCGCCCGCCAGTCCCGGGGCCGCGGGACCACCAGCGGGCTGAAACCGTGCTGCACCGGCCAGGTGCGCGCACGTGCCCGCCGGGCGGTGCCGAGCCGTTTCGGCGGTGCACCCAGCCGCGCCCGCACCTCCGGCACGGCCGCCGCGAAGATCTGGTCCACGGCCAGGCTCACCCCGTGCCCGGCGAACCGGTTGCCCGCTCCGCCCCAGGACCCGCCGCCCAGCACCGGGGGCGCGAACTCCCGGGTGGGCGCGAGCGGCTGGAGGTAGACGCCCATGCTGGGCAGGGACAGCCCGTCCGCGATGGCGTGCCCGAGCGGCGCCACCGCGCCGGACAACAGCAGCACATCGCTCGCGCGGGCGGCGGCCACCAGGCCGTCCGACATCCGGCCGACGAGCCGCCGCGCCATCTCGGCCACCCGCACCAGCTTGCCCACACCGCTGGCGCTGCGGTGCAGTCCCCGCCCGCGCACGGACTCCAACTCGGCCCGCGGATCGACCGGAAGCGGCCGGAAGGCGACCCCGGAGCCCGCCACCAGGTACTCGAAGCGGGCATGGGTGACCAGAGTGACCTCGTGCCCGGCGCGGCACAGGCCCTGGCCGAGCCCGGTGTACGGGGCGACGTCGCCCCGGGATCCCGCCGTCATGATCGCAACCCGCACGACCGTCAGTATGACGGCGCCGCGCCCGCGCGGCCCGACATGGCGGCCACTTCCGGCCGGTACGGATCCGGTTCCGCCCGTCCATGCGGCCGGAGCACCCTGGGACCGCCGGGAGCGCCCGCCGAACCGTCACCGGGCCGCCGACAGCGCCAGCAGCCCCGTCGCCGCCCACACGGCGCAGCCCAGCAGGAAGCAGGCCACCAGTTGGTGCCGCAGCGCCCGGTACCGGGTCTCGTAGGTGCGGCGCAGCTCCTCGGCACGCTCCGCCGTGCGCCGCCAGGAGGCGCGCGCCAGGCCCAGGTACTCGGCCTCGAACTGCCGCTCCACGTCCTCGCGTTGCCGGTCGGTCAGCCAGCCGAGCCGGCCGGTGAGCCGGGCCGCGGCCGTACGGCCCTCCTCGCGGGCGGCGGCCAGCAGCAGATGGCCCTCGACCTCCTGGACCAGCGCCCGCGCCTCCCGCGCCCCGTCGTCCCTCGTGGTCACGGCGCGGTCAGCTCCCGCTCCTCGGCGCGGGACACCCCCGCGTGGTGCAGGTCGAACGCCGGGGATTCGCTGCGGATCCGCGGCAGGGTGAGGAAGTTGTGCCGTGGCGGCGGGCAGGAGGTGGCCCACTCCAGCGAGCGGCCGTAGCCCCACGGGTCGTCGACCTCGACCTTCTTGCCGTACTTGGCGGTCTTCCAGACGTTGTGGAGGAACGGCAGGATCGACAGGCCGAGCAGGAAAGAGGAGATCGTCGAGACCGTGTTCAGCGTGGCGAAGCCCTCCACCGCCAGATAGTCCGGGATCCGTCGCTGCATGCCCTCCGCGCCCAGCCAGTGCTGGACCAGGAAGGTCCCGTGGAAGCCGGTGAACAGCGTCCAGAAGGTGATCTTGCCGAGCCGTTCGTCCAGCATCCTGCCGGTGAACTTCGGCCACCAGAAGTGGAATCCGGCGAACATCGCGAAGACGACCGTGCCGAAGACGACGTAGTGGAAGTGGGCCACCACGAAG
>NZ_JBIAXM010000006.1:260801-362254 GCF_042896695.1 Streptomyces sp. NPDC001270 | reverse complement strand
CGCCCGGTTACATTCCGAACCCGGAAGCTAAGCCTTACAGCGCCGATGGTACTGCAGGGGGGACCCTGTGGGAGAGTAGGACGCCGCCGAACTAAATGTGAGAGAGACCCCCAACTCTGGTCGTAAGACCTGGAGTTGGGGGTCTCTTGCGTTTGCGTGCCGGGCACGGGTGCCGAATATGGGATGAGGGGTCCGGGGGTCCGGTACTACCGTGGCCTCCATGAGTGTCCAGGTCGGCGATGATTACCTGATCCGGGCCATACGGCCTGATGAGTGGGCGACCGTGCGGGGGCTGCGCCTTGAGGCGCTGCGGGATCCCGTTGCCCGGCTTGCCTTTCTGGAGACGTATGAGCAGGCCGTCGGTCGGCCTGACGTCTTCTGGCAGGAGCGGGCGGCTCGGTCCGCCGAGGAGGCGGGCGGGGCGCGGCAGTTCGTGGCCGTGGCGGCGGACGGGGCGTGGGCCGGCACGCTCACGGTGTTGATGGAGGAGGCCGGCACCACGGACTGGGCCGGAGAACTCGTGGATCGCCGGCAGGGGCATGTCGTCGGGGTGTTCGTGCGGCCCCAGCACCGTGGACGCGGGCTGAGCGAGGCGCTGTTCGCGGTCGGTGTCGAGTGGGCGTGGGAGCGGGGAGCCGAACGGGTGCGGCTGTTCGTGCACGAGGACAACGGGCGGGCCCGGGGTGCTTACCGGAAGGCTGGGTTCGTACCCAGTGGGGTGACCACGGAGATGGCCGAGGGCGAGGGACGAGAGCTGGAACTCGTCGTGGAGCGTGCGGGAGGGCGCGGGGGAGCCTGACCGGCTCGGCTCAGACCGGTAGTTCGTGGTGGGGCCAGCGGGTGCGGCCCTGTTCGCGGGAGCGGAGGAGGGCCAGCGTCGGCAGGCCCTGGGCCGTTCCGGTGGCGAGCAGGTCCGGGAGCTGGGGCAGCGGCGCCACGGCCGCGACGTCGTCGAGGACGAGGGTCAGTGGTGGGTCGAGCCGACCGGAGGATGACCGTTCGGCCATGCGCCGGCCGTGCTCGACCACGCTTGAGACGAGCGCCGTCAGCAGCGGCATCGCGCCCGGATCGGTCCTGGGGTCCTCGATGGATTCACCGACCACATAGAGCGTGCCCCCTTCGTTGACGAAGGAATCCAGGGCGAGTGCATCACTTCGGTTCGGGGTGCACGACTCGCGGATGTTGACCGTGGAGAGGGCGGCGAGTGCGCGGCTCGTCAGTTCCTGGGCCATGTCACGGCGTTCGGCGTGGGCGGTGAGGGCCGCTTCGAGTTCACCGGCGGCGCCGGGGGCCGCCTTGGGGTTGGTGCGCAGGGTGCGAACGGCGTCCTGGATTTGGGTGCCCTGGGTCCAGCGGTGGACGTGCCGGATGGTGCGGCCGTCGATGGCCGCCGCGTGCAGATAACTGCGGAGGAGCGTCTCGGCCGTGTCCGCCAGAGCCTGGTCGAGTTTGGCCGTGGGCCTGACCGGGGCGAGCAGGGCGGCGGCCCGTTGCACGGCCGTCTGCTTGTCCTCGCAGCCCGTCGTGGGTGGCCAGTGCAGGCGGGCCGGTGTGTCGCAGCGGTGTGCTGGGTCGTAGAGGTGGGTGGGCCCGAGTTTGGCGCGGGCGTCCTTCGTCTCCGACCAGACGGCCGGGTTGGACGTGACCACGAGGACCGGGCCTTCGGCGTCGCGTACGGTCTGGGCGGCGGTGGCCTGGCGGATCGCGGGTTCGGCGTAGAGCACCGCGCCTTCGGTGCGGGGCTGTTGCCACTCGGGGGTTTCCGTGCCGGCGGCCGTGGGCGCGGGCGGGGGCACGGGGGCGTCCTGGGGTGTCGGTTCACTGCGGGGTACGGGGACTTCGTGCCGGGTGTCGGGGGCCGGGACGGGCAGCGGTTCCGGTGCCCGTCCCGGTGTGGCGGGCGTGGGCGGCGCGGTAGGGGTGTTCTTGGCGTGGCTGCGCCGGGCGCGGCCCGCCCGCCAGCGGGCCGTGGTGCCGATCACGAAGACGGTGAGGACGAACAGCACCATCAACTGGCCGATGAACAGCCCCCAGAACAGCCCGTACCCGGACAACTGCTCGGGTGGTGTGCGGGGCCAGGCGGCGGCGAGGTCGCGCGGCGCGGCGATGAGCTGCCGCATCGCCAGCGGGGTGCGGGTGACGGTGACGTCGGACGGCCAGGAGCCGCGGGCGAACAGGCCCGCCAGGCCCGTGGCCGACCAGACCAGCACGGTCATGCCGAGGAGGAACGCGAGTAGGCCCACCAGCAGGCCGTCGGAGATGCCTCCCTGGCCGTCCCGGCGGCGGTCCGGCTCGTCGCGTCTCATCTCAGTCTCATCCTCATGCCACCGTCGATTCGGACGACCCGTCCAGGTCGCCGAGGTGCTGTTCCACGAAGGCCGCCGCTCGCTGTTCCGCCTCCAGTTCGGCGGCGCGCAGCACCTCGTCGTCGGCGGTGAGGTCGCTGGACGACTCGGTCATCGCGCGGTCGGTGAAGACCAGGGGGCGTTCCGTCTCCGTGACCAGGTGTTTGACGACCTGGACGTTGCCGTTGACGTCCCAGACCGCGATGCCCGGGGTGAGGGTCGGGATGATCTCCACGGCCCAGCGGGGCAGGCCGAGGACGCGGCCGGTGGCGCGGGCCTCGTCGGCCTTCTGGGCGTAGATGGTGCGGGTCGAGGCCATCTTCAGGATTGCCGCGGCCTCCTTCGCGGCGGCGCCGTCCACGACGTCGGAGAGGTGGTGGACGACCGCGACGAAGGACAGGCCGAGGCGTCGCCCGAACTTGAGCAGCCGTTGGAAGAGCTGCGCCACGAACGGGCTGTTGATGATGTGCCAGGCCTCCTCGACCAGGAAGATGCGTTTCTTCCGGTCGGGGCGGATCCAGGTGTGCTCCAGCCATACGCCGACGATCGCCATGAGGATCGGCATGGCGATGGAGTTGCGGTCGATGTGGGACAGGTCGAAGACGATCAGCGGGGCGTCCAGGTCGATGCCGACCGTGGTGGGGCCGTCGAACATGCCGCGCAGGTCGCCGTCGACCAGTCGGTCGATGACCAGTGCCACGTCGAGGCCCCAGGCCCGTACGTCGTCTATATCGACGTTCATCGCCTCCGCCGACTCCGGTTCGGGGTGGCGGAGCTGCTCCACGATGTCGGACAGCACCGGCTGGCGTTCGACGATCGTCTCGTTGACGTAGGCGTGGGCGACCTTGAGGGCGAAGCCGGAGCGTTCGTCCAGGCCGTGTCCCATCGCGACCTCGATGATCGTGCGGAGCAGGGCGAGCTGTCCGGTCGTGGTGATCGACGGGTCGAGCGGGTTGAGCCGGATGCCGTGGTCCAGGGCGGCCGTCGGGTCCAGCCGGATCGGCGTTATCCCCAGCTCCTGGGCGATGAGGTTCCATTCGCCGACGCCGTCCTCGCCCTGTGCGTCCAGGACGACGACCTGACGGTCGCGGAACCGGAGCTGGCGCAGGACGTACGTCTTCTCCAGCGCGGACTTGCCGTTGCCGGACTCGCCGAGGACCAGCCAGTGCGGGGCGGGGAGCTGCTGGCCGTAGAGCTGGAAGGGGTCGTAGATGTAGCCCTTGCCGGAGTACACCTCGCGGCCGATGATGACGCCGGAGTCGCCGAGGCCGGGGGCGGCGGTCGGGAGGTAGACCGCCTGGGCCTGGCCCGTGGACGTGCGCACCGGGAGTCGGGTCGTCTCGACCTTTCCGAACAGGAAGGCCGTGAAGGCGTCCGTGATGGCGGACATCGGGTCCCGCATCAGTGCATCAGCCCCTACCTTCGGATTCCGGTGGCGAACGGGAGGGTGTTCACGAAGGCCCGGTGGTGCTCGCGGTCGCACCACTCCAGCTTCAGGTACGACTTGCCGGCCGAGGCCCTTATGGTCCGCTTGTCGCGGGCGAGGGCTTCGGGGGTGCGGGCGGAGACGGTGATGTAGCCGACCAGATTGACGCCGGCCGCGCCGCTGGCCAGGTCCTCGCCGCGCTGGTCGAGGCGGCTGTGGGCGGCGATGTCGCGCGGGTCGACGGTGCGGTTCATCTTGGCGGCGCGGCTGGCCTCGGCCTCGTCGTTGGTCTTCTCGGTCAGCATCCGCTCGATGGCGATCTCGGTGGGTTCGAGGTCCATGGTGACCGCGACGGTGCGGATGACGTCCGGGGTGTGGACGAGCAGCGGTGCCAGGAAGTTGACGCCGACCGGGGTCATCGGCCACTCCTTGACCCAGGCGGTGGCGTGGCACCAGGGTTCGCGGGTCGCCGACTCGCGGGTCTTGGCCTTGAGGTGGGTGGGCTCCATGGCGTCCAGCTCGGCCGGCCAGGCGTTGCGTTTCGTCATCGCCTGGAGGTGGTCGATCGGGTGGTCCGGGTCGTACATGGAGTGGACGAGGGAGGCGAGCCGGCCCTGGCCGAGCGGCTGGCGCACCCGGATGTCGGCCTCCTGGAGCCGGGAGCAGATGTCGGTCAGCTCGCGGGCCATGACGACGGCGAGTCCGGCGTCCCGGTCGAGGCGGCGGCCGGCCTGGGGGCGGGCGGCGCGGGCCATGGCGTGGGCCTCGGCGGCCAGTTCGCGGGAGTAGTGCATGCAGGCGACGAGGTAGGCGCGGTGCTGCTCACTGCTGGTGGAGACCATGGACTGGAGCTGCTCGTAGGAGCGGGCCAGCCAGGGGAGTGCCTTCTCGTCGCCGCGCTGGGCGACGTCCTTGGCGTGGGCGTCCGGGTCGGCGGGCAGGGTGCGGGCGAGCATCTGGAGCCGGGTGACGAAGCCGTCGCCGTTGGCCACGTGCTTGAGCAGCGTGCCGAAGCGGTCGACCAGGGCTTCCTGGTCCTCGGAGTCGCGCAGTCCGACGCCCGGGCCCTCGATCTCGATGGCGGCGGTGACGGTCTTGCGGTCGGCGTGCAGGAGTACGGCGATCTCGTCGGGTCCGAAGGGGGCGGCGAGCCAGTTGATGCGTCCGATGCCGGGGGGCGGGCCGACCTCGACCTCGCGGCCGTCGAGGCGGGTGCCCGCCTCCATGGCGGCGGAGCGGTAGACGGTGCCCTGGCGCAGGGTGCGCTTGTAGCTGCGGTTGATCTCGAACCACTTGTAGAAGGTGCGGCGCTTGTACGGCACGTACACGGCCCCGAGCGCGAGCAGGGGGAAGCCCATCAGCAGCACGATCCGCAGGGACAGGACGGGGACCAGCAGTCCGCACATCATGCCCAGGAACGCGCCGAAGATGATGAGCGCGATCTCGCCGGTCTCTCGGTTGCGGCCGATGACCGCGTTCGGCCGGGCGCGGCCGATGAGATACGTACGGCGGGGCGTGACCGGATGGGACAGGTGGGACTCGGTCGTCAACGCCCTTCACCTCCCGAGCGGTTGTTGCGGTTGTTGCCGGCGTGCGGGGTCTTCGCCGGGCTGGGGGAGCGCGGCGCGGGTGCGGCGGAGGGGACAGATCCGCCGCCTCCGTTCGGGGTGCGCGTGCTGTGCGCGGCGACTCCGCCGGAAACCGGGTTGGCGGGGCGGGCGGCGGAGCCGGACTGGCCGCCGCCTCCGTTGCTGTCGGCGCGGGCGCTGTGGGTCCTGATGCCCTGGGCGACCAGGTTCGCGGGGGAGCTGATGACGGCGGCGGCCTTGCCCTCGGCGCCCTGCATGATGCGGTTGTTGCGGGAGGCGGCGATCTCGTCGCCGAAGCCGGGGACGAAGCGGTAGATCATCGCGCTGGCGAAGATGGCGAGCAGGATGATGGCCAGTCCGGAGACGACGGCGGAGAACGCGTCCGGGCCGCCGTCCGAGGAGAGGGCGCCGGCCAGGCCGAGCACGATGACGATGACCGGTTTGACCAGGATGACCGCGATCATGACGCCGGCCCAGCGGCGTACGTGGCCCCACAGGTTCTTGTCGACCAGGCCGGCGTAGACGACGGTGCCGAGGAGGGCGCCGACGTAGAGCAGGGCGGCGCGGATGACCAGTTCCAGCCAGAGGATGCCGGCGGCGAGGATGGAGACCAGGGAGACGACGATCAGCATGATCGGGCCGCCGCCGATGTCGGTGCCCTTGTCCAGGGCGCCGGCGAAGGTGCCGAAGAAGGTGTCGGTCTGGTCGCCGGTGGTCTTCGCCAGGACGTCCGTCACGCCGTCGGCGGCCGAGACGACGGTGTAGAGGATCAGGGGGGTGAAGGCGGAGGCCAGCACGGTGAGCCAGAGGAAGCCGACGGCTTCGGACAGGGCGCTGGTGAGCGGGACGCCGCGGACCGCGCGCTTGGCCACGGCCAGGAGCCACAGCAGGAGGGTGAGGATGGTGGACGCGGCGAAGACGACCGCGTACTGCTGGAGGAACTTGGGGTTGGTGAAGTCGACGTTCGCCGTCTCCTTCACCGCGCCGCCCAGCTTGCTGATGGTCCAGGAGGCGGCGTCGGCGCAGCCCTTGGCGAGGGAGGAGAGGGGGTCGAGGGTGGAGGTGAGGGGGTTGCTTGAGCCGGATCCGCCGGACTTGTCGCCTTGTTCGCAGTAGTCCTTGGCGGGGCCGATCAGCAGTCCGCACGCGCTGTCGCTCGACGTGGGGGACGGCGACGGTGACTGCGAAGGGTCGGGAGTGGGGGCGGCGACGGCTCTGGTGGCCAGCAGCACCGCGGTCGTCTGTACGGCTGTCACGAATCCGGCGAGCTTGAGGACGCGACGCGGGTTACCGGGCATACGTGAACCCTCCGTACTCCTCGATGACCTTGCTGATTTCGTCGGAGCCGGAGGCTTTGTCGTCCCCGGGTACCGGCGCTGGGCCGTCCTTCTGCGTGTCCGTGCTGATCTTCCAGTCACCTTCGGCCCACTCCAGATCGAAGGTCCAGGTCTTCCAGGTGGATGTCACCGGGTCGGTCGTGGTCGGTGCCGACATGCCGATGAGGCCCAGGTACCAGACCGAGACCTTGGCCCCGCTGTCTTCGTACTGCTCGACCTTGGTGCCCACGGGGGTGGTGCGTGAGACGAAGGTGCTGCCCTTGGGCGGATTGCCGTTCGTGTCCAGGCCCAGTTTGTCGAGGAAGCCCGCCGAGTAGGCGCTGTCCATCGCCCCTTGGAGGCGTTCGGCGGCGGCCGGCGTGTAGAGGGTGTCGACGATTCTGTGCCGGTTGTCCTTGTTGAACATGCCGGCCGAGCCCAGCGCCACCGCGTAGTTGGCCGCCGCGCTCTGTGCTCCCTGTTCGGTGTGGGGGAAGCCCGCGGGGATGCCGGCCGTCTTCGACTGGACCGGGGCGTCGCCCGTCGCTGCGGTCGCGGAGGTGGCCGGTTTGTCGGCGGAGTTGTCGGTCGAGGAGCCGTTCTTGCCGTCGCCGCGGTTCGCGAAGGCGATGGCGGCGATCAGCAGGATGACGACGCCGACGACCGTGACGAGGCCGCGGGAGGAGGAACGGCCGCTTCGGCGGGCGCCGCCGTAGGGGTCGCTCTCGGGGAGCCGGGTGCGGGTCTGGCCGGTGTCGGCGTAACCGCCGGAGAGGTCGTTCTCGTCGCCGAGACTCATGCCGCGTACGCCCCCTCGACGTCGTACAGGAAACCCTGGTTCCGGACCGCGTGGACGTACGACGGTAGCCGTGCTGGTTCCCGCGCGGGCGCGGTGTGGTGAGTCGACATCAGGGAAACGCAACCTCAGCCGGTGGGCACTGCGGGCGGGTGGGGTAGGGGGTACCGGGCGCGCCCGGGGCGGACAGGGAGGTGGGACGGGGGGCGTCCGGTCAGACGGCCATGCCGTACACGATGGTGAACAGGGTGCCGAGTGAGCCGATGATGAAGACCCCGGTCAGACCGGCGACGATGAGGCCCTTGCCTTGTTCGGCGCTGAAGGTGTCCCGGAGGGCTGTCGCGCCGATGCGCTGCTTGGCCGCGCCCCAGACGGCGATGCCGAGGCAGATCAGAATGGCGACGGCCATCACCACCTGGATCATCGTCTTCGCCTCGTTGCCCAGGCTGCCGAAGGGGCCCCAGTCCGGAGCGATCCCGCCGATGATGGTGTTGATGTCTCCTTTGTCGGCCGCGAAGAGCATGTAAGTCACCGCCCCTGGTGGGTAGTTCCGCTATCCCCTGCGGTGTGCAGAGGTCAGACCTCATTGTCGCCGACGATGACGCTGTCGCATGTCGACTTGACGTCATTGGTTGGCGGGTTTCGTACGAATACCACGTACGGTCACTCTGTGTATCACGGCAGGTCACGCCGGGCAATGAGGCCTGAGCGGAACCTGTCGTGTAGTTCCCTCGTTGACCCCTTTTACGACCTGGCACGGTTGGTGACGGCCGGTCGGGTGAGACGTCGTCACGATGTTCTCACGTGCGGGGAAATGGGCGGGGCGGCGGCCGGGGTGCGGGCGGGCATGACGGAGGGGCCCCGGCGGGTGCCGGGGCCCCTGGGCGCGGTCGGGTTCAGCCGGTGAAGGCCGAGACGCCCTGCGGGGTGCCCACGCCGGTCGGGCCGTCGTAGCCGGACTGGGCGGTGCACAGGTAGCTGGGGCTGCAGGAGCCGTTGTTGCCGCTCGTCACGTCGTTGAGGGCCGAGGTGCCGGCCTTCGCGTACGGGAAGGAGGCGGGGGAGCTGCCGCTGGAGGGGGTGCCGGCGAGGGCGTAGACGCCCGCGATGATCGGCGACGAGGCGCTGGTGCCGCCGAACGTGTACCAGCCGGCGGTGATGCCGTAGGAGTCGTAGACCGAGACGCCGGTGGCGGGGTCGGCCACCGCGGAGACGTCCGAGATCGTGCGCTTGGTGCAGCCGGTGTCGGTCTGCCAGCTCGGCTTGGCGTCGTAGGCGGAGCAGCCGGAGCCGGTGCCCTCGGTGCTGGTGGTCTTCCAGACGGACTCGGTCCAGCCCCGGCTGGTGGAGGACTTCGCGAGGGCGGTGCCGCCGACGGATGTCACGTAGCGGGAGGCGGCGGGGTATTCGGCGCCGTAGCCGCTGTCGCCCGCGCTGACGGTGATGGCGACGCCGGGGTGGTTGAAGTACGAGGAGTCGTACGACGTGTCGGCGGAGGACTCGCCGCCGCCGTAGCTGTTCGACACGTACTTCGCGCCCAGGGTGACGGCGCGGTTCACGGCGGTGCCGAGGTTGGCCATGGTCGGCGTGGTGGCCTCGACGAGCAGGATCTTGCAGTTCGGGCAGATGGCGGAGGCCATGTCGAGGTCGAGGGAGATCTCCTCGGCCCAGCCGGCGTCGGCGGACGGGAGGGAGGTCGTCGAGCCGGTCTGGCTGACCTTCTTGAAGCAGCCGTTGGCGGTGGTGCAGGCGGTCAGGCCGTAGTTCGAGCGGTACTTGGCGAGGTCGGCCTCGGCGTTCGGGTCGTCGTACGCGTCGACGATGGCGATGGTCTCGCCCGCGCCGTTGGAGGCGGCGGCGGAGGTCAGGCCGTAGGCCGACTGGAGGTCGGAGGGGCCGTAGCCGGACGGGGCGGCGGCGTCGACGGCCTGGGGGGGGGTGACGCCGTCCGCCGCTGCCTCGGCCCGCTGGAAGGCGGTGACGCCGCCGGTGACCCGGAGTGCCTTGCAGGCCATCTTGCCCTTCGCGGGGGTGGCGCAGGCGTTCGTCCAGGTGACCTTCGCCTGCGGCGGGGTGCTCGCGGCGTCGGCGTGGGCGGCGGTGCCGAGACCGGCGAGGACGAGCGCGGCGGTGGCGGCGACCGCGGAGCCTGTGCGGCGCCATCTGCCCTGTGCTGCGGCTCTGTTGCCGGGGGTCGGGCGCGGGTGGGTCATGCGCATCGTGCAGCCTCCTGGTGCTTCGGTGTGGGGGTGGAGCAGGAGCGGTACGTGCGGGTGCGGTGCCGTCGGTGCGAGGCGCCGACGACGGACGGCGGTCCGGTACGACCCTTCCTTGTTGGGTACGCGACAACACCTGGCGGTCGGAATCCTGACTTCCGCCATACCGAAGCGGGGGTGCGCGTTACTTCCCGATGGCGCCCGGATGGGGCGCGGGTGGTTGCGGCTTTGCGCAACTCACAGGATGAGTGGGGGAGTTACGGAGGGAGGGGGGAGGGTCAGCGGGGGCGCAGGCCGTGCATGAGGTGGTGGACGGAGTCGGCGATGCCGGCCAGGGTGGCCTCCGCGTCCAGGGTGCCGTTGGCGACCAGCGCGGCGAGGCCGTGCAGGTTCGCGGCGGCGACCAGGCTGAGCCGCTCGGGATCGCCCGGGACGATCTCCCCCCGCTCCTGGGCCTCGGTGAACACCTGGATGAGGGACCCGAAGGACCGCTCGGCGGCGGCGGCGAGCAGTGCCGAGCTGTCGGGGTCGTGCTTGCGGGTGAACATCAGCTCCAGCAGCTCGGGGTTGTCGATGGCGAACCCGAGGTAGGCGCGGCCGAGTTCGGCCAGCCGCGGTTCGAGCGCGGGGCCGGAGCGGTCGGCGGCCTCCAGTGCCTGGGTCAGCCGCTCGTACCCGGTGAGCGCCAGGGCGTCCAGCAGGGCTTGCTTGTCCTTGAAGTGCCGGCCCGGTGCGGCGTGGCTGACGCCGGTCTCGCGGGCCAGCTCGCGCAGTGACAGCGCGGCGGCCCCCCTCTCCCGCAGGGTGCGCTCGGCGCTGGTCAGGAGCGCGGCGCGCAGGTCTCCGTGGTGATACGGGCGGGTCGGGGGCATGCCGGCCATCCTAACTCGATGTTGACGATGCCATCTTTGGTGGCGCCGTCACCATTGTTGTCGTTGACATCATTGTTGGCGGTGCCTACTTTGGGGGCATGGCTGAGACGACTGAAACGACCGGATGGGACACGACCCGTCTTCCCGACCTCACCGGCCGGCTGGCCCTCGTCACCGGCGCCAACAGCGGCATCGGGTTCACCGCGGCGGACGCGCTGGCCCGGGCGGGCGCGCACGTGGTGTTCGCCGTCCGGGACGTGGCGCGCGGCCGGGCCGCCGCCGCGCGGGTGTCCGGCCGCACCGAGGTGCGCCGCCTGGACCTGGCCGACCTCGCCTCCGTGCGCGAGTTCGGCGCGGACTGGCGGGATCCGATCGATCTGCTGATCAACAACGCCGGCGTGATGATGCTGCCCCCGCAGCGGACCAGGGACGGCTTCGAGATGCAGTTCGGCACGAACCACCTCGGGCACTTCGCGCTGACCAACCTGCTCCTGCCGTACGTCACCGACCGGGTGGTCACCGTCTCCTCCGGCGCCCACCGCTGGGGTCATGCGCGGATCCGCTTCGACGACCTGAACTTCACCCGCGGCTACACCCCGCGCGGCGCCTACGCCCAGTCCAAGCTGGCGAACCTGTTGTTCACCCTGGAACTCCAGCGCCGCCTCGCCCTGGCGGGCTCCCGGGTCCGCGCCCTCGCGGCCCACCCCGGTTACGCGGCCACCAACCTTCAGAGCCACACCGGGAACCGGTTCGTCCATACGTTCCTGCTGGTCGGCAACCGGTTCTTCGCCCAGGACGACAGGGGCGGCGCCCTCCCCACCCTCTACGCCGCCACCCAGGACCTGCCCGGCGCGAGCTACGTGGGTCCGGGCGGGCTCGCCGAGATGCGGGGCGCACCGACGCTGGTGGGGCGTTCGAGCGCGGCGAGCGATCCGGCCACCGCACGGCGCCTGTGGACGGTGTCGGAGGAACTGACGGGGGTGGAATGTCCGTTGGGGGCCGGGGTGCTGGGGGAGTGATCCGGGGCCCGGGGAGTGACCGGCTCCGGGTCGGGCGGGGGTGGGTACCGGTACGGGAGTTTGCCGCCGGCCGGTCCGGGGAGCGCCGTGTGTAGGGGTGCGCACGGGGGCTCCGTAGCCGTACGGTCCCGAGGGCGGGCCGTACGGTCGTGAGGACTGCCGTACGGTCCTGAGGTCGGGCTCTGCGGTCCTGAGGTCGGGCCGGGTCCGGTGGCCGGTCGGCGGCCGGGCGGCGATCGGGCGCGGGCCGAAGCTCACAGGAAAAACTGAGCCAAGACGGGGACCGATTCTCACCTTCGTCGGACAAAGTGGGGCCTGATGAAGCGCACCCCTGGCATCTCGCACATCTCACGCATCTCGGGCACCTCAGGCGCGTCGTCCGTGGCTCTGTTCGGAGCCATGGTGCTGCTGGCCGTCATGTCGGCCTCCGCAGCCGCTGTCGACGCCGGGCCCGGGCCCTTCGGCGTGACCGTGACGGCTGCCGCGGACGCGGAGAGCGCGCGGGTCGGGGCGCTGTTTCCGGCCGACCGGGTGTCCCCTCTCGCCAAGGGGCATTACTGCACCGCCTCCGTCGTGCACAGCCCGCAGGGGGACCTCATCGTGACGGCGGCGCACTGTGTGGGCGGGGACAGGTCCGACCTCGTCTTCGCGCCGGGTTACCGGGACGGGAAGGCGCCGTACGGGCTGTGGAAGGTCGGCAGGCGGTACCTGCCGGACCGGTGGTCCCAGGGGCAGGACGAGGACAGCGACGTGGCCTTCGCGGTCGTGGCGGAGCAGGCGGACGGCGAGGGGAAGGGCGAGGGGAAGGGCAAGGAGAAGGGCAAGGAGAAGGGCAAGGAGAAGGCGGACGGGGAGAAGGGGGACGGGGCGGGTGCGGGGGAGCGGGTCGAGGCTGTCGTGGGGGCGAACCGGCTGGTGACGGGGATGGCGATCGGGGCGACCGCGGTGACCGTCACCGGCTATCCCGACTCCGGCGAGGTGCCGATAAGTTGCTCCAACCGGCCGTCCGCGCAGAGCCGTACCCAGCAGCGCATAGCGTGCCCCGGCTTCACGGGCGGCACGAGCGGCAGCCCCTGGGTCGACGGGGACCACGAGGTCGTCGGCGTCCTGGGCGGGCACGAGGAGGGGGGCTCCACCCCGGACGTCTCCTACAGCGTGGCCCTGGGGGCGGAGGTGGCGGAGCTGTACCAGGACGCGGTGCGCGGCGGGTGACGCGGGGCCGCGGGACGCGGACGCCGACCGGGGCCGCCGAGGACGGCGGTACGGCGGCTTCGGTCGTCCGGCCGTACGACGGGACCGGTCGGCCGTGCCGCGGGACCGGTCGGCCGTGCCGCGAGACCGTCGGTCGTGGTGGGGCTTGAGGGTGGGCCAACTGGGGGTATTGGTAAGGGTGGTTCGGGGCAGTGACGGCCGGGGCGGGGTGTCGGTCGGCGGTGTCTGGTTTGCTGTGACATGACGGCACGGTTGGCGGAAATGGTCATGAACGGCCGCTGTATGGGGGAGTGTTGACCCGTGCGGAAAGTATGGGTGGTCGGCGGGGCGGCGGTCGGGCTCGGGCTGAGCTTTGTCATGCTGCTGGTCGTCGGGGTGTACATGGTGGCCGGGAACCTGGCGGGCGGTGTCGGCGCGGGCAGCATCGGGCTGGCCAAGGGCGCCGTGCCCGCCGCCTACTCGGCACTGGTGCAGCGGTGGGGCAACCTGTGCTCCGCCATCAACCCCGCGCTGCTCGCCGCCCAGCTGTACCAGGAGAGCGGCTGGGACCCGAACGTCGTCAGCGTGGCCGACGCCCGCGGTATCGCGCAGTTCATCCCGAGCACCTGGGCCACGCACGGCATCGACGGCAACGGCGACGGCAAGCGCGACATCTGGGATCCGAGCGACGCGATCCCGTCGGCCGCGTCGTACGACTGCGAACTCGCGAAGTACGTCAAGGACGTGCCCGGGAACATCAGCGACAACATGCTCGCCGCGTACAACGCGGGTGCGTACCGGGTGATAGCGGCCAGTGGGGTTCCGGCCATCCGTGAGACCCAGAACTACGTCAAGACGATCCGCACCCTGGAGAAGAGTTTCGCCGCGCCCGTGACCCGGGTCGACCCGTCCCGGCAGGCGGCCGGCGCCATCGCCTACGCGCAGGAGAAGCTCGGCACTCCCTATCTGTGGGGCGGCACCGGCACCGCGCAGCAGGGCGGACGGTTCGACTGCTCGGGGCTGACCCAGGCCGCGTACGACAGTGTGGGGATCAAGCTGCCGCGGGTCGCCAACGACCAGTACAACGCCGGTCCGCACCCGGGGCGGGACGAACTGCTCCCGGGCGACCTGGTGTTCTTCTCGAAGGATCCGACCGATTCCCGTGCCATCCACCACGTGGGGATCTACGTGGGCGGCGGTTACATGATCGACGCGCCGCGGACGGGGGCCGTGATCCGGTTCGACCCGATCGACGGGACGGACTATTTCGGCGCCACCCGGGTCACCGCGGATGGCGCGAAAGCGCTCCCGACGACCGTATGAACCGAGTGTGAACCTACCCCCTGAGCTGCGGCGATGAGTCTCTCTTCGATAACGTCTGCGTGATCATTCGGTGGAGTGTGGAACGTATCAATGAGGGCCGTGCGTTCCTGATGACGTAGTCGGGCGGACCGCGCGTGCGCACATCTACACACCACGGGGGTGGGCAGCGGTGACGCACGGGACGTGCGTCCGCGAGAACGACGAAGGGGCCAGCGCACCATGGCTGTACTTGCCGAATCCGGCTCGAACCCCGACGTCGACCTGCTCTACGACATCAACGGACTCGCCAAGGACGCGCCCGGGTGGTTCGACCGGATCGTCGAGTTCGTGGGTGAGTACGGGCTGTTGGTCGTCATGGTGCTGCTGGTGGTGTGGTGCTGGTGGTCCGTGCGCCGCAGTTCCGGCAGCCAGGACGAGGCCGCCTCGTCGGTCGCCGCGCTGGTGTGGGCGCCGCTCGCGGCCGGTGTCGCGGTCCTGGTGAACGTGCCGATCCGGGGGTTCGTGCAGCGGCCCCGTCCCTTCCTCGACCACCGGGGGCTGGACGTCCTGGTCTCCGGCAAGACCGACTACTCGTTCGTGAGCGATCACGCGACGATCACCATGGCGCTCGGGGTCGGGCTGTTCGTGGCCAACCGCAGGTTCGGGATCGCCGGGATCGGGCTGGCTCTGCTCGAAGGTTTCTGCAGGGTCTACCTGGGTGTGCACTACCCCACGGACGTCGTCGGTGGTTTCGCGCTCGGCACGGCTGTCGTGCTGCTGCTGTCCCCACTGGCCACGGCCCTGCTCACGCCGGTGACGAAGGCGGTCGCGCGGTCGTCGTGGACGGGGTGGCTGATCCGGCGCCGCGGGCCGGTGGCCGACCGGGGCGAGGCGGTGGTCCCGGGCGCCCGCAAGCCGGCGCCGTCCGAGGAGCGGGACCTCGCCGCCTGACGGACGGCCCGGTACGGCGACTTCGGCGGACGACGACCACGGTGACCGCGGTCAGGCGATCACGGTGACCGCGGTCAGGCGAGCGTAGAGATCGTTTTCGGGCGGTCACAACGGCCGGCGGTCGGATGGTCACAGCGACCGCGGTCAGATGGTCACAGCGACTGCGGGAACGTGAAGAAGCGGTCCGGGTCGTACTGCTTCTTCACCTGGGCCAGCCGGCTCGCGGCATCGCCGTAGTACGCCCTGCGCCAGTCCTTCAGGGTCGGGTCCGTGTAGTTCTGGTAGGCCGCGCCGGAGGCGTACGGCTTCATCGCGTCGTGGGCCCGGGTCAGCCAGGACTGGATCGTGGTGCCCGAGGAGCCCGCCGGCCAGGACGCGTAGTACTGGGCCAGCATGCGCGAGCGGCGGTGCACGAAGGCCGTCGCGGTGGGGGCGACCCGGTTGACCGCGCCGCCGAGCGCCGTGAAGGCGATGCTGCCGGGGCCGCCGCGCGCGGCGGCGATCTGGTTCAGGAGCGTCTGGATGCCGGCCGACGAGAGCGACCGGTCGAAGAAGTCCGAGCGGGCGGCGTACGTGTCGCGGCCCAGGGCGCCCTGCGGGGAGCGGCCGGGGGTGGAGCCGGGCAGATGGCACTGGGCCGCGCTGGAGAAGGACGAGCAGCCCGCGTAGATCTCCATCGCCTCCTCGTAGCCGCGGCGGCGCAGGGACACGCTCGACGCGTCGGCGCCCACCTGGGCGGCGAGGCGGTCCACGGCGTTCTGGAGTTCGCCGTACGTGCCCAGGGAGAAGGCGGACAGGGAGACGGTGAGGGCCCCGGCCGTGGAGCGGTCGAGGTGCAGGGCCGACCAGATCTCGTCGGGCTGGTCGGGGCCCCACTCCTGCCAGGCCCGGAACAGGGCGGCGGCCTTGGACCACGGCCAGGTCAGATAGCCGGAGACGGCCTGGGGCGCGGGGTGGGTGGCGAAGTGCAGTTCGGTGACGACGCCGAAGTTGCCGTTGCCGGCGCCGCGCAGCGCCCAGAAGAGGTCCTTGTTGGTCCGGGCGTCGGCGGTGAGCTGCTTGCCGTCGGCCGTGATCAGGGTGGCCGCGGTCAGGCTGTCGCAGGTCAGGCCGTAGGCGCGGGAGACCACTCCGTGGCCGCCGCCGAGAGTGAGGCCGGAGACGCCGACCGTGGGGCACGAACCCGCCGGTATCGTCACGCCCTTGGCGGTCAGGCCGCGGTAGACGTCGATCAGTTTGGCGCCGGCGCCGACGACCGCCTGTCCGCCGCTCACCCGTATCCGGTTCAGTTCGGAGACGTCGATGACGAGGCGCCCGTTGCCGGACGACCAGCCCGCGTAGGAGTGGCCGCCGTTGCGTATCGCCACCCGCAGGCCGCGCGCCCTGGCGTAGGCGAGCGACGTCCGGATGTCGTCCGCGTGGGAGACATAGGCCACCGCGGCGGGCTTCAGCCCGTCGTAGCGGGTGTTGTAGAGGAGGCGGGCCGTGTTCCAGGACGCGTCCCCGGGACGTATGAGGGGTCCGTCGAGATCGCGGGCGAGGGCGCTCCAGTCGGCGGGCGGTGTTGCGCTGGTGGTCTTCACCGAGGTGAGGGAGGATGTGGTGCCGAGGGGCGTGCGTGACGCGCTCGTCGTAGAACCGGCTGCCGGGGTCCCGGCGCCGGAGCACCCTGCCACCCCGACGGCCGTCGCCACCGCGGCCGCGCTATGCGAAATGAACGTACGCCGTTCCATGCCCCTTGCCCTTCATCGGCTTTCGTGGAACGAGACGGAGTGCCGACTCGAACAGTTCCACGGCCGTCGCAAACGTATGCATGCACGGTACTCGTCCGGTCATGTCCTTGCGTGGGCCACCTTGTACCGATATGGCGTTGGGACCTCGATGTGGCCTCCCCGTAAGCGTTCCGTGACCTTACCGGGCCGATGACAGGGGTTCACCTTCCATTCACTTATGGCCATCGGCGGCTTCACCTGTTCTGCCTAATTTCGGCCGTACCCGGTGCGGAGTGCGGCATGAGCGCACAAGCGCACCACGACGACCTCGCACGCCGCCGACGGTGGCGGCTCCTCGGAAGGAACTCCCGAAAGTGAAGCTTCAGCGCAAGAACCGGCTGCGCGCCCTTTCCCTCGGTGCTGTCGCCGTCTCCGGCGCCCTGGCCCTGACGGCGTGCGGCTCCGACGACACCAGCGGCGGCTCCAGCGACAACTCGTCCTCGTCCTCGGCGTCGGCCAACGCCAGCTCCATCAAGTGTGACGACGCCAAGGGCCAGCTGCTGTCGGACGGCTCCTCGGCGCAGAAGAACGCGATCGACGCCTGGGTGGCCGCGTTCTCGCAGGCGTGCGGTGTGCAGATCAACTACAAGGCGGGCGGCTCCGGTGCCGGTGTCACCTCCTTCACCCAGGGCCAGCTCGCCTTCGCCGGCTCCGACTCCGCGCTGAAGCCCGAAGAGGTCACGGCCTCCAAGAAGGTCTGCTCCGGCGGCCAGGGCATCGACCTGCCGATGGTCGGCGGCCCGATCGCGGTCGGCTACAGCCTGGACGGCGTGGACAACCTGGTCCTGGACGCCCCGACGCTCGCCAAGATCTTCGACGGCAAGATCAAGACCTGGGACGACGCGGCCATCAAGAAGCTGAACCCCAGCGCGAAGCTGCCCAGCACGAAGATCCAGGCGTTCCACCGCTCGGACGAGTCCGGCACCACGGACAACTTCACCAAGTACCTGAAGGCCGCCGCCCCGGCGGACTGGAAGTACTCCGGTGGCAAGGCGTGGCAGGCCCCGGGTGGCCAGGCCGCCGCCCAGTCCTCGGGTGTGGCCGCCGGTGTCAAGCAGACCCCCGGTTCCATCGGCTACTTCGAGCTGTCCTACGTCGCCGACGGCATGAAGGCCGTCAGCATCGACACGGGTGCCAGTGCGCCGGTCGCCCCGAGCAGCGACGCCGCCTCCAAGGCGATCGCCGACGCCAAGGTCGTGGGCACGGGCCAGGACCTGTCGCTCGAACTGAACTACAAGACCAAGGCCGATGGCGCCTACCCGATCACCCTGGTCACCTACGAGATCGCCTGTGACAAGGGCAACAAGGCGGACACCCTGCCCGCCACCAAGGCGTTCCTGAACTACATCGCCTCGGAGGAGGGTCAGGGCAAGCTCGCGGGTCTCGGCTACGCCCCGATCCCCGCCGAGATCATCTCCAAGGTCCGCACCACCATCTCGGGCCTCAGCTGATCTGAGTGTGCGGTCCGGCCCCGGGTTCCGTCCCGGGCCGGGCCGCACCGTCCGGTGCACCGCCGCCATGAGCCGCATGGCGCGTACGGCTTCGTCCAGTCGTATCCCGCGTGCGGTTCCGCAGACCGGAGAATCCGATGGACATAACGACACAAAACACAACAGACGCCCCTCCCCCCACCCCCCAGCCGACCTCGGGCGCGCAGCAGCGCGGAGCCCGCGGCGCCACCCGACCCGGAGACCGGATCTTCCTCGGCCTCTCCCGTGGGTCGGGCATCCTGCTGCTGGTGGTCATGGCCGCCATCGCGGTCTTCCTCACCTACCGCGCGGCCCTCGCCATCGGCAAGGACCACGGCAACTTCCTGACCACCTTCGAGTGGAACACCGGGCTCCAGCCGCCGACCTTCGGCATCGCCGTCCTGGCCTACGGCACGGTGATCTCCTCGATCATCGCCATGCTCCTCGCCGTCCCGGTCGCGGTCGCCATCGCGCTGTTCCTCACCCACTACGCCCCGCGCAGGATGAGCGGCCCGATCGCCTACGTGATCGACCTGCTCGCCGCCGTGCCGTCGATCGTCTACGGCCTGTGGGGCGCGCTGATCCTCGTACCGCACCTGAACGGCCTCTTCGGCTGGCTGAACGACTACTTCGGCTGGACCGGCCTCTTCTCCTGGGACGAGGGCGCGCCGCGCTCGATGCTCACGGTCGGCATCCTGCTCGCGATCATGATCCTGCCGATCATCACCAACGTGAGCCGCGAGGTCTTCCGGCAGGTCCCGCAGATGCACGAGGAGGCGGCCCTCGCCCTCGGCGCCACGCGCTGGGAGGTCATCCGGATGGCCGTCATCCCCTTCGGCCGCTCCGGCGTGATCTCCGCCTCGATGCTCGGCCTCGGCCGTGCGCTCGGCGAGACCATGGCCGTCGCGACCGTGCTCTCTCCGGACTTCCTCATCCACGCCAGCCTGCTCAACCCGGGCGGCGGCACCTTCGCCCAGAACATCGCCAGCAAGTTCGGCGAGGCGGACGAGTTCGGCCGTGACGCGCTGATCGCCTCCGGTCTGGTCCTGTTCGTCATCACCCTGCTGGTCAACGGCGCGGCCCGCATGATCATCGCGCGCCGTGCGGAGTACTCGGGGGCCAACGCATGAGCAACGCCGCCATCGCCGACAAGAGCGCAGGCTCGCTGCGCGGTGCCACCCTGCCGAAGTGGTCGCCGTGGGCGATCGCCGCCGGTTCCATCGTCGTGGCCATCGCCATCTGCCTGGGTGCCGGCTTCGAGAGCAAGATCCAGTGGGGTCTGCTCTCCGGTCTGATCTTCCTGATCGCCACCTACGTCATCGCCATGCGCGTCGAGGGCCGTCGCCAGGCCAAGGACCGCATCGCGACCGGCCTGGTCTGGGTCGCCTTCCTGATCGCCCTCGTGCCGCTGATCTCCCTGGTGTGGACGACCATCTCGCGCGGCGTGAAGGTCCTCGACATCTACTTCCTGACCCACTCGATGGGCATCGTCGCCGACTCCCAGCCGGGCGGTGGCATCTACCACGCCATCATCGGCAGCCTGGAGCAGGTCGGCCTCGCCACGGTGATCGCCGCGCCGATCGGCGTCCTCACGGCGATCTACCTGGTCGAGTACGGCGGCCGGGGCAGGCTCTCCCGGGCCGTCACCTTCTTCGTCGACGTCATGACCGGTGTCCCGTCCATCGTCGCGGGTCTGTTCATCCTCAGCATCATGCTGATCTTCGAGATGCAGCCCTTCGGCTTCGCCGGTTCGCTGGCCCTGGCCATCCTGATGATGCCGGTGGTCGTGCGCTCCACCGAGGAGATGCTGAAGCTCGTCCCGAACGAGCTGCGCGAGGCGTCCCTCGCGCTCGGCGTCCCGAAGTGGCGCACCATCCTGAAGGTGGTCCTGCCGACCTCCATCGGCGGCATCACCACCGGTGTCATGCTGGCCATCGCCCGTATCGCGGGTGAGACCGCGCCCGTGCTGCTGCTGGTGTTCGGCAACCGGTTCATCAACAACAACCCGTTCGAGGGTGCGCAGCAGTCGCTGCCGCTGTACATCTACCAGCAGTACGCACAGAGCGCCGGCGCGAACGCGGCCTACGACCGGGCGTGGGCGGCCTCGCTCACGCTGATCGCCTTCGTGATGGTCCTCAACCTCGTGGCCCGCGGCATCGCCCGCTGGAAGGCCCCGAAGTCCGGTCGCTAACGCGACATCCCCGGCTCCGCCGAGTGGGGCCATACAGCGACCAGATTCCCCCTCGAAAGAAGCAGTGATCTTCATGGCCAAGCGAATTGACGTCAGCGGCCTCAGCGCCTATTACGGTTCCTTCCGCGCCATCGAGGACATCTCGATGACCATCGAGCCCCGTACCGTCACCGCCTTCATCGGCCCGTCCGGCTGCGGCAAGTCCACCTTCCTGCGCACCCTCAACCGGATGCACGAGGTGACGCCGGGCGGCCGGGTCGAGGGCAAGGTCATGCTCGACGACGAGAACCTGTACGGCACCGGGGTCGACCCGGTGGCCGTGCGGCGCGAGGTCGGCATGGTCTTCCAGCGTCCGAACCCGTTCCCGACGATGTCCGTGTACGACAACGTCGCGGCGGGCCTGAAGCTCAACGGCAGCTACAAGAAGAGCGAGCTGAACGACGTCGTTGAGAAGTCGCTCAAGGGCGCGAACCTCTGGAACGAGGTGAAGGACCGCCTGAACAAGCCCGGTTCGGGTCTCTCCGGTGGTCAGCAGCAGCGTCTGTGCATCGCCCGCGCCATCGCGGTGGAGCCGAAGGTGCTGCTCATGGACGAGCCGTGCTCGGCCCTCGACCCCATCTCGACGCTCGCGATCGAGGACCTGATCGGTGAGCTGAAGGACCGCTTCACGATCGTCATCGTGACGCACAACATGCAGCAGGCGGCGCGGGTCTCCGACCGTACGGCGTTCTTCAACCTCGCCGCGGTCGGACAGCCGGGCAAGCTGATCGAGATCGACGAGACGGAGCGGATCTTCTCCAACCCGTCGGTGCAGGCGACCGAGGACTACATCTCCGGCCGCTTCGGCTGATCGACGCCGGTCACGAACCCCTCGCGGTGCTGCATGGCGGTGCCACCGCGAGGACGAAAAGGGCCCGCCCCCGGCTTCCGGGGGCGGGCCCGTTCGCTGTTCCCGGGCGGTCTCCCCCGGGTGGCGGGTCCTGGCGCGTGGGCGCACCGGCCGCGTGGGCCGTGCCGCCTCGTCGTAAGTGTTCGGTTCCCATCGGGTTCCCCGTCAGCTGCTCTCTGCGATGTTTTCGGTGGCCGTCTACAGGAAGGCCAGGTCCACGATCCCGAACGCCGCCGCCGCGACGAGCGCGGCGGCCGGCATCGTGATGAACCAGCCGAGGACGATGTTCTTGGCGATGCCCCACCGGACCGCGTTGAGGCGCTTGGTCGCGCCGACGCCCATGACGGCCGCGGTGACCACGTGGGTCGTGGAGATCGGCGCCTTGAACAGGAAGGCCGTGGTGAACATGATCGACGCGCCGGTCGTCTCGGCCGCGAAGCCCTGCGGCGGCTCCAGCTCTATGATCTTGCGGCCCAGGGTGCGCATGATGCGCCAGCCGCCCGCGTAGGTGCCGAGCGACAGCATCACGGCGGACGCGAGCTGGACCCAGACCGGAATCGGATCGTCGTAGGTCTGGTGGCCGGAAATCACCAGGGCCATCACCACGACGCCCATGGTCTTCTGGGCGTCCTGGAGGCCGTGGCCGAGGGCCATGCCGGCCGCCGACACGGCCTGCGCTATCCGGAAACCGCGCTTGGCCTTGTGCGGACTGGTCCGGCGGAAGAGCCACATGATGGCCGTCATCAGCAGATACCCGACGAGCAGGCCGACCAGCGGCGACACGAACATCGGGACGATGACCTTGTCGACCACGCCGTCCCAGATCACCGTGGTGCCGCCCGCCAGCGCCGCCCCCACCAGACCGCCGAACAGGGCGTGGGAGGACGAGGACGGCAGCCCCAGGTACCAGGTGACCAGGTTCCACACGATGGCCCCGAGCAGCGCGGCGAAGAGGATGCCCATGCCCGTCGAGCCCCGGGGCGTCTGGATCAGGCCCTCGCTGACGGTCTTGGCGACTCCGCTGCCCAGGAACGCGCCGGCCAGGTTCATCACGGCCGCCATCACCAGCGCCGCCCGCGGGGTCAGTGCCCGGGTGGAGACCGAGGTGGCGATCGCGTTCGCGGAGTCGTGGAATCCGTTCGTATACGTGAAGAACAGCGCGACCGTGATGGTCACGACCAGGGCGAAGGTGTCCATCGACGCCTCAGGACTCCTTGACGGCGATGGTCTCCACCGTGTTGGCCACGTGCTCGAAGGCGTCCGCCGCCTCTTCCAGCACATCCACGATCTGCTTGAGCTTCAGGACCTCGATCGCGTCGTACTTGCCGTTGAAGAGGTGCGCGAGAAGTCTTCGGTGGATCTGGTCCGCCTGGTTCTCCAGGCGGTTCACCTCGATCCAGTACTCGGTGAGGTTGTCCATGGTGCGCAGGTTCGGCATCGCCTCGGCCGTCAGCTCCGCCGCCCGGGCCAGCACCTCGATCTGCTGCTCGACGCCCTTCGGCAGTTCCTCGACGTTGTAGAGGACCACCAGGTCGACGGCTTCCTCCATGAAGTCCATGATGTCGTCGAGGGACGACGCGAGGGAGTAGATGTCCTCGCGGTCGAAGGGCGTGATGAACGAGGAGTTCAGCTGGTGGAAGATCGCGTGCGTGGCGTCGTCACCGGCGTGCTCCGCGGCCCGCATACGCTCTGCGATCTCCACTCGGGCGGATGCGTCCGCCCCGAGCAGTTCCATCAGGAGTTTCGAGCCCGTGACGATGTTGTCCGCGGATGCGGCGAACATGTCGTAGAAGCTCGTCTCCCTGGGGGTCAGACGAAAACGCACGTGGGTTCCTCGGGATGCAATGGTTGCGGTCAGGCTGATGCTAAGCACATCATCCGGCCACGGCTAGGCCGTTCCCCAGTGTCGCCCATCAGGCGTGATGATCAGCACGGGGGCGTACCAAGGGCCCTATACCCAGCAAAGTTCGTTACGATATACCCGTCAGGGGTATGTGTCTGGAGGACGCGATGACGACCACCGAGGCCGACGCGACGGTGCCCTCCGAGAGCCCGCTCGGGGACAGCGGCGAGCACGTGACGCACCACGGCTACCACAAACAGAAGGACGAGCACCTCAAGCGGCTGCGCCGGATCGAGGGGCAGATCCGCGGGTTGCAGCGCATGGTCGACGAGGACGTCTACTGCATCGACATACTCACGCAGGTGTCCGCCTCCACCAAGGCCCTGCAATCCTTCGCGCTCCAGTTGCTGGAGGAGCACCTGCGGCACTGCGTCGCCACGGCGGCCGTCCAGGGCGGTGACGAGATTGACGCGAAGGTGGAGGAGGCGACGAAGGCGATCGGGCGCCTGCTGCGCACCTGAGCCGGCGTCCGCGGCGCGGGGCGATCCGGCCGGGGTCCTCAGAAGGGCCCCGGGGCCTCGCGCTCCTCGGCCACCCGCAGCACCTCGTCGATGCTCTCCAGGCTGAGCCGGTCCTCGGCGGCCGACGCCGCGATGATCAGGTCGCCGCACAGCTCGATCTCGGCGAGGGCCACGTGGTCCTGAACCGTCGTACCGCCGCCCGGAGCCACCTGCATCACCTCGTCTCTGCCGTCACCGGCTTCCTAGGGTAGGCAGTGGTCTACACGTCGCGCATGGCACGGACGGGCTAGTTCGCGGGCCGGGCGGCTACCGCTCGGGCCGGTTGCCTGGCTGGTTCTCGGCGATCCGGCCCGCGTAGATGTCCTGCGGGCGCGGCAGCCGTACGTCGGTGTCGGTACCGAAGTCGGACAGCAGCGTCGTCGAGGTGACCGCGACGGCCGTCCCCTGCTGTCCGTTGACGAAGCTGAACCGCTGCCGCAGCTTGCGGATGCGGCCCTGGTCGTCGAGGTAGGCGTCGAAGGGGACCTCGGCGGTGGCGAAGCCCTTCGCGGCGGCGGCCAGCGCGGCCCGGTTGCCCGCCGAGGCCGTCCGGGCTGCCGCGGTGAGGTCGGCGGTGCCCCGGTAGTGCCGCACCGCGGTGCCGTCCACCTCGGTCCGGCCCACGAGCCGGGCCGTGCGCGTGCCGCGCAGCAGTTCGGCGGCGGCGTACGGGTCGGTCGCGCCGCCCGTCACCAGGTTGCCGTCGGAGAGGGTCGCCGTGTCGACCCGGACCCACTTGTCGGCCGGCACCCCGGCGCCCCGGTTCTTCATGTACAGCGCGCCCGGCGCCAGGAGTTCGGTGATCGGCCGGTGCTCGGTGGCCCCCGTCGGGTCCTGCGGCAGCAGGACCGTGAGCTGCCCGAGCTGCCGCCGGTAGTCGTAGACGCCGGTGCCGCTGATGGTGACGCGGGTGCCGCCGGCGGCCATCTCCATGGAGGTGCCGGCCAGGGAGCTGCCCGCGCTGCGCAGGGTGTCGGCGGCGCGGTGCAGGGTGGCCACCGGGTCGGCCGCGCCGTGCCCGTCCTCGGCGGCGGCGCCGCCGACGGCGCATCCCGTGGCACCCGCGCCCGGGGCCACCAGCATGACCATCGCGGCGACCGTGCCGCGCGCCTTCCTGCGCTGTCGCCGATCCATCGCCTGCCTACCCCCGGTACGTCCGTCACGGGCCCCCTGTCGTTCCGGTTAACGACGGGTAGGGGGTGCCGTCACGCGCACCCGCGCGTAGGGAGGCGTGGCGCGGGCCGGGGCGGGCAGGCGGGGCGGGTCAGTCCGCCGGGCGCCGGTGATCGAACTGGCGTACGAGAGTGTCGACGAGGTCCCGGTCGCGGGGCTGGGTGAGGCGGGCGCGGGCCGCGGCGGGGGACAGCCACAGGATGCGGTCCACCTCCTGGTTCGGTACGAAGCCGCCCGCCGCGGCCTCGGCCGCCCAGTAGCGCACCTGCTTCGGACGGCCGCCCGCCAGATAGTGCAGGGTGGGCAGCTCCGCACCGGGGGCGGCGGCGTAGCCGGTCTCCTCCGCCACCTCGCGCAGTGCGCCGGACAGTGCCTCCTCGCCGTGTTTCAGCTTGCCTTTCGGATGGGACCAGTCGTCATATTTCGGCCGGTGGACGAGACAGACCTGCACCTCGCCGTCGACCGGGGACCGGCGCCACAGGACGCAGCCGGCCGCCTGAACGGTGGTGTCATTCGTGCTGGTCACCGGTGTGTGCCCTCCTGGTCCGTGTGCTGCCTCGGTTTCCGGACCGTCGGCGGCGGCCGGTTCGGCGGGTCAGGGCGCGCCGACCGTCTGCTTCTGCCAGGACTGCTGGAACTCGAACCGTGCGGCCTCCACCTCGTGCCGCTGGTCGGCGTGGAGCACGCCGAGCGCGTACGCCGTCGCGGGCGCGATCCGCGGGGTGCGTGCGGCCTGCGCCGCCGCGCCGGCCGCCTCCGCGGCGTCCCGGTGCCGGTCCAGCGCCCGGCCGGCCGCGAGCATCCGCGGATCGGCCGAGGGCACGCCGAGCCCGCCGCCGGACAGCGCCTCACGGGCGTAGCGGTGCAGCCGCAGCAGCAGCCGCACCTGGTGCCAGGGGCCGTCCTGCGGGTGCGGGGCGGGGTCCGGGGACAGCCCGTGCACCAGGGCCTCCGCGTTGTACGGGTGCCCGGCGGTGATCAGCGGCAGCGCCGCGATGGCGTCCAGCAGCCGCTCCTCGGCCGCACCGGCCGCCGGCCGCAGGTCGGTGCTCACGCCGGCCGTGGTGAGCGGCACCTCGCTGGCCAGGACGGCGACCTTGTCGGCCACCGCGTGGAAGCGGGAGGAGCCGAGCGCCTGGAGGGCCGTGGAGTGGGCCCGGGTCCGGGCCAGGGTGAGCTGGCGGTCGAGCAGGGCGCCCGCCTTGGCCGCGCCCACCGTGAGGTTGCCGCGCTCCTGCGCGGACGGGCCCGGACCGGGGGCGGAGGCACCGGCGCTCAGCTGCTGGGCCGGGAACGGCGACGAGCCGGACAGCCGGTGCAGCGCGAGCAGCAGCCGCTCCAGCCGTGCCTCGTACGCGTGCTCAAGCCCCAGCGTGCCGGAGAGCCAGGCCAGTTCGGGGCGCATCTCCTCCGACCAGTCGGCGTCGAGGAGCGGGCGGAAGGTGTGCAGGCTGCCGCTGATGCGGCGGGCCGAACGGCGCAGCGCGCGTGCCGCGTCGACGGACTCCTCCGCGCCACCGCCGGACGTACCGGTCTCCCGGTGCATCCGCAGTGCGCGGAGGAACTCCGTGGCCTGGGCGCGCAGGTACACCGCGAGGGCGTCTCCCGTCACCACCCCGGCCGTGGATTCCGTCGGGTCAAGGTGTTGCTGTGCCACGCCGGCGCCTCCGGGCGTCTATGAGCATCTCCTGGACGTTGCGCAGGGGCTGTCCGTCCGCGTCGGTCGCGTGCCGGGTCCACTCGCCGTCGGGGCCCAGATGCCAGGAGGAAGTGGTGTCGGACATGCCGGTTTCGAGCAGCCGGTTGAGGGCCGCCCGGTGGGCCGGGTCGGTGACCCTGACCAGTGCCTCGATCCGGCGGTCGAGGTTGCGGTGCATCATGTCGGCGCTGCCGATCCACACTTCGGGCTCGCCGGCGTTGCCGAAGACGAACACCCGGGAGTGTTCGAGGAAGCGGCCGAGGATCGAGTGGACCCGGATGTTCTCCGAGAGACCCGCCACACCCGGCCGGAGCGCGCAGATGCCGCGCACCCAGATGTCCACCGGCACGCCCGCCTGGGACGCGCGGTAGAGGGAGTCGATGACGGCTTCGTCCACCATCGAGTTGACCTTGATGCGGATGAAGGCGGGACGGCCCGCACGGTGGTGCTGGACCTCCTTGTCGATCCGCGAGATCAGCCCGTCCCGCAGGGACTTGGGCGCGACCAGCAGCCGGCGGTAGGTCTCCCGGCGCGAGTAGCCGGAGAGACGGTTGAACAGGTCGGACAGGTCGGCGCCGACCTGCGGGTCCGCGGTCAGCAGCCCCAGGTCCTCGTAGAGCCGGGCCGTCTTGGGGTGGTAGTTGCCGGTGCCTACGTGGCCGTAGCGGCGGAGTGTCTCGCCCTCCTGGCGCACCACCAGGGACAGCTTGGAGTGGGTCTTCAGACCGACCAGGCCGTACACGACGTGGCAGCCGGCCTCCTCCAGCTTGCGCGCCCACTTGATGTTGGCGTGCTCGTCGAAGCGGGCCTTGATCTCGACCAGGACGAGGACCTGCTTGCCGGACTCGGCGGCGTCGATGAGCGCGTCGACTATCGGGGAGTCGCCCGAGGTCCGGTACAGGGTCTGCTTGATGGCGAGGACGGCGGGGTCCTCGGCGGCCTGCTGGAGGAATGCCTGCACCGAGGTCGAGAACGAGTCGTACGGGTGGTGCAGCAGCACGTCCCGGCCGCGCAGCGCGGCGAAGATGTCCGGTTCGGAGGCCGACTCGACCTCGGCGAGGTCGCGGTGGGTGCCGGCGACGAACTTCGGGTACTTCAGCTCGGGACGGTCGAGGCTGTGGATGCGGAAGAGACCGGTGAGGTCGAGGGGGCCGGGCAGCGGGTAGACCTCGGCTTCGCTGATCTTCAGTTCGCGCACCAGCAGGTCGAGCACCTCGCGGTCGATGGACTCCTCGACCTCCAGCCGCACCGGCGGCCCGAAGCGGCGCCGCATGAGTTCCTTCTCCAGGGCCTGGAGCAGGTTCTCGGCGTCGTCCTCCTCGACCTCCAGGTCCTCGTTGCGGGTCACTCGGAAGGCGTGGTGCTCCAGCACCTCCATGCCCGGGAACAGCTCTTCGAGGTGGGCGGCGATGACGTCTTCGAGCGGGACGTACCGGCCGGGGGCGGCCTCCAGGAAGCGGGAGAGCAGCGGCGGCACCTTCACCCGGGCGAAGTGCCGGTGGCCGCTGACCGGGTTCCGTACCACCACGGCCAGGTTCAGGGACAGGCCGGAGATATAGGGGAAGGGGTGTGCCGGGTCGACCGCCAGGGGGGTCAGGACCGGGAAGATCTGGTGCCGGAACAGCGTGAAGAGGCGGGCCTGCTCCTTCTCGGTCAGCTCGCTCCAGCGGACCAGGTGGATGCCCTCCTCCGCGAGGGCGGGCGCGACGTCCTCGTGGTAGCAGGCGGCGTGCCGGGCCATCAGCTCGCGGGAGCGGGCCCAGATCATCTCCAGCACTTCACGGGGCTGGAGGCCGGAGGCGGAGCGGGTGGCGACGCCCGCCGCGATACGGCGCTTCAGTCCGGCCACCCGGACCATGAAGAACTCGTCCAGGTTGCTGGCGAAGATCGCCAGGAAGTTCGCCCGCTCCAGCAGGGGCGTGTTCGGGTCCTCGGCGAGTTCGAGGACCCGCTCGTTGAACGCGAGCCAGCTGCGTTCCCGGTCGAGGAATCGGCCCTGGGGCAGCTGGGGCCCGTCGGTCTGCGACTCCTCGTAGACGTCGAGGTCGGCGTCGAGATCGGGTTCCAGGTCGGACACCGCTGCCGCCGCGACGGGCGAGCGGTGCGCGGCTATGGAGCCCACGGAAGGCTGCGGGTGCTGGACCGGTGCCTGGGTGTCTGACTGGCTCATGACCCCATTGTTCCGCGCGACCAGGGAAAAGGGCGCGTCGGAACGTGCGGGGGGTAGTCTCACGGCCCCGTTCCCCGCGGACCCCTCGGGAGGCGGTGAATGCTCTGGCACGGCGGTCGGCATTCACTGAGGGTCGCAAGTCCGTCTGAATCATTGGTTACGGAGACATGACGTGCGGGATAGCGGGGGGCGGCCCCCCGGCGTCCTGACGGTCCGGCGGAGCGCGCGACGGCGTGGGCGGGCGGGGCGGTGTCCCGGGTACGGGCGCGGGTGTGAGCGGTGTGAGCGCCTGGCGGGTCCGGGTCCGGGTACGGGTGCCGGGTGGTGCGTATCGGCGGGTGCGGGTGTCGGGTGCTGCGCCGTGCAGGTGACGGGCCCGTACGCTCCGCTCGCCGTGGCGGAGCGTACGGGCCCGTCGGTGGGCCGCGCCGCTCAGGCGGTGCGGCGGCGCAGTACCGCGTAGGCGGCCGTGGTCGCGACCGCGGCCACGGCCAGCACGATGCCGGTCTCCACGAGGTGCAGGGGCCAGAAGTGCGACTCGGGGTGGTAGACGGCGAAGGAGCCGTGGGCGTCGTGGCCCGAGCGCAGGTACCAGGAGTGCGCCGGGCCGTGGACCCGGCCCTGCGCGTGGCGCGTGACGGCCGGCCACAGCTGCGACCTGACCCCGGAGAGCACGAGGCTGAGCAGCCACGTCATCGCGACGGCGGTGCCGAGGGCGGCCAGCGAACGGCGCAGCAGCAGTCCGGCGGGCGCGCCGACGGCGAGGGCGCACAGCGCGTAGGCCACCAGGAGCGGGCCGCGGGCGGTGAACACGTCGGCGGAGGTCCAGTCGTGGCCGAGCAGATCGCGGTCGGCGGCCCAGCTCCAGCGGTACACCAGGACGAGGACCGTGCCGCCCGCGGTGAGCGCGAGCGCGGGCACGGTGAGCTTGGCGGTCAGCCAGCGGAGGGGGGAGAAGCCCTGCATCCAGGCGAGCTGCGCGGTGCCCGACTCCAGCTCGCGGCCGGTCAGCGCGGCGCCCGCGAACGCGGCGACCGCCAGGAAGCCGTGGCCGAGGGCCGTGCCGATCAGCCGGTTCGCGTCACCGTAGGAGAGCGCGAGAAAGGAGTCGCCGCAGCTGCCCGTGGCGCGGCAGACCAGGTCGGCCTTGCGCGTGGCGTCCGCGGTGACCTCGGTCAGCCAGACCAGCGAGCCGGTGACCGCGACGACGAAGGCGGCCCAGACGAGCAGGGCGCGGCGGTGCAGGCGCAGTACGGTGCGGGGCAGCCCGCCCAGGGCGATGCCGCTCGTCCCGCGCATGTCGCTCGTACCGTTCACGCCGCTCGTCCCGCTCATGCCGTTCACGCTGTTGACGCCGTTGACGCTGTTCATGCCGTGACCCGTTCGTCGGCCCGCGGGGTCGCGGTGCGGCGGCGCAGCAGCCAGAACGCGGCGGCCGCGAACAGACCGGCCACGGCCAGCACGAGCGCGCTGGTGGTCAGCTGGAGCGGCCAGTAGTGCGAGAGCGGGTGGTACTCGGCGTAGTAGCCGACCGCGCCGAGCTTCTCGAACGCCTTGTCGCAGCCGTCGGGCAGGGCCGCGTAGCACTCGGGCTGGGGGATGCGCCCGCCGCTCGCGGTGACCAGGCCCTGGCCGACCTGGATCCCGGAGTAGGGGTGTCCGTAGCCCTGTCCGAGGGTGGTCACCTGGGTGACGGCCGGCCACAGGTGCGGCATCAGCAGCCGCGCCAGGACCCACACCCCGGCGGTCAGCCCGAGGCCGAGCGTCAGCGCGGGCAGCGCGCGGCGCACGACCACGCCCGCGAGGACGCCGGCGGCGAGTCCGGCCAGGGCCAGGGCCACGGTCAGGCAGCCGTTGGTCTCGAACGTCCACAGGTCGTACCACGACTTGGCGGTGTCGATGCGGCCGTGTCCCGCCGTCCACGCCCGGCGGTGGAGCAGGAACAACAGGCCCGCGCCGACGGTGACCACGGCGGCCGGCACGGCCAGGCGCAGGGCCAGCCACCGGGTGGTGGTGACGTTCTGGGCCCAGGCGAGCTGCGCGGTGCCGGACTCCAGCTCGCGCCCGGTGAGCGCGCCCCCGGCCCAGGCGGCCACCAGGAACGGCAGCCCGCCCGCGACCACCGTGAGGTAGGTGTAGGCGTCCTTGTAATGGAGGATCGAGTCCTGGTCGTAGGAGCACCGCGCGGACATCGCGCAGGCGTTGTACTGCCGCCAGCCCTCCGCCGCCGCGTCGGTGAGCGGCCCGGCGAGCCAGACCAGCAGGGCGGAGCAGAGGAGTACCAGCACCGTCCAGACGACGAGCGCGGGGCGGTGCAGGCGCAGCAGCCAGCGGGTCAGCCGGGGGGCGGCGGGGGCGTGCGCGGTGCCGGGCGGAGCGGTGAGGGCGGTCACGCGGCGGTCTCCTCGGTCTCCTGGGCTTCCTGGTCCTGTGCCGGGGCCGCGGTGGTGAGGGCGGGGGCGTCGGGGTTGCGCAGATGGGCGAGGAGCAGTTCCTCCAGCCCCGGAGCGCCGGTGCGCCAGTCGGTGGGCAGTGGTCCGGCCGGGCGGATCAGCGCGGTGAGCTGGCGGCCCGCGATCCGGGACGCCACGACGGTGTGGGCGCCCAGGTCGGCGGATTCGGGCGCGCTCACCCGGGTGTGCGCGGCCAGCAACTCGTCGATCTCACCGGCCAGCCGGATCCGGCCGTCGCCGACCAGCAGCAGGTGGTCGCAGGAGTCCTCCAGTTCGGCGATCACGTGCGAGGACATCACGATGGTGGTGCCGTGCTGTGCGGAGTGCCCCATCAGCGTGCCCATCAGCTCGTGCCGGGCCAGCGGGTCGAGGTCGGCCATCGGCTCGTCGAGGAGCAGCAGTTCGGGCCGTTTGCCGAGGGCCAGGGCGAGGGCGACCCGGGTGTGCTGCCCGCCGGACAGGGACCGCACCCGGGCGCCCGGGTCGAGGTCGCCCGCGGCCACGATCCGCTCGGCGGTCGCCGCGTCCCAGCGGCCGGGATTGAGGTCGGCGCCCATGCGCAGCGTCTCGGCGATCGTCAACTGCGGGTACAGCGGCTTGTTCTGGGCGACGTGGCCGACCCGGGACCGGGCGCGCGCCGGGTCGGTGCCGAGGACGGTGAGGGCGCCCTCGGTCGGGGCGAGCAGTCCGGCGGTCAGGGACAGCAGGGTGGACTTGCCCGCGCCGTTGGGTCCGACGACGGCGCAGACCCGCCCGGGAGGCAGCCGGAACGCGCAGTCGCGCAGCGCCCATCCCCCTCGCCGGCCGAAGCGCTTGCCCAGCGCGACCGCCTCTATGGCCGCTGTGGTGTGGGTCGTCATGACGGTGCTCCCTGGAAGTGCTGCTCGGTGCCCGTGCGTCCGGGCCTTTCGCCGTGCGGGGCGGCTGGCCCGCCGGCCGGGTCTTCGGTGTGCCGCTCGGTGTGGTCTCCGGTGTGCCGTGCGGTGTGGTCCGCGGTGTCCTGCTCGGCGGCCAGCCCGGTGGCCCGGTCTCCGGTGCGCTGCCCGTCTTCCGCGCCGTGCTGCCCGAAGTGGTCTTCGAGTACGGCGGTGAAGAGCGCGGCGATGTCGTCCCGGTCGAGACCGGCCTCCCGGGCCCGCGCCGCCCACGCCTCCAGCTCGGTGCGCAAGGGGGACTCGGCCGGGGCGGAGCCCAGCGTGCGCCGGACGAAGGTGCCGAGCCCGCGGCGCGCCTCGACGAGTCCTTCGCGTTCCAGCTCGCGGTACGCCTTGAGGACCGTGTTGGGGTTGATGGCGGTGGCCTCGACGACCTCACGGGCCGTGGGCAACTGGTCGCCGGGTCGCAGCACGCCCAGCCGGATGGCCTGCTTGGTCTGCTGGACGATCTGCACATAGGTGGCCACGCCGCTGTGCCGGTCGATGCGGTAGTCGACCACGACCACCACCCTTTCACTAATTGAGTAGTGAAAGGGTGGTGTGTGCGTGCCGCCGAAGTCAAGCGAGCGGGTCGAGCGAGCGGGTCAGACAAGCGGGTCGGGCGAGCGGGTCGGGCGAGCCGGTCGCGCGAGCGCCGGGGAGGCGGATCGGCGGATCGGGGAGGTGGGTCGGGTGGACGGAGTGAGGGGGAAAGGGGTCAGTCGGTGGCGAGCCGGGTGCGCAGTGCCTCGTCCAGGGAGCGCGGTGCGCGGCCGAGCAGGCCGGCCAGGGTCGGATCCACGGTGGCGAACTCGCCGGCCCGTGCGGCGGCGAAGATGCCCAGCAACCGCTCGGCCGTCTCGGCGGGCACCCCCTGACCCGTCAGCTCCGTCAGGTACCGGTCGTCGGATGTGGTGGTCCTGGTGAAGGTGCGGCCCGTGACCTCGGTGGCGAGGCGGGCGATGTCGTCGAAGTCGAGGGCCTGAGCCCCGGTGAGCGGTGGCGTGGGGCCCTCGAAGCGACCCTCGTCGGCCAGGACGGCGGCTGCCGCCTCGGCGAGATCGGCGTGCGCGGTCCAGCTGACCGGTCCGTCCGCGGGGAGCGCGATCTTCCCGGATGTGAGGGCGGGTGCGAGGAAGTGCAGCGCGCTGCCCGCGTAGAAGCCGTTGCGCAGGGAGGTGAACGGGACGCCGCAGGCGCGCAGTGCCTCCTCGGTGGCGGCGTGGTCGCGGCAAGCCTGGAAGTGCGAGGTGGCGCTCGCGCCCATCTGGCTGGTGTAGAGGATGCGGCGGGCGCCGGCGGTGACGGCCGCGTCGATGGCCGCCCGGTGCTGCCGTACGCACTCGTCGCCCATCTTGTCGACGGACACGACGAGGACCTGGGTGGCGCCCTCGAAGGCGTGGGCGAGGCCGGCCGGGTCGGTGAAGCTGCCCTGCCGCACCCGCACGCCCCGGTCGGCCAGCGGCCGGGCCTTGAGCGGATCGCGAACGCTGACGCCGATCCGGTCGGCGGGTACGCGGGTCAGCAGGCTCTCGACGATCTGGCGTCCGAGCTGCCCGGTGGCTCCGGTCACGATGATCACGTGCTGCTCCAGGGGTCTGGTTCGGGTGTCGTGATTCCAATGGAATCGCCATGACGGTAACACTGATAATAACAATGGAACCAGCAGGCATGTATCGTTGATATATGCCCTCACGATCACGCGCCGGAGACCACTCCGCGGCCACCGGACCCGCAGCCGGGTCCGGGTCCGGGCCCGGCTTCCCCTCCGAGCCCGACTCCGACTCCGGGTCTGACTCCGCCGCGTCCACGGCCCGCGCGCAGACCCGGCTGCGCGTGATCGAGGCCGCCGCCGACCTGCTGGAGCGCGAGGGCCGCGACGCGGTCACCACCCGCGCGGTCGCGGTCGCGGCGGGCCTGCAACCCCCGGCCATCTACCGGCTGTTCGGCGACAAGGAAGGGCTTCTCGAAGCGGTGGCCGAGTACGGCTTCGCCCGGTTCGTCGCGAGCAAGCACGTCGACCCCGACCCGCAGGACCCCATCGAGGACCTTCGGGCGGGCTGGGACCTGGCGGTCGGGTTCGGTCTGGCCAACCCCGCGCTGTTCGTGCTGATGTACAGCGAGCCCAATCGGGCCACATCGGCCGCCTTCAAGGCCGGTATGGAGATCCTCATGGGCCGTGTCCGCCGGCTGGCCGCCGGTGGCTGGCTGCGGGTCGACGAGCACCTGGCGGCCATGCTGATCCACGCCACGGCCCGCGGCGCGGTGCTCACCTGGCTGTCGTTCCCCGCGGACCGGCGCGATCCGGACCTGCTGACCATGCTGCGGGAGTCCATGGTGGCGGCCGTCACCAACCAGGAGCCGGCCGTGCGGGACGCGGGACCGGCCGGCGCCGCACGGGCGCTGCGTGCCGCGCTCCCCGAACAGACGGTGCTCAGCGGCGCGGAGCGGCACCTGCTCGGCGAGTGGCTGGACCGCCTCACGGGCGGGGGGTGATGCCCGGACGCGCGTGTGTTCGGGCATGCGTGATCCAGGTCAGGGATCGCTCGACGACCCAGCCGCGAGGCAGGACGAAGCCGGGGCGTTCGGCGGTCGGCTGACGGTCTTGAGCGTCCGTCCGAGGCGTGTCCTTGCCCAGTTCACGAGCTTTCCGGCAGAGCCGGAGTCGGCCCAGGCCATGGTGATTTCGGGGTGCATCGGCCGCAGCCGGAAGAGGCTTCCCGAGTGTCCGAATGTGAACCCTGTCCGGGCCCCGTCCGTTGGGGAAGTGCCCGGCCTGACCGGATCGGGTGAGGGAGTACACGGGCAACAGCGGACCGGTGGAGGACAGCCCCGGTGACCGTTGCTGGTCTGGGTGGCGACCAAATCGATTACGGGAAGGTGGCACGCATGGCAGATGAGGATCGGCGGAATCTCCCCTCGAACAATCCTTATGGGGAAGAGTATCGGCGCCAATGGAATCGGGAGGCGCCAGCAGGACGAACTCCGCTGGGCAGGGGCCCGGTCGACGAAGCGCGCGCGAGAGAATTCATGGCCCAGGAGGCCAGACGGTATCGGGAGCGGACGGGGCAGCCGGATCAGGAACAGGCCCGGCCGGCAGGGCAGGAGCCGACACTGCCTGCCTACCACGAGCACGCCGCTACCTGGGAGCGGCCCTCGGACGCCATGGCGGCTGCAGTCGACCAGGCTGCTCAGGAGGAGTTGGACCGGCAATACGGCAGGGGGACGCCTGAAGCGGAAGGCCCCAACCGGTGGGACTTCGAGACCATGGATGCGGCCCAGGCAGCGGCTGTGGCTGGAGGGACATGGCAACAACCGTCGGCCCCGGCTCAGTCTTCGGCGTACCCGCAGAGCTATCAGGGTTATCAGGCCCAGGGGTATACGGGGGGCTACCAACAGCCTCAGTCCCAGGGCTATACGGGGAGTTACTCACAGGGATACCCGGGGGGCCACCAACAGCCTCAGTCCCAGGGGTATACGGGGGGCCTGACATTCAGTCCGCAACAGGCCGCATATTTCGCCCAGCAGGTGGCCCAGCCTCAGCCGTACTCGGCAGACCCGGCCCCGGTGGACGACCTGACACGGGTGGCCTACGAGCGGGCCCAGGCACTTTCGGCGGTCGACTTCCCGCTCCAGCCGACCCAGCCCGACGTGGCCCAGCCTCAGGCAGACCCGGGCGCCCGGTCCCCCTCACCGAACCAGGGCCAGGGCCAGTACCAGCCGCCCCAAAGCCCGCCCACCAATCCTTTTGCCGGTCCCGCCAACGACAGCTTGGCGCAATTCGATCCGCATGCGGCCATGTCTGCGCCATTGAGGGACTCCGATGCACCAGGGCTGCATCGGAGCTCCGCGAGGAGACTCACCGGTCAGGCAAGGCCGCAGGGACGACGTGCAAGAGGAGGCAGCAGCGGCGGCTGACGTGCAGCCGCTATGAGGTCGACGGCCCGGGCTGTCCGGGCCGTCGCGGACGCTCACGTCTCCGTGCGGTACATCAGGTCGGTCTCGTACGTCGTGAATCCGAGCCGTTCGTAGACCGCCACCGCGGCCGTGTTGTCGGCGTCGACGTACAGCATCGCCGTAGGCAGGCCCTGCGCGGCCAGGTGGCGCAGGCCGATGGCCGTCAGGGCCCTGCCGAGGCCGCCGCCCTGGGCGCCGGGCGCCACCCCGAGGACGTACACCTCGCCCAGTTGCTCCTCCGCGTGCACCTTCGTCCAGTGGAAGCCGGCCAGTTTCCCGGCCCGCTCGGCGAGGAAGAAGCCGGCCGGGTCGAACCAGGGCTCGGCCAAGCGGGCGTCGAGGTCGCGCTGGGCCAGCGAACCCTGTTCCGGGTGGTGCGCGAAGGCCGCCGCGTTCACCGCGAGCCAGGCCGCGTCGTCCTGCCCCGGTACGAACGTACGGACCGTCACGCCCTCCGGCAGCGGAGCCTCGGGCAGGTGAAGCCCGGTCAGCGGCCGTCGCATCTGGCGCAGTTCACGGAACAGGCTGAGCCCCAGCACCTGGGCGAGGTGCCGGGCGGCGGCGTGCCCGCCGTGCGCCCACACCCGCAGCCGCTTCCCGGACCCGGCGAGCAGCGCCGAGCCGAGCGCCCGGCCGTGCCCGTGGCCCCGGTGCGAGGGGTGCACCACCAGTTCGGCGGCGGGCGCCTCCACCGGGTCGGTGTCCTCCAACTGGGCGTAGCCGACGAGTTCGCCGTCGAGGGTCAGCAGCAGATGGGAGACGCCCGTGCGCGCTCCGCCGCGCAGGTGCAGCCGGCCCTGCTCGGACACCGCCTGCTGCCCGTCGATCCGGGCGGCAGCCGCGAGCAGGTCCAGGACGGCCTCGGCCTGGTCCGGGGAGAGCGCGGAATAGGTCTCGATGGAGCGGGAGGGGAAGGCCGGTGTGGCACCGTCGCTGGTCATGCCTACGAGGGTAAGGGGCGGCCGGCGGAAATACCGGGCGGCCACGGGAAAGCGGTGACACGGCTGAACGTAAAGAGAAAGACAAAGGTAAACCAGGATGTAACCATGAGCCCCCTACCACGCTACGCGCGTTGACCCTAGGCTGCGGCGCACCGGACACGCTCGTCACAGTCGAACCACAGGGGGGCACATGCCGACCGCATCCCATCCGCACCGCCGCGGCAGACGCCGTACGCAGGCCGTCCTCGCGACCGCCGCCGGTCTCGCCACCGCCGTGGCACTGGCCGCCGCTCTGCCCGCCCAGGCGCAGGGCGACCACGGCCGCCCCGGCGGTCACGGCGGCCCGAGCCGCTACCAGGACGTCCAACTCCTCTCCTTCAACGACCTGCACGGCAACCTGGAGCCGCCGTCCGGTTCCTCCGGCCGGGTCACCGAGCAGCAGCCGGACGGCACCACGAAGTCGGTCGACGCGGGCGGCGTCGAGTACCTGGCCACCCATCTGCGCCAGGCCCGCGCGGACCACCCGTACTCCATCACCGCGGCCGGCGGCGACATGGTCGGCGCCTCCCCGCTGATCTCCGGCCTGTTCCACGACGAGCCGACCATCGAGGCGCTCAACGGCCTGGACCTGGACGTCACCTCGGTGGGCAATCACGAGTTCGACGAGGGTCCCGCGGAACTGGCCCGGCTCCAGAACGGCGGCTGCCACCCGACGGACGGCTGCTACGGCGGCGAGAAGTTCCAGGGCGCGGACTTCCCCTACCTCGCGGCCAACGTGCTGAACGAGAAGACGGGCAAGCCGATCCTCAAGCCGTACTGGGTCTGGAAGAAGAAGGACGTCAAGATCGGCTTCATCGGGGTCACCCTGGAGAACACGCCGGGCATCGTCTCCGCGGAGGGCGTCAAGGGCCTCGCGTTCAAGGACGAGGTCGAGACGATCAACACGTACGCCAAGGAACTCCAGCGCCAGGGTGTCCAGTCGATCGTGGCCCTGGTCCACGAGGGTGGCTTCCCGGCCTCGTCGAGCTACACCTACGACTGCGACGCCCCGGGCGCCGGGGCCGGCGTCTCCGGTCCGATCGTCGACATCGCGAAGAACGTCACCCCCGCGGTCGACGCGCTGGTGACCGGCCACACCCACAACGCCTACGTCTGCACGATCCCCGACCCGGCGGGCAATCCGCGGATGGTCACCTCGGCCGCCTCCTACGGCCGCCTGTTCACGGACACCACGCTGACCTACGACCGCCGGACCGGCGACATCGCCCGTACGGCGGTGAAGTCGGCGAACCGCGTGGTCACTCGCACGGTGCCCAAGGCGCCGGACATGACGCGGCTGATCTCCGAGTGGAACACGCTGGCCGCGCCCATCGGCAACCGCGCGATCGGCTACATCTCCGGCGACGTGGCCTCCACCGGCACCGAGTCCCCGATGGGCGACCTGATCGCCGACGCGCAACTCGCCTACGGCCGTGAGCTGGACCCGAAGACCTCGCTCGCGCTGATGAACCCGGGTGGCGTGCGGGCCGGGCTGACGTACGCGGCGTCGGGCACCGAGGGCGACGGCGTGGTCACCTACGCCGAGGGCTTCACCGTCCAGCCGTTCGCCAACACCGTGAACCTCCAGGACTTCACCGGCGCCCAGCTGATCCAGGTGCTGAAGGAGCAGGTGAGCGGCGCGAACGAGGCGGCGCCGAAGATCCTCCAGCCGTCGGCCGGACTGACGTACACGCTCGATCTGACGAAGTCGGGCGCGGACCGGGTGGTGACCGACTCGATCCGGCTGAACGGCGCCGCGATCGACCCGGCCGCCACCTACCGGGTCGCGACCAACAGCTTCCTCGCGGGCGGCGGCGACGGCTTCACCACGCTGGGCCAGGGGACCGGCGACCTGGTGGGCGACGACGACCTGACCGCCCTGGCCGGCTATCTGACGGCCAACTCGTCGGCCGGCAGCCCGATCACGCCCCCCGCGGCGGACCGGATCACCATCGTGCGGTGAGTCTTGAGTCTTGAGTCTTGGGCGGTAAGCGGTAGGCGGTGAGCAGTCGGCCGGATGGACGGTCGGCTGCTTCCGGCCCCGGGCCCGGTGCGTACTCCGGTACGTACCGGGCCTCTGCTTTTCCATAAGTCCCGTCTATAAAACCTGGGTGAGGTCTGTAAGACCTGTGTGAGGCATCGCGTTATTCCTCGTTGCGGCTGAAAATTTGTCAAGGCTCAATTAACTGAGGTCTCACCGAGGATTGCGTTCTTCCGGATCGGACCGCAGTAGTGTTTTTCGTGTTGAAAGCGAATGGCGCGAACGGCAGTCCGAACGAGGAGAGAACATGAGTATCCGTAAGATCACCCCGGTCAAGAAGGCGCACAAGTCCGTTCCGGCGGCGAAGAAGAAGGTGACGAAGAAGGCGACTCCGAAGCGCCGACCGGTCGGCGGCCAGCACTGATCGAGAATTCACCTGAGTAAATCACAGGGAATTCCACAGGCGGCACAGGTAGGACAGGCAGTACAGGCAACGTCACGGACAAGAGCACAGACAAGAGGAACGGCGCAATGAGCTTCCACAAGGTCACTCCCGTCAAGAAAGACTGCAAGCCCACCCGCAGGACGACGGAGCGCAGGCGCCCCGAGCCCCGGCGCCGCCCGGTCGGACACCGGGACTGAGGCCCGCCACGAGGCGGGGCCACCGGTCGAGCACCCTCGCGCCGGCGGCCCCGCCTCGGCCGTGTCCGCACCCGCGTCCCGCACCACCTCGGAGCCGACCATGAGACAAGCCCGCGCGGCCTTCCGCCGGTTCTGGCCGCTGACCCGCGGCGACCGCGGATGGCTGGCGGTGATCCTGGCGTGCGTGGTGGTGTCCACGCTCGCCGAGACCGCCTCGATCCTGCTCTTCGCCGACCTCACCGACCACGCCCTGCAAGCCGGTTCGCTCGCCGCCTTCTGGGGCCCGGCCGCCGCCTGGCTGGGCGTCGCCGTGCTCGGCGCGCTCGTCGGCTACCTCGGCAACTCCCTCGCCACCTGGACCGCCGAACGGTTCGTACGCCGGCTGCGCGCCCACGCGTTCCGGCACCTCCAGCAGCTGTCCCCGGACTTCTTCCAGCGGCACCGCCAGGGCGACCTGGTCGAACGGCTCACCGGCGACGTCGAGGCCATCGAACAACTCGTCGTCTCCGGTGCGGTCGGCGCCGTCTCCGCGGTCTTCTCCGCCGTCTTCTACGCCGCCGCCGCGTTCTGGCTGCGCTGGGACCTGGCCCTGGTCACCTTCGTGCTCGCGCCCCTCTTCCTGCTCGCCGCGCGCCGCTTCGCCGGCCGCATCAAGAAGGCGTCCCAGGACGAGCGGGTCGCCGACGGCGCGATCACCTCGGTCGTCACCGAGTCGCTGACCAACATCGTCCTCACCCAGGCGTACAACCGCCGCCGCGACGAGGAGGAACGGCTCGACACCGAGGCCCGCGCCTGGCTGCGGGCCAGTGTGCGCGGGGCGCGGCTGAGCGAGCTGTACGAACAGTTCGTCGAGGTCGTCGAGACGCTGTGCGTGCTCACCGTGATCGGCCTCGGCGTGTGGGAGATCTCCGCCGGCCGCATGACGCTGGGCCAACTGCTGGCCTTCGCCGCCTTCCTCGGCTACCTCTACCCGCCGGTGCGCAGCCTCGGCGGGCTCGGCCTCACGGTCACCGCGGCCACCGCGGGCGCCGAACGCATCGGGGAGATCCTGGACGCCGAGCCCGCCGTCACCGACCCGGCCCGGCCGGTCCCCGCCTGGCCGGTGCGCGGCCGGGTCGGCTTCCACGACGTCACCTTCCGCTACCCGGAGGCGTCCAGGGCCGCGCTGCGCGACGTGACGTTCGAGGCGGGCCCCGGCCGGCTCGTGGTGATCACCGGTGCGAGCGGCGCCGGCAAGTCGACCCTCACCGCACTGCTCACCCGCTTCTACGACCCCACGGCAGGCGTGATCCGTCTGGACGGCGTCCCGCTCACCGACGTACCCCTCGACTTCCTGCGCGAGAACATCGCCCTGCTGCCGCAGCGGACGCTGGTCCTGCGCGGCACCGTCCGGGAGAACATCGCGTGCGGCCGGCCCGGCGCGAGCGACGCGGAGATCGAGCGGGCGGCCCGGGACGCGGCGGCGCACGCGTTCGTCAGCGCGCTCCCCGACGGCTACGACACCCGCATCGCGCCCGGCACCACCGCCCTCTCCGGCGGTCAGGTGCGGCGCCTGGCCATCGCCCGCGCGATGCTGCGCGCCGCCCCGGTCCTCGTCCTCGACGAGCCGACGGCGGGGCTGGACGCGGTGGCGGCCCGGCAGGTGGTCCAGCCGTTGCGCCGCCTGATGTCCGGACGGACCACGATCATGATCACCCACGACCTGACCCTGGCCCCGGACGCCGACCGCATCCTGGTCATGGACCACGGCCGGCTGGTGGAGGAGGGCACCCACACCGAACTGATCGCCCGCGGCGGCGCCTACGCCAGGCTGGCCGCGCCGCTGCCGGAAACCCTGGACCGCCGGGAGATTCCGGACCGCCCGGAGCCACTGAACCGCCCGGAGACACTGAAGCGTCCGTAACCCTTCAACCCGACGTCAGACGCACGGCGGTCGCACCCCGGTCGCACGCCGGGGCCGGGAGCGCGCAGGGGCGCCGTTGCCGGTCGCAGCCCGCGGCTCACGTGCCGTCCGGCGGTGGCGTCGGGGCGCCGGGCAGGCGGAGGGTGGCCACCGTGCCGCCGCCCTGCGCCGGGGTGAGGGACACCGCGCCGCCCGCCTGCTGGACCGTGCGGGCCACGATCGACAGGCCGAGGCCGGAACCCGGCAGGGCCCGCGCGCTCGGCGAACGCCAGAAACGGTCGAAGACGTGCGGCAGTTCCTCGGCGGGGATGCCCGGACCGTGGTCCCGGACGGTGAGCACACCCCGGTCCAGCGCCACGTCGATCGCGCCGCCGTCAGGACTGAACTTCACCGCGTTGTCGAGGACGTTGACGATCGCCCGCTCCAGCGCGGACGGCTCGGCGCGTACGTACCACGGCGCCAGGTCGGCCGTGATCGTCAGCTCGGGACCGCGCAGCCGGGCGCGGCGCAGCGCCGTGTCCACGGTGTCGTGGAACGCGATCACCTGCACGCGTTCGCCGCGCTGGCCCTCCGAGCGGGACAGCTCCTGGAGGTCGCCGATCAGCGACGCCAGTTCGGACATCTGCGCCGTCACGGACGTCATCAGCGCCTTGCGGTCCGCCGGCGGGAGCGGCCGGCCGGTCTCCTCGCTGCGGCTGAGCAGTTCCACGTTCGTGCGCAGCGAGGTGAGCGGCGTCCTGAGTTCGTGCCCCGCGTCCGCGATCAGCTGCTGCTGCAACTCGCGGGAGCTGGCCAGCGCGGACGTCATCGAGTTGAACGACCGGGACAGCCGCGCGATCTCGTCGGTGCTGTCCTTCGCCACCGGGATCCGGATGCTCAGGTCCTCGGTCCTGGCGACGTGTTCCACCACCTCGGTGAGCTTGTCGACGGGGCGCAGTCCGGCGCGGGCCACCGCGAGACCCGCGGCGCCGGCCCCGACGACCCCTATCCCCGAGACGAGCAGCAGGACGAGCGCCAGGTCCTTGAGGGTGGTCTCGGTGCCGTCCAGGGGGACGGCCGCCATGAGGCCCGCGTAGGTGTTGGTCGGGGTGATGGTCACGGGCATGGTCAGCACCCGCACCCGCTTCCCGTCCACGTCCGTGCCGTTGTGGAAGAGGCCGCGGCCGCTGGACGCGTTCTTGATCACGTCCTCGTCGGCCGTGGTGACCTTGATCTGGCCCTTCGAACTTTCGAAGAGGCAGACGGTTCCGTCGGCGGTGACCAGCTGGGAGTAGGTGTTGCGGAAGCCGCTGACGGTGCTCTGCGGTGTCCCCACGCAGTTGCTGAGCGTGTTCCGGATGTCGTTGGGATGCGGGGGACGGGACAGGACCATCGCCGCCACGGCCTGCTTCAGATCGTTGTCGGTCTGCTCGTAGAGTTTCCCCTGCACGATGAACCAGCAGGTCACCGAGACGGCCGCGACCCCGAACGCCACCGCCGCCGCCACCAGCAGCGAGAGCTGCGAGCGGATCGGCAGCGCCCGGAACCGGTTCAGCAGCCGTTTCACTCGGCCCCGCCCTGGCGCAGCACGTATCCCACGCCGCGGACGGTGTGCACGAGCCGCGGTTCGCCGCCCGCCTCGGTCTTGCGGCGCAGGTACATGACGTACACGTCCAGCGAGTTCGACGACGGCTCGAAGTCGAAGCCCCACACCGCCTTCAGGATCTGCTCCCTGGTGAGGACCTGGCGCGGATGGGCCATGAACATCTCCAGCAGCGTGAACTCGGTACGGGTCAGCTCCACCTGCCGGGCGCCGCGCGTGACCTCGCGGGTCGCCAGGTCCATGCGCAGGTCGCCGAAGGTGAGGGCCTCGTCGTCCGCCCCGGTGCCGACCACCGCCGCCGCGTACGAGCTGCGCCGCAGCAGCGCGCGGATCCGGGCGAACAGCTCGTCCAGTTCGAACGGCTTGACCAGGTAGTCGTCGGCGCCGGCGTCGAGCCCGGTGACCCGGTCGCCGACGGTGTCGCGGGCGGTCAGCATCAGTATCGGTGTGGTGTCGCCGGCGCCGCGGATGCGGCGGGCGGCCGTGAGGCCGTCCATGCGGGGCATCTGGATGTCCAGGACGACCAGGTCGGGCCGGTACTCGGTCGCCTTCTGCAGGGCGTCCGCGCCGTCGACCGCGACCTCGGTGTCGTATCCCTCGAAGGCCAGGCTGCGCTGGAGCGCTTCTCGTACGGCGGGCTCGTCGTCGACGATCAGGATGCGCTGCGGGTCACGGTCGCCATCGGCGGAGCTCATCGTCGGGTTCCTCGGGGTGCTGTGGGGCGTGGCTGGCTGTCCTTCAGCCTCGCACGTTTCCAGGCCGGCGGGTAAGCACGGGGGACCGTGCCGGGGCGGGGTCAGCCGTGCACCGCGGAGAGCCGCTTCAGCGGAACCTTGTGGCGGTGCGGTCGGGCGGCGGGCAGCCGCAGCCCCATCAGCTCGGGGGTGGCGACCTCGGTGGGCCGGGCGGGCGGCCGGGGCGCGTGGAGTTCGTACGCGACCTCAAGGGCCAGGGCGGTGCGGGCCGGGCCGAAGTCCGTCGTCGGGTGCGAGACCTGCTCGATCGTCCTGATCATGGCGTGCTCCCTAGCTCCTGGTGCTCTCTTGCCTGTGCTGTGTGTGCTGTGTGTGCTGTGTGTGCCGTGCGCGGTGCGCCCTGTCGTCGTGCTTGTCTTCGTCGTCCTTCGTCGTCGTGCTTGTCCTCGGCCGGTCCCGGCGTCCTCAGTTGGTGCCGCCGGCCCGCAGGGTGGACAGGTCGGACTTGACGGTGTCGATGGGGATCGCGAAGCCGAGGCCGACGCTGCCCGCGTCCGTGGACGTGGAGTCGGTGGCCGAGTACATCGCGGAGTTGATGCCGATGACGTTGCCGCCGGCGTCGATCAGCGCGCCGCCGGAGTTGCCCGGGTTGAGGGACGCGTCGGTCTGGAGGGCCTTGTACGTGGTGGTCGAGGAGCCCGTGTCGCCGTTGAACTGCTGGCCGCCGAACTGGAAGGGCCACCCGCCCCGGCCCTGGCCCTGACCCTGGCCTTGGCCCTGCCCCTGGTTCTCGTCCGTGGAGACGGTGACGTCACGGTTCAGGGCGGAGACGATGCCGCTGGTGACGGTGCCGGTCAGGCCCTCGGGGGAGCCGATCGCCACCACCGTGTCGCCGACCTGGACCGCGGAGGAGTTGCCGAGGGAGGCGGGCTTCAGCCCGGACGCGCCCTGGAGCCTGATCAGGGCGAGGTCCTTGGAGCTGTCGGTGCCGACGACGTCGGCCGTGTACTCCTTGCCGTCGCTGGTCCGCACCTTGACCGACGAGGCACCGGCGATGACGTGGTTGTTGGTGACGATCTCGCCGCCCGAGGTGATCACCACGCCGGAGCCGGTGGACGAGCCGCCCGGGAGCGTCGCGTTCACCTCGACCACGCTCGGGCTGACCGCGGCGGCGATGGCGGCGACGTCGCCCCGCTTGCTGGACGGCACCACGTTGGTGGTGGCGCTGCTGGTCGTGGCGGTGTTCTTGCCGGTCAGCTCCTGGAAGGCGTAGGCCGTGCCGCCGCCCACGGCCGCGGCGACGATCGCCACGGCGGCCAGCAGCCCGATGGGGCCGCGGGCGCGCTTCTTGTGCGCGGTGTGCGGGGGCTGCGCGGCGGACCCGTCGCCGTCCGAGGCGGCCGGGAGGAGAGCGGTTCCGCCGCCGTGCCCGCCGTCACCACCCTGACTGGTGTCGGTGTCGAACGCGGCGGTCGGCGCGGTGGCCTGCCCGCCCGGCCACACGGTGGTGCCCGGCTCGACGGAGACCGGCTCGGCGGGCCGGTAGGCCGGCGGGGGCGGCCACTCCGGGTTCACCGCGGAGGAAGGGGGTGTGGAGGCGGCGGGCTGCTGCTGGGGGTACGTGCCCTGATAGGTGTCACCCTGGGGGTTCTCGTACGCGCCGCTGCGGCGGAAGCTCTCGGTCATGTCTAGAGCTTGTCCCGCGACCATGAGAGCTTCCTGAGTGCTCCCTGAGAAGCCCGGCAGAACCTCGTTTGCCCGATATAAAGACGGTTCTCGCAGCTCAGCGGCGCCTGCTCAGAAATCTCTCAGAGACGCCTGAAAAAGTTCATGCGCAGCCGCAGGAGCGGCGCAGCACCAGCCGGGACGGGAAGGTCTTCAGCCGCTCCCGGCGCGAGCCCGCCACCCGCAGGCTGTCGTCGAGGACCAGGTCCACGGCGGCCCGCGCCATCGCCGACCGGTCCGAGGCGACCGTGGTCAGCGGCGGGTCGGCCAGCGCCGCTTCCTTGATGTCGTCGAAGCCGGCCACCGCCAGCTCGCCCGGCACGTCCAGGCGCAGCTCGCGCGCGGCCCGCAGCACGCCGATCGCCTGGTCGTCGGTGGAGCAGAAGATCGCGGGCGGCCGGTTCGGCCCGGAGAGGAGGTCCAGCGCGATCCGGTAGGCGTCGTAGCGGTTGTACGGCGCCTCGAAGAGGCGGCCCTCGGTCGGGATGCCGGCCTCGTCCAGGGCGCGCCGCCAGCCTTCGACGTGGTCGGAGACCGGGTCGCCGACGGCGGGAGTGTCGGCGGTGCCGCCCATGCAGGCGACGTACTCGTAGCCGTGCTCCAGCAGGTGGCGCACCGCGAGCTGGGCGCCGCCCAGGTCGTCGCAGACGACGGCGACGTCGTCGATCGCCTCGGGCCGCTCGTGCAGCAGCACCACCCGGGCGTCCCAGGCGTCGATCTCGGCGGCGGCGAGGTCGTTGAGCGCGTGGGAGACGAGGATCAGCCCCGAGACCCGCATCCCGAGGAAGGCCCGCAGGTAGTGGACCTCGCGCTCGCCGACGTAGTCGGAGTTGCCGACGAGGACCATCTTTCCGCGCTCGGAGGCGGCCTGCTCGACCGCGTGGGCCATCTCCCCGAAGAAGGGCTGGCGCGCGTCCGGCACGATCAGACCTATCAGGTCGGTGCGGCGCGAGGCCATGGCCTGGGCGACCCGGTCGGGGCGGTAGCCCAGCTCCTTGATCGCCGCGAGGACACGTTCGCGCGTTGCCGGGGCGACCGGCCGGGGTCCGTTGTTGATGACGTAGCTGACCACGGCGGTCGATGTCCCCGCCAGCCGCGCCACGTCGTCCCGAGTCACCTTGGCCACGCGCGGAGTCTACGCGGAGAGATCCGCTCTGGGCAGGCACTATCGGGCTTCCCTGTGCGGAAGCAATGCCCCGCCGGTGCCGCGGCTATGCCTCGGCCCGGACCTCGATCCCGTCGAGGACGGTCGATGCGTCCGCATCCTCCGGCTTTGGCCGGGCCGCCTTGGCCTTGGCCTCGTCCGGGGCACGGTCACCCTTCTCGGGGGTAACGAATCGATAACCGACGTTCCGGACGGTCCCGATCAGCGACTCGTGCTCAGGGCCGAGCTTGGCGCGCAGCCGCCGTACGTGCACGTCCACGGTCCGGGTGCCGCCGAAGTAGTCGTAGCCCCAGACCTCCTGGAGCAGCTGGGCCCGGGTGAAGACGCGGCCCGGGTGCTGCGCGAGGTACTTCAGCAGCTCGAACTCCTTGAAGGTCAGGTCCAGGACCCGGCCCTTGAGCTTGGCGGAGTAGGTCGCCTCGTCGACCGACAGGTCGCCGTTGCGGATCTCCATCGGGGAGTCGTCGCTCGCGAGCTGCTGGCGGCCCATGGTCAGCCGGAGCCGGGCCTCGACCTCGGCGGGCCCGGCCGTGTCCAGCAGGACGTCGTCGATGCCCCAGTCGGCGGTGACGGCGGCGAGGCCGCCCTCGGTGACGACGAGGACGAGCGGACAGCCGGGCCCGGTGGAGCGCAGCAGCTGGCACAGGCTGCGGACCTGGGGGAGGTCGCGCCGTCCGTCGATCAGGATGACGTCGGCACCGGGGGTGTCGACGAGAGCGGGTCCCTCCGCCGGGGCCACGCGCACGTTGTGCAGCAGCAGGCCGAGGGCGGGGAGCACCTCCGCCGACGGCTGGAGGGCGTTGGTCAGGAGCAGCAGAGAACTCATACGTCTGGTTCCTCCTCGGTCCCTGCGAGGACGTGGGCAGTACGGTACTGCTCTGCGATCCCGGGGCCCCGTACACCTGCGGTTTCCCGCCTCGTATACAACGCTTCCGAAAGCACAAAAGGACCCGGGGGCGTCGCTGCCCGAGTCCTCTGTCAGCAGAATAGCCGACATGAGCAACGGTCCGGCAGGTCATGTGGCACGATCCACCGTCCGTCCGCACTCCGAGACGAGCAGACACGCCCCTATACGGACGTTTCTGCACACGGCTGACGGCGTTGCGATCGATTCCGTATACAACCCGGGAACGGTCGTATACGACGCCTCGCCGCCACCCTCCCGTGATCTGGTGTTCGTCGTCGCACACGGCTTCACCGGCGACGCGGACCGGCCGCACGTGCGCCGGGTGGCGGCGGCCCTGGCCCGCCACGGCGCGGTCGTCACCTTCTCCTTCCGCGGCCACGGCGCGTCCGGCGGCCGGTCCACGGTCGGCGACCGGGAGGTGCTGGACCTGGCCGCCGCGGTGGAGTGGGCCCGCGGCCTCGGGCACGCGCGCGTCGTCACGGTCGGTTTCTCCATGGGCGGCTCGGTGGTGCTGCGGCACGCGGCGCTGCACCCGGGCGCCGACGCCGTGGTCTCGGTGAGCGCCCCGGCCCGCTGGTACTACCGCGGCACCGCGCCCATGCGCCGCGTGCACTGGCTGGTGACCCGTCCCGCGGGCCGCCTGGTCGGCCGCTACGGCTTCCGCACCCGTATCCACCACCGCGACTGGGACCCGGTCCCGCTGTCCCCGGTGCGGGCGGTGGCCCGGATCGCGCCGACCCCGCTGCTGATCGTGCACGGCGACCAGGACGGCTACTTCCCGCTCGACCACCCCCGGATGCTGGCCGCCGCCTCCGGTGACCACGGCGAACTGTGGCTGGAGCCGGGCATGGGGCACGCCGAGCACGCGGCGGGCGACACCCTGCTGGCCCGGATCGGGGACTGGGCGGCCTCCCGGGCGGGCTAGCCTGGTCCCGACTTTACGTACGGATGATCGGCGTACCGGCATACGGGCGTACGCACGGACTTGAGGACGAGATGGCAAAGGTCACGGTGCGCTATTGGGCCGCCGCGAAGGCCGCGGCCGGGGTCGCCGAGGAGACCTTCGAGGCGGCGACCCTCGCTGAGGCGCTGGGCGCGGTGCGCGAGCGACACCCCGGCGAACTGACGCGCGTCCTGCGGCGATGCTCGTTCCTCGTCGACGGTGATCCCGTGGGCACCCGCGAGCATGAGACGGTACGGCTGGCCGAGGGCGGCACGGTCGAGGTGCTCCCGCCGTTCGCAGGAGGGTGAGCGATGACCAATCAGCCGTACGACGGCGGGTCCTACGACGGATACGACCCCTACGGACAGCAGCAACCGCCCCAGGGCGGGCAGCACGCCCCCCACCAGGCCCAGGCCCCTCACCAGCAGCAGGCGCCGCAGGCATGGCCGGGTCAGCCGGGCCAGCCGGGCCACGGCCAGGCCGGGTACGACCAGGGTGGTCAGGGCCAGGCCGGGTACGCCCCCGGCGGGTACGCACAGCCCGGGTACGACCAGTCGTATCCGGACCAGTCGGGGTACCAGCAGTCGGGGTACGACCGGTCCGGGTACGACGGGCAGCAGACCCAGCAGTGGCAGGGACAGACCTGGGAGACGCAGGTCCACGCACCGGTCCCGTCGGCGGCGGCCGAGGAGACCGCGTACCTGCCGACGCACGGCTACCCCGTCGGTCCCGCCCCCGCCGCGCCCCAAGCACACCCGGCACCCCAGCCGCCCACTCCGGCCCCGGCCGCGGCCCCGATGCCGGACGCCGCCCCGATGCCGGACGCGGCGCCGGACGCCGCGGCCGGTGCCACGTACGGCCCCGCCACCCTCGCCGGCAACGCCCGCGTCACCGACGCCCAGCGGGCCCGCCTGGAGGGCCGCTCCCCGATCATCGAGCCCGGCATGCAGCCCGCGGCGCTCACCGCGCTGCTCGGCCTGCTGCTCGCGGGCGCGGCGGCGATCGGCTCGTACGCCCTGGTCGTCCCCCTGGTCGTGCTCCAGGCCGTGACCGCGGCGGGCTGGTTCCGGCTGAACGGCATGTGGCCCGCCCGGCAGGGCATCGCCCTCGCCTTCGCCGGGGCGCTCACCGCGGACGTGGCGCTGCTGGCGGCGGGCCGCGAGCACGCGCCCGCGGCCATCCTCGGCCCGCTGGGCGTGTGGGTGCTGCTCGCCCTGGTGATGCAACTGCGCTCGCACGCCGATCCGGACGAGCGGATGTACGGGCTGATGGCGACGGTCGCCGCCACCGCCCTCTCGGTCGTCGCGACCGGCTACCTGGGCGCCGACCCGCACGCCGTCTCGGTCGGCGCCGCCGCGGTCGCCGTGGCGGTCCTCGCCCGCGCGCTGCCGCTGGCCACCCCGGCCTCCGTGGTCGTCTCGCTGCTCGCCGCGACGGGCGCCGGCATCGCGGTCGGCGGGATGACCGGGCTCGGTGCGAAGGGCGCCCTGGTCGGGCTCGCGGCGGCGGTCTGCGCGCTGGTCGGGCACCGGGTCGCCGGCTACGACTATCCGTCCCGCTTCGTGCACTTCACGGCGGGCGTCGCGCTCCCGCTGTCCGCCGCGGCACCCGCGGTGTGGCTCCTGGGCCAGGCCCTGGGCTGACCGGCGGGGCCCCGGCGACCACCTACGTCACAGGTGGTCGACAAAAAGCCGGGGCCCGTCCCACCTGGGGTTACGGTGGCTGCGTCGGTGACTGCCTAGGTGGGGGAGCGCATGCGCGCGCTGCGAATACTTCTGATCGTCGTTGTGATCTTCGGTGTGCTGTTCGTGATCGTCGACCGCGTCGCGGTCCACTTCGCTCAGAGCGAGGCGGCCGACAAGTTCCGGACCACGGAGAACCTGTCCGCCACCCCGGACGTGTCCATCAACGGCTTCCCCTTCCTCACCCAGCTGGCCGGCGGCTCGCTGACCGACGTGGAGGTCGGGATCAAGGACTACCAGGCGCCCACCGGCACCGACGGCCAGACGGTCCGCATCGACGACCTGAAGGCGGACATGAAGGACGTCGCGTTCTCCAGCTCCTTCAGCTCCGCCACCGCGAAGACCGCCGAGGGCACCGCGACCATCTCCTACGACGAGCTGCTGAAGGCCGCCAGGTCCGGCACGGCGCAGGTGGCGCCCGGCATCACCGCCCAGGTGGTCGGCCTCTCGGACGGCGGCAACGGCAAGATCAAGGTCGCGGTGGACGCCACGGTCCTCGGCAAGAAGCTGCCCGAACCGTTGACGGTGCTCAGTACGGTCACCGTCAAGAACGACTCGGTGCAGGTGCACGCCGACTCGGTGCCCAAGTTCGGCAGTGTCGACATCGCCGACGACAGCGTCCGGCAGATCACCGACTTCCAGCAGGCCGTCGACCAGCTGCCCGCCGGGATCAAGCTGGACAAGGTGCAGGCGGCGCCCGACGGCGTCGAGATCACGGTGCGGGGTTCGAACGTCAAGCTGGCCGGGTAGGACGGGACACGCGCCGCGGGACGGCGGGCACCGGCGGATTCGGCCGGAGACCGTCCGACAGGCGAGACGAGTGCGTCCGAACCTCAGATGCCCGCGTGCCGCGCACGGTCCCGTGCGCGGCACGCGGCCGTCCGGGTGGTCTCGTGATCCCGAATGGCGGACGATCGCATCTCAGCATGCGACATGCCGGTGACATGCCCGGCTGTCCGTCCCTACGATCGAGGCCATGCGGTGCCAGACAAGCGTCCCCCAGTCCCGGGGACGGGCGGACCTCACGAAGCGGCGGGCAGTGGACCTGTGCCGCGTGGCCGCCATGCTCTGTCGCCCTTTCTGATCGGAAGCCCGGCTTCCGTGTTCTCCAGCCGCCCTGCTCAGGGCACCCGTGCGCGCTCCCCCGAGGAGCCCGCGCCGCACGCACCCGCACGCCCGCCGTAACTGCCCCGGAGGAGAGACAGCATGAGCCGCAGCGACGTCCTGGTCGATGCCGACTGGTTGCAGGAGCACCTGGACGACGCGGACATCGTCGTCGTCGAGGTGGACGAGGACACGACCGCGTACGAGAAGAACCACATCAGGAACGCGGTCCGGATCGACTGGACGAAGGACCTCCAGGACCCGGTCCGGCGTGACTTCATCGACCAGACCGGTTTCGAGAAGCTGCTGTCGAAGAAGGGCATCGCCAACGACACGCTGGTGATCCTCTACGGCGGCAACAACAACTGGTTCGCGTCGTACGCCTACTGGTACTTCAAGCTCTACGGCCACGACAGCGTCAAGCTCCTCGACGGTGGCCGCAAGAAGTGGGAGCTGGACGCCCGCGAGCTGGTCGACGGCTCCGAGGTGCCCGAGCGCGCCGCGACCGACTACCGGGCCAAGGCCCAGGACACGTCCATCCGCGCGTTCCGCGACGACGTGGTGGCGGCCATCGGCTCGTACAACCTGGTCGACGTCCGTTCCCCCGACGAGTTCTCCGGCAAGCTGCTCGCCCCGGCGCACCTGCCGCAGGAGCAGTCGCAGCGTCCCGGCCACGTGCCGTCCGCCAAGAACATCCCGTGGTCGAAGAACGCCAACGACGACGGCACCTTCAAGTCGGACGACGAGCTGAAGGAGCTGTACGCCGAGGAGGACGTGGACCTGGCCAAGGACACCATCGCCTACTGCCGTATCGGTGAGCGCTCCGCGCTGACCTGGTTCGTGCTGCACGAGCTGCTGGGCGTGCAGAACGTCAAGAACTACGACGGTTCCTGGACCGAGTACGGCTCCCTGGTCGGCGTGCCGATCGAGCTCGGCTCCGGCAAGTGAGCGACCCGACCGCCCTCAGAAACCTCTGACCTCTGGAGAAGCAGCATGTGTGGAGCGAAGGCCGGCGGCCCGGACGCCTCGACGATCAAGCCCGGTGAGACCACGATCCAGGGCCAGGTGACCCGCGACGGCGAGCCGGTCACGGGCTACGTCCGCCTCCTGGACTCGACCGGCGAGTTCACCGCGGAGGTCCCGACCTCCGCCACCGGGCAGTTCCGCTTCTACGCGGCCGAGGGCACCTGGACCGTCCGCGCCCTCGTGCCCGGAGCCACCGCCGACCGCACGGTGGTCGCCCAGCAGGGCGGTCTCGCGGAGGTCGCGATCGCGGTCTGAGCGAGCAGCACCACTCGGCGGCCGGAGGGCCGCGCCCCACGGTCGGACGCCTGGGGCGCGGCCCTTTGGCCGGTGCGGACCGGACGCGGGCCCTGAGGCCGTTGCGGACCTACTCTGGTCTTATGTACGCACGGCGGCGTCACCTGTACTTCGCCATGATGGGCGTCTGCATCGCGCTTTTCGTTCTGGCCTGGGCGGTCGTGCGCATCTGGTCGGTGCCCGCGGCCGTCGCCATGTGCCTGGTGGCCATGGTCATCCCGCCGGTCGCGGCGATGGTCGCCAACCGGCGGGGTCCCGGGGACCGCTGGTGGGACGATCCCTCGGGCGACGCGCAGTCCGACGAGTGGTGGGACGAGCTGGACGGCAAGAAGCGGCACTAGTGCCCCGGCAGGGGCACCGGCTCCGCCGGCCGGGTCTCCTCGGTACCTCAGTAGACGAGAGCCTGGGTCTCGTCGCCCAGCGCCTCCTGGACGAAGACCTGCGCGCCCGCGATCCGTACGCCCTCGATGACGTCCTTCTCCGAGATCTCGCGCCGGGCGGCGCACTGGGTGCACAGGGTCACCCGGCCGGCCGCCAGCACCGACTCCAGCAGATCCGGCAGCGGGGCCGCGTGCGGCAGCTCGAACTCCGCTGCCCGGCCCGGCAGCGCGAACCACGAGGACTCGCCCGTCAGCCACAGGGAGACCTCGACCCCGCTGGCCACGGCCACCGCCGCGACCGTGAACGCCTGTGAGCAGCGCTCGGGGGCATCGGCCCCTGCCGTCACCTTGATCACGAGCTTCTTCGCCATGGCCGAATCGTAATCAACTTCCCTACAACGATGCGTGTTTCCGGTGGGTCATCTGTGCGCGCGATGTGGAAGACGCGTTCCAATTCTGTTGGGGGATGTCATGGAAGGTCCGGAAAGACCGGACGAGGCGGCACCGGCCGCCGAAGCGGTCGAGCCGACCGCACCCAGCCTGCCCGGGGCACCCGGGCTGCCCGACCCGGCCGACCCTGTCGGTCCTGTCAGCCCCGTCGGTCCCGTCGGTCCCGTCGGTCCCGTCGGTCCGGTCGGTCCCGCCGGTTCGTCCGGCCCGGCCCGCCCGCGGCGGCGCGGCCGTACGGCCGCGTTGGTCGCGGTCGCCGCCGTGCTCGGCGTCGTCGCCGGCACCTGCACCGGCTATCTCATCCAGGCGGACCGCGAGCCCACCGAGCTGCCCTCGCTCTCCCAGCCCGTGGTCAAGCAGGCCAAGGGCGAGGTCGAGCCGCTGTCGGCGGCGCAGGACCGCCGCGTCAAGACCGACGGCGACCTGCGCAAACTGCTGCTCGCGCGGCCTGCGGGGACCCGCGACGGGTTCCTGGAGGGGGTCGACGACGGCTGGCTGGACCAGGCCGCGTACTCGAACTGGTACGAGCACCCGGCCGACCAGTTCGAAAATCTCACCGACAAGCAGTTCCGCCGCGCGGTCGGCACGTCGTGGCGGGTGGGGGACACGTACGAGGTCGAGGTCGTCCTCGCGCAGTACCGCCAGGAACTGGACCTGGCGGCGTCCGAGGCGACCGGGGGCGACCGCTACTGGGCCGAGAGCCAGGACGGCACCCGGAGCTGGCCCGTGCCCGGAACCGGCTCCGGGCAGGCGTACGTGCACGACAAGCCCTACCGGGAGTCGGGCTACGTCCCGGTGTACTCGGCCGAGGCGCACGCCTGGCGCGGCGACATCTCCGTGGAGATCTTCATCCACGACACCAAGCCGGTCCCCAAGGAGAAGATCCTGGACCTGGCCGAGCGGCAGATGGGGAAGCTGTGAGCGAGAAGCCCGAGACTTCTGAGGTCTCCGAGGTCTCCGAGGGCTCTGAGGCCCGTGAGGCCCGCGAGGCCCCTGAGGTCCCTGAGGTCAGCGAGGTCAGCGAGGGTGCCAAGGGTGCCGCCGCGACCCCCGAGACCCCGGCGGCCACCGAGACCCTCGCGACCCCCGAGAAGCCCGCCCGCCGGATCCGTCCCCGCCGTATCGCCGCCATCGCCGCATCCGCGCTGCTGGTCTGCGCCGTGCTCGGCGGTGTCGGCTACACCGCCGTGACCGTGCAGGACGCGGACCGCGACGCCGGCAAGCCCACGTGGACGTTCCCGCCGACGGGCGATGACGCGAAGGGGGACCAGCAGAAGGACCGCGAGGCCAAGAAGTCCGCGTCCGGGCTGAGCGGCATGTTCGTGCCGTTCAGCTCCTACGGCTACACCGAGGGCCCGGACCTCGGGAAATTCGGCGTGGACGCCGAGTTCAACGGCGCGCAGGCCACCGACCTGCGCAAGCAGTCCCTGAAGGGGCTGCCCAGCTCCTCGCGCCGGGAGATGGAGAAGCTGGTCGACGAGCAGCACATCCAGGGCATGGCGATGCGCAGCTACCTCATCCCCGCGGGGACCTTCTCCAACGACAACTCCGTCACGCTCTCCGTCACGCTGCTGCGGCTGAAGAACAGTTCCGCCGTACGGCGGATGTCGACGAGCCTCAACACGTTCATCGACAGCGCGGACCTCCTCCGCAAGGGCCCGGAGATCAAGGGGCACAAGGGCACCCGCTGCTATCTGACGCCCAAGGGCAAGAGCGACGAGCTGGGCACGGCGTTCTGTGCCGGGTACGTGGGAGACGTGCTGGTCACCGTGACCGCGGACGGACCGGAACCGATCGACGCGGGCCTCCCCACGCAGTTCTTCACCGAGCAACTCGACCGCATCGACGATCCGGGAATGGCCGTATGACCGAGCAGCCGCAGCCGACGGACGCCGCACAGACACCCCTCGCCCTCGACCAGCCCCCGGCGGACCGGCCCGACCCCGCCGGGACCGTCCCCGCACAGGATCTCCCGGTCGGCACCGCCCCCGCGCAGGCCGCCCCCGTACCGGACGAAGCCGTCGGCACCGCCCCCGGTCAGGCCGCCTCCATACCGGACGCTCCTGCTGCTCCGCCCAAGGACCGCCGCGTCCTGCGTGCCGTCCTGCGCTGGACCGCCGCCGTCGTGGTCTTCGCGGCGGTGGGGGCGGGAACGGCGTACGGGATCACCCGGATGGAGCGCACGGACGTACCCGGCCTCGCCACCGAGCAGGACGGGCGCTGGCCGTACCCGGAGATCAGCGCGGCCCCGCTGCCGCCCGGCAAGCCGGGGCCGCTCGCCCCCACCAACATGACCGGCAGCCACTACGCGGACCTGCGCAAGCTGGTGCTGCCCGCGCCCGGGGGAGCGGAGGCCGACAAGGCGCTGCGCGGTACGGACGGCTGGCTGGCGACGAGGGACTTCCTGGCGCTCTACGGGACACACGGGGACCGGACCAAGGTCGGGCAACTGCTCACCGACTACGGGCTGCGGCACATCGCGGCCCGCGGCTGGACCACCGAGGACGGCACCCGCACCGGCATCTACCTGCTCCAGTTCGACACGGGGACGGCGGCCGAGGAAGTGCTCGGGGACATCACCGAGTTCGACTCTCCCGTGTACGCCGCCCGGGGCGCCGCCGAGACCCTGTACGACGAGGGGTTTCCGTCCGACGCCGACGTCACCGGGGTCACGCGCCTCGCCTACGACGAGGTGAAGCCGTACGGCGCGGCGCAGGTCAGGCAGGCGTACCTGGGCGCGGGTGACGTCGTCGGTGTGGTGGTGCAGTCCCGTCCGGGCCGCGCCGCGGCCGTTCCCTTCCAGCAGACGGTGGCGCTCCAGAGCCAGCTCCTGGGCTGAGGCATTCCGCCCCGGCGGCCCCTTTCGGTGAACTTCTGCGCAGCGTGCGACCGTTGGACTACTCTCCGTATCCGGACGACATCCGGGGGACGCGATGCCAACGAGGCGAGTGATCACGGGGCGCAGCCAGGAACCGAGGAAGCGGTTCGCGGAGGAGGTGCGGTCGCTCCGCACGGCCAGCGGGGAGAGCCTGCGGGACCTGGGCAAGGTGGTCGGCTGGGATCCGTCCCTGTTCGGAAAACTGGAGAGCGGAGCGACCCTGGGCAGCCCCGAGGTGGCGGAGGCGCTGGATCAGCACTACGGCCACCGGGGCTGCTGCTGGCACTGTGGGAACTGGCGGTGGGGGATCCTACGCAGTTCAAGGAGCAGTATCGGCGGTACATGGGGCTGGAGGCCGAGGCCATCAGCCTGTGGCAGTACTCGGTGAGCAGGCCACCGGGACTACTCCAGACCGCGGGGTATGCGCGCGAAGCACTTGCGGTGGGCGGTCTCACCGGCGAGGAACTTGATCAGCAGGTCGCTGCACGTATCGGACGGCGACGGGTGCTGGAAGGAGACGACGCTCCGCCGTTCCGGATCCTGCTTTCGGAAGCCGTGCTGCGCAACTCATTGCGCGATGCCCAGGAGTGGCGGGAACAATTGGAGTTTCTGGCAGAGGCAGCGGCTCGCCCGCGTATCACCCTGCACGTGCTGCCCTTCGGCGCCGGACTCCATGGCCTGGACAGTACCGACGTGATGTTCCTGCGCCTGCTCGACGGGCGGACGGTGGCCTACGCGGAGAACGACGTTCGAGGTGAACTAGTCGAAGAAACAAGCAGGGTTGAGCGTCTGCACCGTACCTATGATGCTGTACGTGACCTGGCGCTGAACTCTGCTGAGTCGCGGACGTTCATCTTGCGAATGTTGGAGGAAGTTCCGTGCGAGCCATCAACCTGAGCGGCGCTCGGTGGCGCAAGAGCAGTCACAGCAACTCGGACGGCGGCAACTGCGTAGAGGTCGCCGACCACCTCCCCCTGGTCCCCGTCCGGGACAGCAAGGACCCCTCCCGGGGAACCCTCGTCTTCGCGACAGCCGTATGGGCGGCCTTCGTGGAAGGTGTCAAGAAGGGCTGACGTAAGCTGGGGCCCCGGCTCTGTACGTCCACTTCCGCTCGAGGAGCACCCGTGGAGATCTTCTTCGAAACCTTGCTGGTCCTGGTCTGTGTCGGCGTTCTCGCCTTCGCCGGGCTGGCCGTGAAGAAGCTGTACCAGGGCCAGCGCTGAGCTCGTACCAGAACCGATCCAGGAACCACTGCTCATGATCGAGATTCCGTCGGACCTGCACAAGGACCTCGTCCCCCTGGCCTTCCTGCTCGGCAGCTGGGCCGGGGCGGGCGTTCACGACTTCCCCGGCTCGGAGAAGTGCAACTTCGGCCAGGAGGTCACCTTCGGCCACGACGGCCGGGACTTCCTGGAGTACCACTCCCACACCTGGGTGCTGGACAAGGACGGCAACAAGGTCCGCCCGCTGGAGTCGGAGTCCGGCTTCTGGCGGATCGACCCCGACCGCAGGGTCAAGGTCACGCTGGTCCGCGACGACGGCGTCGTCGAGGTCTGGTACGGCGAGCTGGCCGACCGCAAGCCGCAGATCGACCTGGCCACCGACGCGGTCCTCCAGTCCGCCGGCGCCCGCCCGTACACCGGCGGCAAGCGCCTGTACGGCTATGTGAACAGCGACCTCATGTGGGTCGGCGAGAAGCAGACCCCGGAGGTCGAGCTGCGCCCCTACATGTCCGCCCACCTGAAGAAGGTCGTCACCCCGGAGGAGGTCGAACGCTGGGCGAAGGCCCTGCCCGACGACATGCCGGACGACGGCATCGCCTTCTTCAAGTAGGTCAGGTCCTCCTCACTCGGGTTGTAGTCCCACTTCCAGGCGGTCACAGACCTGCCTCCGCCTCCGCCGCGGCCTGGATGGACCGGATCTCCGCGATGGCTTCCGTCGGGTCCTCCGCGCCAGCGCTGATCACCTCCTCCAGGTGACGCAATCGCGCTGCGCGGGAAGGGTGGCGCTGGACGGCGACGAAGACACCCCAGGTATGGACGAAGGTACGCAGGGGGGCGAGGGACTGGGCCTGCTGGGCGTTGGTCGTCGCCTCGACGAGGTCCTGCACGAACGCGGGCACGCGGCTCGGTGTCAGCCTCTCCACCGCGGTGCGCAGCGCCTCGGGGGTGAGGGCGGGCATCGGGATCAGTGGCTCAAGGCGCGATTGCGGATACTGAGCGGTCATGGGACTTCCTCCGCATCGAAGGCCGGTGCTGGGGTCGGCAGTACCGATCGGGATGTTCGCGCGTCCTGGTACCGCGGCGTCCTCACCGGCGCCCCGCGGGGACGTTGTCCTGTCGTCCGGGGCATGACCGGTCCGGGCCGCCCTAGACTGGACCTGTGGTGAGCACCGACTGGAAGAGCGACCTCAGGCAGCGTGGCTACCGGCTGACGCCGCAGCGGCAACTCGTGCTCGAAGCCGTGGACACCCTGGAACACGCGACGCCCGACGACATCCTGGTGGAAGTACGCAAGACGGCGTCCGGAGTCAACATCTCCACCGTCTACCGCACGCTGGAACTGCTGGAGGAACTGGGCCTCGTCTCGCACGCCCACCTCGGCCACGGCGCCCCCACCTACCACCTCGCCGACCGGCACCACCACATACACCTGGTGTGCCGGGACTGCCAGAACGTCATCGAGGCGGACGTGTCGGTCGCCGCCGAGTTCACCGCCAAGCTGCGCGCGAACTTCGGCTTCGACACGGACATGAAGCACTTCGCGATCTACGGCCGTTGCCGCGACTGCTCCCTCAAGTGCTCGACCACCGAGTCGTAGGCTTGTCCGTATGAAGAGTCCCTTGCTGTCCCTGCCCGGCGCCGTCCCCGCCGAGGGTGCGGACGAAGGTGTCGCCGCCCACTACGGCGACCTGTTCCGCGAACAGCGCGCCCTCGCCGACGGCACCGGATTCGTCGACCTCTCGCACCGCGGTGTGGTGACCGTCTCCGGTCCGGACCGGCTGAGCTGGCTGCACCTCCTGCTCACCCAGCACGTCAGCGAGCTGCCGGTGGGCGAGGCCACCGAGGCGCTGGTCCTGTCCGCGCACGGCCACATCGAACACGCCCTGTACCTGGTGGACGACGGCAGCACCGTCTGGGCCCACGTGGAACCGGGCACCCAGGAGGCGCTGATCGCGTACCTGGAGTCGATGAAGTTCTTCTACCAGGTCGAGGTCGCCGACCGGACCGCCGACTTCGCCGTGGTCCACCTGCCCGCGGGCTCGATCACCGAGGTCCCCGACGGCGTCGTCGTGCGCGAGACGGCGTACGGCCGTGATCTCTTCCTGCCCCGCGCCGACCTGGAGGCGTACGCCGAGAAGGCCGGGCCGCCCGCCGGGATCCTCGCCCACGAGGCGCTGCGGGTCGAGCGGCACCGTCCCCGCCTCGGCTTCGAGACCGACCACCGCACCATCCCGCACGAACTGGGCTGGATCGGTTCCGCGGTCCACCTCCAGAAGGGCTGCTACCGCGGCCAGGAAACCGTCGCCCGCGTGCAGAACCTGGGCAAGCCCCCGCGCCGCCTGGTCTTCCTGCACCTCGACGGCAGCGAGGTGCACCTGCCGCCGCCCGGGACCGAGATCCGCCTCGCGGACGAGGACCCCGACGGCCGCAAGATCGGCTTCATCACGACGTCGGCCCGCCACCACGAACTGGGCCCGGTCGCCCTCGCCCTGGTCAAGCGGAACGTGCCGGCGGACGCGCGGCTGATGGCCGGGGACACGGCGGCGGCCCAGGAGACCGTGGTCGAGCCGTAGCCCCACCCCGGTCCCAGGCCCATGTGAAATCCGCAGCGGTTAGGCCGCGCCCCTTTTTCAAGGGGCGCGGGGAACTGGGGGTCCCCCCTGTTCGAGCGAAGCCGAGAACTTGGGGGAGCGACCAGCCACGACGGCGCCGCAGACGAACGCGGCACTCCCGGCGGCACTTCGGCGGAGCGCCAGCGACTCGTTCACACCTCCAGCAGGACGGTGAACGGGCCGTCGTTCGTCAGCGACACCCGCATCTGCGCGCCGAACCGGCCCGTCGCCACCGTCGCGCCCAGGGCGCGCAGCCGGGCGACCACCTCGTCGACCAGCGGTTCGGCGACATCGCCGGGCGCGGCGGCGTTCCAGGTGGGCCGGCGCCCCTTGCGCGCGTCGCCGTACAGCGTGAACTGGCTGATGACCAGCAGCGGGGCATCGACGTCACTGCACGACCGCTCGTCCTGGAGCATGCGCAGGGTCCAGAGCTTGCGGGCGAGCTGGGCCGCCTTCTCCTTGGTGTCCTCGTGGGTGACCCCGACCAGGACGCACAGCCCCTCGCCGTCGATCGCCCCGACCGTCTCCCCGTCCACGGCGACGCTCGCGCCGTCCACCCTCTGCACCACTGCACGCATGCCGACCATGATGCCGGGTGCCCGGAACCGGTTCGCAGCAGGTCCGAAAGGGCCTGCGAGAGGGCCGATTTTTGCTCCTTACCCCCCCATCTGGGGCTGTTCGGGGGCACTCGGCCGCATAGCTGCCACTTGGGGTGGCACGATGCTCCCGTACGCCGGTCGAGGACACGGGTAGAGACACATGAACACATCGAGTATCGGACAGCCGTCCGGTGCGATCACGGCCGCCCTCGCGGGCGGGCAGGAGACGCACCGGCCGCCCGTGCAGCGCTGCGACAGCCCGACGCTGCCCGCCGGCCCACCGGGAGACGACCTGATCCGGCAGAGCCTGCCGGAGCTGCGCACCCTGCGCCGGGACGCGCAGCGCGACGAGGCGGACCTCAGTTACGTACGGCGGCTGCTCCAGGGACGGATCGACATCCTCCGTGCTGAGCTGGCCCGGCGCGGCACGGCGTCCGTGGTGGACGCCGAGGACGCCTCCGTGGTCGACCGGCTGCCGGAGATCCTCACCGACGCCCCGGCGCGGCACCGCTCGTCGGCCCGCCACGTCACGGTGGGGACGCCGCACGGCGAGGAGTACCGGCGGGCGGCTGCCGACATGCTCGCCGAGGTCGAGCTGTCCGACCTTCAGGCCCGCACGGACCAGGAACTCAAGTCGGCGCTGTGCCGCCTCGTCCGCTGCGAGCGGCAGGTCAGCCGCCGCCGCCACCACCTCCAGCACACGGCGGACGATTGCAGCGCGGAGATCGCCCGCCGCTACCGCGAGGGCGAGGCCCAGGTGGACGACCTCCTGCTGTGACGGACGGTCCCGGTGGCCCGGCCGCCCGCCGGTCGGACCGGCGGGGCCGGACAGCCGAGGTGGGGGACGGGCGAGGCGGGCGGGCAAATTCCCGCGACATGACAACGCTCCGCACCTACCGTGAGCCCATGACCGACGTCCGCCCTGTCACCGAGTCCGAGCTGCCCGACTGGCACCGCGCCCTGAACACCGGCTTCCTCCGCCCGCCCACCCCGACACCGGAACAGCTGGAGGTCCGCCGCCCCCAGTTCGTCCCCGGCCGCCTGCTCGGCGCCTTCGACGGCGACCGCTGTGTGGCGACGTACCGTTCCTTCGCCCAGGAGATCACCGCGGTGGGCGGGGCCGTCCTGCCCGCGGACGGCATCTCCAACGTGACGGTCTCCCCCACGCACCGCCGCCGCGGCCTGCTGACCCGCATGATGAGCCACGACCTCGCGGCGGCGAAGGACCGCGGGGATGTCGTCGCCACGCTCATCGCCGCCGAGTACCCGATCTACGGCCGCTACGGCTTCGGCCCCGCCACCTGGGCCACCGAGTGGACCGTCGACGTACCCCGGGCCGGTCTCGACCCCCGCTGGTCGGGCCCGGCGGACGGCGGCCGGATCGACCTGGTGGACGGGGCGGAGGTCCGCAAGACGGGCCCGGAACTGCACGACCGGGTGCGTCGCGGCCAGCCCGGCGCGGTCAGCCGCGCCGACCTGTGGTGGCAGTCGAGCACCGGTGCCGTGCGCTTCGGGAAGGAGTGGACCGAGCCGTTCTTCGCCGCCTACCGCTCCGCCTCCGGGGAACTGGAGGGCCTGGTCTCCTACCGGGCGGACGACACCTGGGAGGCCAAGCAGCCGCAGAACACCGCCGACGTGAGCTGGCTGCTCGCCGCGACCCCGGCGGCCGAGCGCGCGCTGTGGCACTACCTGTGCTCGATCGACTGGATCGTCAAGGTCAAGAGCGACTGGCGCGGGCCGGACGACCTGCTCCCGCTCCTGCTGCCGGACCCCCGCGCCGCCCGGATCACCACCCAGGCGGACTGGCTGTGGGTGCGGATCCTGGACGTCGTACGGGCGCTGGAGGCGCGGACGTACGACACCACCGGCACGCTGGTGCTGGAGGTCGTCGACCGGCAGGGCCTGGCCGGTGGCCGGTTCCGGCTGGACGCCTCGCCGGCGGGCGCGAGCTGCACACCGACCGACGAGAGCGCGGAACTCGTGCTGGACATCGCCGAACTGGCCACCCTGTGGCTCGGGGACGAGTCGGCCACGCGGCTCGCGGCGCTGGGCCGGGTCGAGGACGTACGAGAGGGCGCCGCCCGTGTGGCCGACGCCCTGCTGCACACGCCCAGGCGACCGTGGTGCCCGGACGTCTTCTGACGCTCCTTCCTCCCGGCCGGCCGTGTGGAACCGCCGGATCGCCGGATCGTGAACTGCTGAACTGCTGAACTGCTGAACTGGTGGATCATCCGTAGCGAGCTTGTTCAGTTGTGGCTGTGCGGCCGTGCTGTTCGGTTGTCGCTGTTCGGTTGTCGCTGTTCGGTTGTCGCTGTTCGGTTGTCGATGTTCAGTTGTGGCTGTGCTCCGGCGGCGGCGGTTCGACACACGGTCGAGCCGGACCGGCCAGGCTCCCGGCTCCCCTCCGGAAGGGAACCCGGTCGGCCAACCGCCAAGAAGTTTGACCATGTTGATTAAGTTGGCTACCAACTTCACTGTACTTATCTCCGCTTGGGAGCGGCTAATAACCACCTTCCCATGAACTGCCGAAAGATGGCGGGAAGTTGTAGTGTTTCTGTGTGGACCCGGAACACGCCCCCGCCACTGGGCGGAAGAGGTCACAGCGGCCACAGAAGTCACATCACGAAGTGGCCGACGAACTGCGCGCCCGGATCAGGTCCGGCGTGCTCCGCCCCGGTGAGCGCATGCCCACGCAGGCCAGCCTCGCCGAGGAGTTCGGCGTGGAGCGCGGTGCCGTGCGCCAGGCGCTGCGCATCCTGCAATCGGAACATCTGCTCACCAACGTCTCCAAGGGTTCGCCCGCCACTGTCGCCCCCGGCGCGGGCCTCTTTCCGGCCCCGGCCGGTCCGGCGGCCCCTCCGCAGCCCACCATGGTGGCCCTCGCGTCCCGGGTGGCCGCCGCCTTCGCGGCTCCGCATGTCGAGATAGACGCTCTGTGCCTCACCTCGGTTTCGCTCACGCTGGCGATCGGCGAACCGTTGCGGCAGATCCATGCCGACCGACTGAAACCGGCCAAGGTCGACGTCCGGGTCCTGCTGCCCAGCCGCGACATCGACCTGGCCTTCCCGGCCCCGGTGGAGGCGTCGGACGCGGGCCTGCTGCACCGCCGCTGGCTGGCCCAGCGCAATGCGCAGGGCCAGGTGCTCCAGCACAACCTGCTGGCGCTGCGCGCCACGCACGGCATCGACGTGCATGTCTCGTTCCGGGCGGTGCCGTTCACCCCGCCGGTGAAGCTGTACCTGCTCAACGGCGCCGAGGCGCTGTTCGCCTACTACACGCTCTCCCGGCGGGAGCGGGAGATCGAGCACGAGCACCTTCAGATGTACGACTCCGACGGCACCCGCTCGGTGCTGTTCGGCTTCGGGCAGGGGGCCGGGGCGCGCGACACGACCTTCGTCGAGCAGTCGCACCTGTGGTTCAACGCGCTGTGGGAGACGATCAGTTCGGAGTTGCAGCTGATGTCATAGGGCCGGACCGGCCACCAGCACAGCGAGCAGCACCGCCCCGGCCGAGCTGACCGCCGGGTTGTCGGCCTTGACCCCTATGGTGAGCAGCAGCAGGCCGACCAGGCCGACGACCCCGTACTTCCACTGCACGAACTGTTCGAAGCCGACGACGAAGACGGCGGATATGAGGGCGAGGGCAGGCACGGTGATTCCCCCTTCAGGCTGCCAGGAAGCAAAACATCCGCCAACTTGGAGAAGTTGGCAACCAACTATGCTTATGTTGTCCCCACTTGGCTACTATCTATAAACAACTTCTCGGTAACTCCCCCTAGATGGATCGAAGTTGTAGCGTTTGGTCGTGACCCAGGAGAGCGTGGCAGTGAACGGCAGCAAGAGGCTCACACCGCAGGAGATCGCCGACGCCCTGCGGGAGCGGATCCGTGCCGGAGACCTCAGAGCGGGGGACCGCCTGCCCACGCAGGCCGAACTGGCCGAGGAGTTCGGCGTGGAACGCGGCACCGTGCGCCAGGCGCTGCGCGTGCTCCAGGAGGACGGCCTGCTCACCGGCGTCAGTAAGGGCAGCCCGCCGCGCATCGCCGAACCGGCGCCCGCGGTCGACGAGCCCCAGCCGACCATGGTCGGCCTGAGCCCCCGGCTGGCGGAGGCGTTCTCGGCACCCCGGGTCCGCGTGGACGCGGTCTGCCTCACCGCCGAGACCCTGATGCTGGCGATGAGCGACCCGCTGCGCCAGATCCACGAGGGCCGCATCCGCCCGGAGACCCTCGACGTGCGCATCCTGCTGCCGTCCCGGGACATCAACCTCGCCTTCCCGGTCCCGGTCGAGGGCCGCGGCGCGGACGACCCGGTCCACGAGCGCTGGCTGGCGATGCGTAACGCCCAGGGCCAGGTGCTGAAGTACAACCTCCAGGCGCTGCGCGCCACGCACGACGTCGACGTGCGCGTCACGTTCCGGGCGTTGCCGTTCACGCCGCCGGTGAAGCTGTACCTGCTCAACGGGGCGGAGGCGCTGATCGGTTACTACATGGTCACCCGCCGCGAGGAGTCCACGGACGGCGGCACCCTGGAGATGTACGACACCCTGGGCTCCCAGTCCCTCCTCTTCTCCTTCGAGAAGCGGGCCGGGCAGCGGGACGCCGCGTTCGTGGAGCAATCGCAGAAGTGGTTCGACGCACTCTGGGAAACCATCACATCGGACCTGACACTCTCTTAGTGACTTCTGATACGGCGCAGACTGAACCGGTGACAGCCGAGACCGAAAACGACCACCCGGGCGACACCCGGGACGAGACCGAGACGCTCCGGGCGCTGATCGCGCGCGCCCGCGTCGTGCTCTGGGACTTCGACGGACCGATCTGCCGTCTGTTCGCGGGGCACACGGCGGAGCACGTGGCGGTGGACGTCGTGGAGTGGCTGGCCGGGCGGGGACTGCGCGGCCTGCTCACGGAGCCCGAACGGCAGTCCCCGGACCCGCAGGTCGTGCTGCGCGCCGTGGACCGCAGGCACCCCGGCAGCGACCTGGTCGCCGAACTGGAGGAGCGGCTGACCCAGGAGGAACTGCGGGCCACGGCCACGGCGATGCCCACCGCGTACGCCGACCCGCTGATCCGCACCTGGACGGCCGTCGGCTCCCGGCTCGCCGTCGCCACCAACAACTCCCCCCGGGTGGTGCGCGAGTACCTGCACGGCCGCGGCCTCGCCTCCTGCTTCACCCCGCACATCTACGGCCGTACCCAGGACCTCCAGCACCTGAAGCCGGACCCGCACTGCCTCAACCGCGCCCTGAACGCGATGGGCGCGGCGCCGTCGTCGTCCCTGATGATCGGCGACACCCCCACGGACCTGTTCGCCGCGAACCGCGCCGGAGTCCCGTTCCTGGGTTACGCGCGTAACTACCGCAAGGAGAAGCTGCTGCGCGCCGCCGGTGCCACGGCCGTCGTGGACTCGCTGTCGACGGTCCTGGACCTGGTCCGCGCGCAGACCTGAGCCGTCGGCGGTACGACGGCCACGACGACCGCGACGGTGACCGGCCCGGGCGGACCGCGCCGCGGGCCGAGGGGCTGAAGCGGGCAGGCCGCACCGCAGGCCGCGGGGCCGAAACGGGCAGGCCGCGCCGCGGGCCGCGGGGCCGAATGGGGCGCGGGTGGAGACGCCGTGGCACAAGCGTGCGTTCCGTAGCCGTCCAGTGGGATCCGAGTCGACGACGGGACGGCGTCTGCCACGATGCTTGCCGGCGGGGGAGTAGCGTGCTCCCACTTCTGTACCCTGCGGAAGGGTCCTGGGCGAGAGAAACAGGCAATGTCACCCGATTCAGCTTCCCCTGCCCGGCTGCATGCGGCCGAGGCGAGCGGTGACGAGAGCGTGGTCGAGGGCCCGCTCCACGGATATCACCACGAAACCTATGTTTTTCCGCTGCCCGGTGCACAGGGGAGCGAGCGGTCGGGGCGGTGGAAGTGCCGGGAGCCGCGTGCCGGTCTTCTCTGGTTCGACCGGCGCTGCTTCGTCTCGGAGGAACAACTGCTGACGGCCCTGGACGGCCGGATCACCGGTGTTCCGGACATCATCGAGGTCAGCGGTGTGGGCCTCCAGCGGTTCATCGAAGGACGGACCCTCGGGGCCGTCTGCACCTCCGGCACCCGCGTTCCCGATGTCTTCTTCCGGCAGATCGTCACCCTGTTCCGGCAGTTGGTCGGCACGGCTCCGGAGAACGTCACGGCCGAGCGCCGGTGCAGACCGGCCGACCGGCCGGAGGACGGAGACACCGACGGCTTTCTGGAGCGGCTCGTCCACTTCACCGAACAGTCCGTGTACCGGCGCAATCTGGAGCGGTTCGAGCGTCTTTTCGGGGATCTGGGGGTGACAGCGGAATCGTTCCAGTACCTCAGGAAGCACGTGTCCGGGCTGCGCCCGCGCCCTTTCTGTCTGCTCCATGCCGATCTGCATCGGGAGAATTTCATCGTCGACGCCGAACAGCGGCTGTGGACGATCGACTGGGAACTGGCGATGGTCGGGGATCCGCTCTACGACCTGGCCACCCATCTGCACCTGATGCGCTACCCGGCCCGGCAGCTCGAACGGCTGGCGGCACGACCTGGGCCTCCTCGTCGACTACAAGAGGGCCCAGTCCGTGTTCACCGACGTGATCCGTACGGCGCTGTCCCTGGACACCGGCCCGGACGCCGACTGGCGGCGCCTCGTGCCTGCGGCACTGCGCCTGCGCAGGATCCTGGCGGACGCCGCCGTGCCGTTGGGCCTGGTCTCGGTCCCGGGAACGCTGCGGATCGCGGCGGCGCTCATGCGCTGGTGCCAGGGGTACGGGACCCTGGCCCCGGAGGCGTCGCTTTGAGCCGGAGCGGTGTGGTGGACCGGAGCGGTGTTGTGGGCCGAAGCGGCGTTATGAGTCCGAGTGGCGTTGTGAGGTGCCGTCGGCCGGGGCGTCGAGGAGGGGGAGCAACTGCTCCTCCTCGTAGGACAGGTGGGCTTCCAGTTCCTCCGTCAGCCGTATCACCTCGGTCCGTGCGGTGGCGGGGTCCGAGGTCGAGAGCGCCCGGCGCAACGCCTCCACCGTCTCGGCGATCCGCTCGTGCTCGCGGCCCAGCCGCTCCCACGCCGCCGCGAATCCCGGATGCCGGGCGGCGACGTGCGGGAACAGGGCGCTGTCCTCGCCCTGGTGGTGGTTGTGCAGGCCCTGGCAGAGAGTCAGACAGTTGATCCGCAGCTGCGCGCCCAGCGCGGACCCGTTCCCGTCGTCGAGTTCCGCCCGGATCAGGGCGAGTTCACGCCGGAAGACGTCGTGGATCAGCCGGATCGCCTCGCCGGGCGAGGCGGCGTTCACCTCGGGCGGGCCCGCCGTGGCGATCTCGTGCAGCGCGACGACCGGAATCACCCGGTCCGTCTTCGCCTGGTACGCCGCCCAGCCCTGGTCCGCCTCCACCGCCCGCGCGAACGCCTCGTCGCGCTCCGCGTCCCGGAGGACGACCGCCTCCGCCTCGTACGTGAACACACCGCTCTCGACGGTCACCCGGGGGTGCGCGAGGAGGTTGCGGTACCAGTCCGGATGGCGTGGCGAGCCGCCCGCCGAGGCGATGACCAGGACCCGGCCGTCGCCGTCCGGGAGGTAGCCGACGGGAGTGGTGTGGCGGGCGCCGGTACGGGCGCCCGTGGTGGTCAGCAGGAGCAGCCGGGCGCCTTCGAAAGGGCCGCTCAGGCGACCGTGGCGGGCACGGAACTCATCGATGATCTGTTGGTTGAAGTCCAGGGGCACGTCGTTTTCTCTCTCTTCCTTCTCCGCGATCGAACACTGTGGTTGCAGAGAAAGAAGCGGGCGGGCCCCTCGCCCTCCCCCGAGCCCCGTCGGCCAGAGGGACCTGCGGCCTCACTCAGAGGCCGGGCACCCAACTCGCTCACGGCCCATGGCCGACCCGGCAGTCATGCCCGGGACGCTACCGTGCCCGTACCGTTCGATGCCACCGCCTTTCCCGACCGTCCGGACGCACCGACCGTCCGGACGCACCGTTCGTCCGGACGCACTGCCAGTCCGGACGGGCCGCCGGCTCCGCGGCGCACCGTCGGCTCCGTCGCGCACCGCCGGCTCCGAGGCGGCACCCGGCTCCATGGCCGATCCTGAAAGCGATGCTTCTCTTCCTCGACATCGACGGGACACTGCTCCCCTTCGGTTCGGCCGACCCGTATCCCGAGTACGTGCCGCCGCCCGCCGCCCCGGGGCCCGCCGCCGCGGTCGCCGCCCCGCCGGGGCCCGCCGCCGGCCACCCGCTCCTGACCCGTATCGATCCCGGTCTTGGCCCCCGGCTGGTGTCCCTCGGCTGTGCGCTGGTGTGGGCCACCACGTGGATGGACGACGCGAACACCGTCGTCTCGCCGTGGCTCGGGCTGCCCCCGCTGCCGGTCGTCGAGTGGCCGGACGAGGACGAGCCGTCCGCCCTGCTGCACTGGAAGACCCGGCCCCTGTTCGACTGGGCGGCCGGCCGTCCCTTCGTCTGGGTCGACGACGAGATCACCGAGGCCGACCGGGCCTGGGTCGCCACCCGGCACCCCGTACCGGCTCTCCTGCACCGTGTGGAGCACCGGTACGGGATCACGGACGCGGACTTCGCCGTCCTGCGGGAGTGGCTGAGCACGGTGGGACCTGGGGCCGTGACGTGATCACCCGTAGTCACCTGGTTTCCGTCCGTCACCGGCTCCTTCCCGCCGGGTGCGTCCGGCCGCTGGGAGAAGTCCCCGAAAGTCCCCACCGTGGCGCTCGTGGTCGGGTGCGGTGGGCGTGACCTGGCGGGCCGTGTGAACCTGGAGGGGACTCCCACTCGTTGCAAAGATGAGAGGTTCTGCCTCATCACCACCTGACCTCAGCAAGGTCGGCTGCTGCGCGGTGTCCCACGCGGAAGGCTCCATGGCGGAGACCGCGGAAAGGGCAGGAGCGCGATTCCAGGCATCCCGACTTTCGTATTCCGGGCGCGTCACTCTGCGGACGATCGACTACGGACGTGGACTACGGCCCGCCGACTAAGGGCCGCTGACTACGAGCCGCTGACTACCGATCGTGGACCACGGACTGAGGGGCTGGTCTGTCAGTCATTTCGTCTCCTGGCAATCCGTGGCAGGAGAATTCATAGGTGAAAGATTGAGCACATGTCGGATGAGAATCGCGTGATGGAATTCCTTGAGCGAGTGGTCGCTGACAATGCGGCTGCCTTCGCGGGAGTTTCGACGTCTCTGGGCGTCCGTCTCGGCCTGTACGAGGCGATGTCCGGGGCCGGGGCGCTCACCTCGGACGAACTGGCCGAGAAGACGGGACTCGTCGAGCGGTACGTCCGGGAATGGCTGGCCGCGCAGGTCGCGGGTGCCTACGTACTCCACGACCCCGAGACGAACACGTACCTCCTGCCGGACGAGCACGCGGCCGTACTGGCCGATTCCTCTCTGCCGACGTACGTCGGTGGCGGCTTCACCATGCTGGGGGCCCTCTACGGCGCCGAAGAGGCGCTGGCGGGCGCTTACCGGAGCGGTGCCGGAGTGAGCTGGCAGGATTACGGACCGGAACTGGCGGAGGGCGTTGCCGCATTCTTCAAGCCCGGATATGAGGCAGTTCTCGTCCCGGAGTGGCTGCCCGCCATGGAAGGCGTCGAGACCAAGTTGCGGCGAGGCGCTTCGGTCGCCGACGTGGGGTGCGGCTTCGGCCACTCGACGGTGCTCATGGCCAAGGCGTTTCCGCAGTCCCGCTTCCATGGCTTCGATTTCCACGGGCCCTCCGTCGAAGCGGCCCGGAAGCTGGCCGAGGAGGCGGGTGTCGGTGATCGTGTGACGTTCGAGGTCGCCGCCGCGCACGACTTTCCCGGTGGCGGCTACGACCTCGTCACGTTCTTCGACTGCCTCCATGATCTCGGGGATCCCGGCGCGGCACTCCGGCGCGCGGAGAAGGCCCTCGCGGATGACGGAGGCTGCCTGGTCGTCGAGCCGAACGCGTCGGCCGAGCCCGGGGAGAACATCAACCCGATCGGCCGCTCCTTCGCCTCCACCTCGGCCGTGCTCTGCCTGCCGGCGGCCATGGCGCAGAACGGCCCGCACGCGCTCGGTAACCATCCTGGTCAGGCCGCTCTCGCGGCGATCGCCGCCGAGGCCGGCCTGCACAGCTGGAGGCTCGCCGTCGAGACCCTCACCAACCGCGTCTACGACGTCCGGCGTTAGGCCCGGACGCCCCGGCGCCCGGCGGAACGCGTGGGCGGCATCCGGGCCGCCAAGCCACCCGCGCACGCGCTCAGCCGTTCTCCGCTGCGGTCTGCGGTCTGCGGTCTGCGGTCTGCGGTCTGCGGCCCGCGCCCGCTTCGCGTGCGCGGGTGGACCTCGGTCAGCCCTTCACGGCCTCCGCGATCTGCTGGGCGGCCTGGGCGGGTGTGAGGTGCGTGGTGTCGACGACCTCGGCCTCGTCGTGCAGCCATGTGCGGGCCGCCTCGGCGTAGGGCTCAAGGTATTGGTGACGGAACGCGGAGGGGCCGATAACGGTGTCCCCGTCGATGCGCCCGCGCAGGGTGTCCTGGTCGGCGTGGAGGACGAAGTGCCGGACCGGGATGGCGTGGTCGGCCAGGCCCGCGCTGATCTCGCGCCAGTACTGCTCGACCAGGACGGTCATGGGCACCACCAGAGTGCCGCCGGTGTAGTCGAGGATGTGCCGGGCGGTCTCGACCACGAGTGGCCGCCACGGCGGCCAGTCCTGGAAGTTGCCCGTCCAGGGCAACCCCGGCTTGATGTCCATGAGCGTCTCGCCGACCTTCTCGGCGTCGAACACCCGGGAGTCCGGGATCAGCTGCTGCACGAGCGGACTGGTCGTGGTCTTGCCCGCTCCGTGCGTGCCGTTGAGCCATACGATCATGGGACCCGACGCTACCGCTGTGCGGGCCGTCGGGACGGGCGCGGCGGAAATCCGGTACGGCTTCGGCGTCCGGCCGGGACTCGAATCCCACGTGCCCACCGGTCGTCGACGGCGCGCAGTCCGGCGTGATCCCCCGTCGCTCGGCCGTGTCTCTCCACCGCCGAGGCGAGGCGAGGGGCGTTCGGCAAGGCTCGTAAGGTGGAGGCATGTGGACCCAGCACATCCAGGCTCTGTGATCACGAGGCGTTGAGGGCGATGCCGTAGGGCGTCGCCCTCCTCGGTGTGCCTGCTACGTGATCCGTCTTCCTTGCGCCGCCCGCACCGAGGCGGCGCGATGCCGGGCCGCTTCTTCTGGGGACGGCGGCATCCGCGAGCGCGTACGGGCACGGTCTCTTCCCTCACCGTTGCCAGGAGTGCCTCGTGCCCGTGTTGCTTCCCCCTGCCCTCGCACCGTTTCTCGACCTGCTGTGCTGCCCGGTGTGCCGCGCCCGTCTCCGACCCGGCCGTGGCTCACTGCGCTGCCCGGCGGGCCACACCTTCGACATCGCACGTCAGGGCTACGTCAGCCTTCTGACGGGCATCCGCGCCACCAGCGGCGACGACGCGGCCATGGTGCAGGCCCGCAACCGCTTCCTGTCCACCGGCAGGTACACCCCCGTCCGCCAGGCCCTGATCCGCCTGACAGCCGATGCCATACCTGGTCGAGATCGAGGTTGGGTTCGAGGGACGACGGTCGTGGACATCGGGTGCGGCACCGGCCACTACCTGGCCGGCGTACTCGATCAACTGCCCGGCGCCCGCGGCCTGGGGCTGGACACGTCGGCGCGCGCCCTGCGCCTGGCGGCCCGAGCCCATCCGCGAGCCGCCGCGGCGAGCTGGGACGTCTTCCGCTCCTTTCCCCTGGTCGACCGGGGAGTCGACGTCCTGCTGGACGTGTTCGCCCCGCGCAACCCGGCCGAGTTCCACCGAGTGCTCCGTCCGACCGGCCGGTTGATCGTGGTGCGCCCCGTCGAGCGGCACCTGGCCGAGCTGCGGGGCCGGGTTCCCGCGATGGTCACGGTCGACCCGGACAAGGAACAGCGCCTGCACCAGGCGCTGGACCCCTACTTCGAGGCCGCCGGTACCCGGCGCGTCGCCTACACCGCGCCCCTGAACAGGCAAGAAGCCATCGACCTGGTGGGGATGACACCGAGCGCCCGCCACCTGACCCAGGCGGACCTGAGCGGTCACGGCTCCCTGCCCGACCAGGTCACCGTCTCCGTGCTGGCCACCTCCTACCGGCCTCGGTGACCACGAGCGGGCGGACACGCCGGCTGACACACTTTTGCAAGCGGGTGCTTGCAATTGTTAGCGGGGGTGGGGCAAGGTGGAGGCATGGCATCGCTCAACGTCGGCAATCTCGGTGAGTACCTGCGCGAGCAGCGCCGTAACGCGCGGCTCTCGCTCAGGCAGCTCGCCGATGCCGCCGGCGTGTCCAATCCGTACCTGAGTCAGATCGAGCGCGGGCTGCGCAAGCCGAGCGCGGAGGTGTTGCAGCAGGTCGCCAAGGCCCTGCGGATCTCCGCGGAGACGCTGTACGTCCGCGCCGGAATCCTCGACGCCGAACGGGACCGGGACGAGGTCGAGACGCGGGCCGTCATCCTCGCCGATCCCACCCTCGACGAACGGCAGAAGCAGGTGCTGCTGCAGATCTACGAGTCCTTCCGCAAGGAGAACGGATTCCGGGGCGACGGCGGCGGAGCCGATGACGGCGAGGACGCAGGTCAGGGTGCGGTGGACGCGCGGGCGGACGCCGCCGGGCGCGACGGACGGCACGAGCAGGACGACAAGGCCGTGCGTGACCCCCGTACGGACGACGGCAGTGACGCCGACCCGCGGCGGACGGCCGGTTGAGCCGGACCAGGGCACCGGCCGCCCCGCCGCGGGACAACACAACACTCAGCCGAATGTGAATCCGGGAGAACCCTCACCATGGCCATCACCGACGATCTGCGCAAGACCCTCAGTGACCCGACCCCGCTCTACTTCGCCGCCGGAACCGCTGACCTGGCCCTTCAGCAGGCCAAGAAGGTGCCCGGTCTGGTGGACCAGCTGCGCGCGGAGGCTCCGGCCCGTTTCGACGCCGTGCGCAACACCGACCCGAAGGCCGTGCAGGAGAGGGCCGCCGCGCGGGCCAAGGAGGCGCAGGAGACCCTGCAGACCAAGGCCAAGGAGGCACAGGAGAGCTTCCAGACCAAGGCCAAGGAGGCACAGGAGAGCTTCCAGACCAAGGTCAACGACTTCTTCGACGCCCTCGACGGCGACCTGAAGAAGCTCGGCAGCACGATCGACTCCGACCTGAAGAAGCTCGGTGAGTCCGCCCAGGACCTGGCCCTGCGCGGTGTCGGTGTCGCCGCCGAGTACGCCGTCAAGGCCCGGGAGACCTACGAGAAGGTCGCCGAGCACGGTGAGCAGGCCGTGCGGACCTGGCGCGGCGAGGCCGCCGAGGAGATCGAGGACCTGGCCGTCGCCGTCGAGCCGAAGGCGCAGCCGGTCGTGGTCAAGGCGCAGCCGAAGCCGGTCAGGACGGAGCCGAAGCCGGTGCGCACCGAGCCGAAGCCGCTGCGGACCGAGCCGAAGTCGGTCAGGACGGAGCCGAAGCCGGTCGGGACGGAGCCGAAGCCGGTCGGGACGGAGCCGAAGCCGGTCGGGACCGAGCCGAAGCTGGTCAGGACGGAGCCGAAGCCGAACGAGGCCCGGACCGTGCCCGCCCCGGCCAAGAAGCCCGCGGCGCCGAAGAAGGCACCGGCCGCCCGTAAGACTGCCGTCAAGAAGTCGACGCCCCCGGCCAAGTAAGGGGCGTTCCCCGCTCGGGCCGGGCACCCTTGGGGTGTCCGGCCCGTTGTACGGGTACGGTTGCCGCGTAGCAGACGGGAGAGGACGGGCGGTGGCGACATGCTGATGCTGGGCTTCGCGGGGTTGCTGGGACTGCTGAAGATCGTCCTGATGGCCCTCGCCGCGTTCGGGCTGTTCGATGCGGCGTTCCGCCGCGAGGACGCCTTCCGCGCGGCCGACAAGCAGAACAAGGTGTTCTGGCTGATCATCCTGGCCATCGCGCTGGTGGTGAGTTATCTGTTCTCGATCCTCTCGATCCTGCCGATCGTGGGCGTGGTCGCGAGCATCGTTTACATCGTGGACGTGCGTCCCGCGCTCAAGCAGGTCTCGGGCGGAGGCGGCGGCTGGGGCCGCCGCCGCGGCGGAAGCAGCAGCGACGGGCCGTACGGGCCGTACAACGGCGGCCGCTGAGCCGGACGAGGCCGCTGGGCCGGACCAGGCTGCTGGGCCGGTCAAGGTCGCTGGGCCGGTCAGCCAAGGTCGGCAGGCCGGTCAAGGCCGGTGAGCCGGACAGGGCCGGTGGGTCGGGCGGCGTCGTTGGGCTGTGTCCGGGCCGGTGGGTTCTGCCGTGCCGCTGGGGCGCGCGGGGCGCGGCGGCCGGGCTTGGTACGGCGGCGCGGGATGCGGGCTTCTCGCGGCCGACGGAGAGCCGCAGGCGGCCGGGAGCCGCCGGGGGGGCGCGGGTGCGGAGCACTGAGGGCCGAGGCGGCGAGGGGTTGCCGTAGCTGGTGGAGCGCCGAGGGCAGGCGGCCAGAGGGCCGGAGGACCGCGAGGGTTTCGCGGGTGACGGGAAGCTGATCCCGTGGGCGTCCGGCGACGCCCAGGCAGATCGCGCTTACGGAACCCGGTCCAGCAGGACCACCGCGACGTCGTCCGTCAGTTCCCCTCCGTTGAGTTTGCGGACCTCGTGGACCGCGGCCCGCAGCAGTCCCTCGCCGCGCAGCCCCTCGTCGAACTGGCGGCGGACCATCTTCACCATCCCGTCCTCGCCCAGACGCTCCCCGCCCTGGCCGACACGGCCCTCGATCAGGCCGTCGGTGTAGAGCATCAGGCTCCACTCGGTGCCCAGCTCCACCTGCATCCGCGGCCAGCGGGCCCCGGGGAGCAGCCCGAGCGCCGGGCCGTTCTCGTCGTACGGGAGCAGCTGGGCCGGGCAGTCCGGGCGGGCGAGCAGCGGGGCCGGGTGACCGGCCAGGCACAGGCCCGCCCAGTGGCCGTCGGGGGAGATGTCCACCGTGCAGAGGGTCGCGAAGATCTCCTCGTCCGCGCGTTCGTGCTCCAGCACCTCCTGGAGCGTGCCGAGCAGCTCGTCGCCGCACAGGCCCGCCAGCGTCAGCGCCCGCCACGCGATCCGCAGCTCCACGCCGAGCGCGGCCTCGTCGGGGCCGTGCCCGCAGACGTCGCCGATCATGGCGTGCACGGTGCCGTCGGGCGTGCGCACGGTGTCGTAGAAGTCACCGCCGAGCAGCGCGCGCGAGCGACCGGGCCGGTAACGGGCGGCGAAACGCAGCGACGAACCCTCCAGCAGGGGCGTCGGCAGCAGGCCGCGCTCCAGACGGCGGTTCTCCTGGGCGCGTACGCGGCCCTCGGCCAGCCGCCGCTCGGCCGACTCGGAGCGCTTGCGCTCCACCGCGTACCGGATGGCCCGGCTCAGCAGACGCCCGTCCAGTTCGTCCCGGAAGAGGTAGTCCTGCGCGCCCACGCGCACCGCTTCGGCGCCGCGCTCGGCGTCGCCGGACGCGGTCAGCGCGAGGACGGCGTGCCGGGGGGCCAGTTCGAGGACGTGCTTGAGCACGGCCAGCTCGTCGTCGCCGTCGCTGGACCGGCCGGGGGCCGGAAGCGCGAGGTCCAGCAGGATGCACTGGACGTCGTCGGTGAGCAGCCGTCCGGCCTCGGTGAGGTTGCGGGCGGTGCGGACGCGGATCGGCTTGCCCGCCGGGTCCAGCAGTTCGGGCACGATCGGTGAGCCGACCGGATCGTCCTCGATCAGCAGCAGGGTGAGAGAGGGGCCGGCCGTGGCCTGGGTGCCGGTTTCCTTCGGAGTGGCCGCTTCCGTTTGTTTGGCTTCTTCCGTGAGGTGGCCGCCGACTGCCGGCGCGGCCTGCGCCTGACCACTCTCCACGGCCGGTATGGCTCGCTGCCGCGGTACGGGTACGGGCATCGTGTGGGTTCCTTCCCTCCCCCCGAGGGCATCGCGGGGCGAGGGACCTCGACCCACCCGACGGGGACCATAGCGGTACCGGCCGCCACAACGGAATGGTGTGAGCCACGTCGCTTCGCCTCAGGCCACTGTCATATGCCGCTTGCCGTACCGCAGTTGGGATCAACGGCGGTACGGCCGGAACGGCCGGAATGACGAAACTCACGTCCCATCGGAGTTTGGCCGAGCCGGGCGTGCCCTGAATCACGTGACCTGTGCCATGACCTGTTTCATGTCGTGTGTCACTTCCTATGGTTCTTCGGAGTGACTTGTGAAATGAGGTGCGTAATATCCCGATTGGTGCAGTCAGGTATTCGGGATGTCCCAGTGCTCACACACGCGTTCCCCGTCGCACTCGCACTCGCACTCGCACTCGCACACATGCTCGTGTTTACGTTCGCACTCGCACTCGCACTTGCACACATGCTCGTGTTTACGTTCGCACTCGTACTCACGCTTGCGGTCACGCTCACGCTCACGCGTCCGGCCGCACCACGCCGAGGATCGGCATCGAGCCCGCCCCCGCGATCGTCACCGTTCGGCCGGGGCGGGGGGCGTGGATGATCGCGCCGTCGCCCGCGTATATCCCGACGTGGCTTGCGTCGTCGAAGTAGATGATCAGGTCGCCGGGGCGCATGTCCTCGGCGTCCACGTGCTTGAGCTGTTTCCACTGCTCCTGCGAGGTGCGCGGGATGGGCCGGCCGGCCGTCGCCCACGCCTGGGAGGTCAGGCCCGAGCAGTCGAACGTGTCCGGGCCCTCCGCGCCCCACACGTACGGCTTGCCGATCTGGGCCGTGGCGAACGCGACGGCCTCCTTGCCCTTGGTGGACGCCTTGCCGCCGGTCTCCTTGAGGATCCCGGAGTCGAGCCAGGCGGTCTGCGCCTTGTACGCCGCCTCCTGCTCCAGCTTGGCCAGCCGCTCCTTCTCCTTCTTCGCCAGCTGTGACTCCAGCTTCTCGGCGGCCGCGATCCGCTGCTTGATCTTCTTCTGCGCGGCGGCCTTCGCCTTGCGGCCGTCCTCCAACTTCTGCCACTGGGCGGACGCGTCGCGCGCGTACTGCTCCAAGTCCTGCTGGGTGCGGGTCATTTCACCCATCAGGTTCTTGGTCGCGCGCTGGCCCTGGAGCACCTGTCCCGCGCCGGTCAGGAACTGCCCCGGGTCGTCGCTCAGCATCAGTTGGGCCGCGGGCGGCAGCCCTCCGGTGCGGTACTGCTCGCGGGCCGCGGCGCCCGCGCGGTTCTTCAAGTCGTCCAGTTCGCGCTGCCCCTGGACGATCTTCCGGGCCAACTCGACGATCTCGGCGGACTGCTGCTTCGCCTTCTCCTCCGCCGCGTTGTAGGCGTCGGTGGCGACGGCCGCGTCGTGGTAGAGCTTGTCGAGTTCCTTGCGGACGGCTTCCAGGTCCTTGCCGGGCGGCGGGGCAGGGGATGTCGGAGGGGGTGTCGTGGTGGGTGGCGTCGGCGCGGGGCTCGCGAACGCCGTCCCGGGCGCTGCCAGCACGGTCACCGCGCAGACGACGGTCACTGCCGCTGTGACCAGGCCGCGCTTGCCTGTTCTCATACCCCGTCCCCCAAACTGATTCACCGTCAGTAACGTGTGCGCTCGGGGGATCGTGCCATGGTGTGGCGTAAAGCGACAGAGGTGGTACTTGGCGGGCCCTCCCCCTCTTTCCCACCCGGTCGCAACGATCTCCCCATCTTTGTGACGAACGACTCGCGTAGATCGTTCCTCGTGGCCGACGGACGGGACGGAGCGACGCTCAGCGTCGCGGCGCCAACGCCCGCCACGCCACCGTCACTTCCCCCTGCCGCCAGCGCGCCGCCGAGTCCGTCACCGGCCAGTCGGCCGTCAGGTCCCGTACCGCTCGGATCCAGCGCTGCCGGGCGCCGTAGGAGGCGTAGGGCGCGGCGGCGGCCCAGGCGCGGTCGAAGTCGCGCAGGAAGGCGTGCACCGGTTCGCCGGGCACATTGCGGTGGATGAGCGCCTTCGGGAGGCGTTCGGCGAGGTCGGACGGGCGGTGCAGGGAGCCGAGCCGGGTCGCGAAGGTGACCGTCCGCGGGCCCTCGGGACCGAGCGCCACCCACACGTGGCGGCGCCCGATCTCGTCGCAGGTGCCCTCGACGAGCAGCCCGCCGCGGGAGCCGCCGTCCGCCGGGGCGAGCCGTGCGCACAGCCGCGTCCAGACCTCGGCGACCTCGGCCTCGTCGTACTGGCGCAGCACGTTGGCGGCGCGGATGAGGTGCGGGCGCCGGGGCACGGGGACCTCGAAGCCGCCGTGCCGGAACCGCAGCCCGTCCCGCTCGTACGGCTTGGCCGCGGCGACCCGGGCCGGTTCGATCTCGACGCCGACCACGTGCGCGCCGGGCGCGACGGTGCGCAGCCGGCCGAGCAGTTCGACGGCGGTCCAGGGCGCGGCCCCGTAGCCGAGGTCGACGGCCACCGGGTCGGCCGCGCGCCGCAGTTCGGCGCCGTGCGTGGCGGCGATCCAGCGGTCCATGCGGCGCAGCCGGTTGGGGTTGGTGGTCCCGCGCGTCACCGTTCCCACGATGGGGGTGCCCCCGCCCGGGCGAAGCCGAGAGTGGGGGAGGGTGGCTGCGCGGGTCGTCATGCGTACGAGGGTATGCGCGCCGGCGCGGGCCCCCGGCACGCTGGTGGAGCCCCGCGTGCGGGCGGGGCCGGTGCATCTCCGTGCCGCCTCATGCGGGCGGGCCCGGTGCATCTCGGTGTCGCCTCATGCGGGCGGGCCCGGTGCATCTCGGTGTCGCCTCATGCGGGCGGGCCCGGTGCACCTTCGTGCCGCCCCGCGCCCCACGCACTCCGCTATCGAACGGTTGAGCGATCATCGGTAATGATTCGGTAAAGCGGCATGATCGGGAAATGGAGCCGCCCCCTCGGCTGTTGGACTCGCTTGGAGGGCGGACCGGGCCCTCCGATGCGCATGCCCGCCACGAGGAGGATCGCCACGTGAGCCAGTACGTCGGCAGGCTCGGGCGGCGCTCACCGGCCGCGTCCCCGCTCCTGAGGCTGCACCGCAGGCCCCGTCGGGTCGCCATGCTCTCCGTGCACACCTCCCCGCTCCACCAGCCGGGCACCGGCGACGCGGGCGGCATGAACGTCTACATCGTGGAGCTGGCCCAGCGCCTCGCCGCGATCAACATCGAGGTCGAGATATTCACCCGGGCCACCGCGGGCGGCCTGCCGCCGACGGTCCAGTTCGCCCCGGGCGTGCTCGTCCGGCACATCGACGCGGGCCCCTACGAGGGGCTGGCCAAGGAGGACCTGCCGGCCCAGCTGTGCGCCTTCACGCACGGGGTGATGCAGGCGTGGGCGGGCCACCGGCCCGGGTTCTACGACCTGGTCCACTCGCACTACTGGCTCTCCGGCCAGGTCGGCTGGCTGGCCGCCCAGCGCTGGGGCGTGCCCCTCGTGCACGCCATGCACACCATGGCCAAGGTCAAGAACGCCAGCCTGGCCGCGGGCGACACCCCCGAACCCGCCGCCCGCGTCATCGGCGAGACCCAGATCGTGGCCGCCGCCGACCGGCTGATCGCCAACACCGCCGAGGAGGCGGGCGAACTGGTGCGGCACTACACCGCCGATCCGGCGAAGGTCGCGGTGGTCCATCCGGGCGTGAACCTGGAGCGTTTCCTGCCGGCCGACGGCCGGGCCGCCGCCCGCGCCCGGCTGGGCCTGCCGCAGGACGCCCTGGTCCCGCTGTTCGCGGGCCGCATACAGCCGCTGAAGGCGCCCGACGTGCTGCTGCGCGCGGTGGCCGTCCTGCTCGACGAGTGTCCCCGGCTGCGCTCGCGGATCGTCGTACCGGTGGTCGGCGGCCCCAGCGGCAGCGGCCTCGCCAAGCCCGAGGGGTTGCAGAAGCTGGCCGCGCGGCTCGGTGTCGCCGATGTCGTACGGTTCCGCCCGCCGGTGGGTCAGGACCGGCTGGCGGACTGGTTCCGGGCCGCCTCCGTGCTGGTCATGCCGTCCTACAGCGAGTCCTTCGGCCTGGTGGCGATAGAGGCGCAGGCGGCCGGTACGCCCGTGCTCGCGGCCGCGGTCGGCGGGCTCCCGGTGGCGGTGCGCGACGGCGAGACCGGCTTCCTGGTCTCCGGCCACGACCCGGCCGACTACGCGCGCGTGCTGCGCCGCTTCGCCGAGAACCCGGAGCTGTCGGCCCGGATGGGCGCGGCCGCGGCCCGGCACGCGCAGTCCTTCGGCTGGGACACGGCCGCCGCCGCCACCGCCGACGTGTACACGGCCGCGACCCAGGCCCACCGCCGTCGCGTACGCTCCCCCCATGGGTGAGGCTTCACAGCGGCAGCAGCACGCGGCGCAGGTCATCGAGGGTGCGCTCAAGGACGCGGGCCTGGAGTGGGAGAGCCCGGAGCCCGGCGGTTACGTGGTCCGGTTGCCCGGGACCCGCAAGCTCTCGACGACGGTTTCCCTGATCGTGGGCCGCCACTCCCTCTCGCTCAACGCGTTCGTGATCCGCCACCCCGACGAGAACGAGGCGGCCGTCCACCGCTGGCTCCTGGAGCGCAACCTCAAGCTGTACGGCGTGAGTTACGCCGTCGACCCGCTCGGCGACATCTACGTCACCGCCCGGCTGCCGCTGCCCTCCGTCACCGCCGAGGAGACGGACCGTCTGCTCGGCCAGGTCCTGGAGGCCGCGGACGGCGGTTTCAACACCCTCCTGGAACTCGGTTTCGCCTCGGCGATCCGCAAGGAGTACGCCTGGCGGGTGTCGCGCGGCGAATCGACCCGGAACCTGGACGCGTTCACCCATCTGACCCAGCGCCCGACGGACTGACCTCACCGCCCTCGCCCCGCCCGGGGGCTCCAGCACCCCGTCAACGCCTTCATGAACGTCATTCACCTCCATGAAGCCCTTCCGTACGACGCTCAGCGCGCGCTCAGCCGGTAGCGCCCCGGGGTCACGCCGACCAGCCGCTTGAAGTGCCGGGTGAGATGGGCCTGGTCGTAGAAGCCGGTCGCCGCCGCCACGTCGCCCGCCGCCCGCCCGTCCAGCAGCAGGCGGCGGGCGCGCTCGACGCGGCGGGACATCAGGTACTGGTGCGGCGCGATGCCGTAGGCGGCGCTGAACGCCCGCACCAGATGGGCGGGATGGGCGTACAGCAGCCGTGCCGCTTCGTCGAGGCCGATGCCGTGCGCGATCCGTTCGTCGAGCAGTTCCCGCAGGGACCGGGCCAGCGCGGGATCGCGCCGGGCCGGCGCGGCCCCGGCCCGGGGCCTGAGATGCGTCCGCAGCCGTTCCTCGACGAACGTCAGCCTGCTCTCCGCCTCCAACTCGTCGCCCGGGTGCGCGAGCGCGCCGTGCACCTGTCCGACGCGCCGCCGCAGCAGCGGATCGCGCAGATCGGGGCCGTCGACCGCGGGGCCGATCAGATCGTCGCCGAGCCGGGAGGCGTCGAGGTAGAGGACGCGCTTGCGGAAGCCGTGCGGGGTGGCGGGGGAGCCGTTGTGCGGGACGTGCGGCGGCAGCAGCGAGACCGTGTCGTGCGGGGTGCCGTGCTCGTGCCGGTCCAGGTCGTAGCGGACCGCCCCGTCGTCGACGATCAGCAGCGTCCACGCCTGGTGGACGTGCATCGGATACGCGTACTCGGTGAAACGGGCGTGGAAGACCTCCACGACGCCCGGGACCCGCGGGCGCCAGGCGGAGATGTCCGGGACCTCCTCGCGCGCGGCCATGCAAAGAACGTACAAGACGGTGTCAGGGGGCGCCCGGCAGTCTCGGTGCATGAGCACGCCGAGCACCCCGAGCACGCAGAACACGCAGAACACGCAGAACACGCAGAACTCACCGATCGCACCGGTCGCACCGAGCCGGGAACCCGTCCGCTTCGACACGAAGATCGCCGTACTGCTCCGCGCGGACCTGGCGCCCTGGCAGCGGCTGAACGTCACGGCGTTCCTGGTCAGCGGCCTGGGCACGCAGCTGCCCGAGGTGATCGGGGAGCCCTACGCGGACGCGGACGGCGTCCCCTATCTGCCGATGTTCCGCCAGCCGGTCCTGGTCTTCGAGGCCACCAAGGAGACCCTGACCACCGCCCACACCCGGGCCCTGACCAGGGCGCTGCCCCGGTCCGTGTTCACTTCCGACCTGTTCACCACGGGCAACGACCGCGACAACCGGGCGGCCGTCCGGGCGGTGCCCACGGCGGAACTGGACCTCGTGGGCCTCGCCGTGTACGGCCCGCGGGCCGCCGTGGACAAGACCCTCAAGGGCGCGCACATGCACCCGTGAGCCGTGCCGTGCCGGTCCGGTCGCCGCCTCGGTCAGGCCGCGCGGACCCCGGGCTCCTGGCCGGCGGGCGCGGGCGCGGGCGGCGCGGACCGCTCGGCGGGCAGCCGCCGCATCAGCAGCCAGTACCCGAGCGCCGCCACCGTGCCCACGACGGCGCACATCGCCCACAGCCACCGGGCGCCGAAGCGGTCGATGACCAGACCGGACATCAAGGGGGCGACCAGTGCGGCGACGGACCAGGACAGGGTGTACATGCCCTGGTAGCGCCCGCGCCCGTGCACCGGCGAGAGCCGCACCACCAGCCCCGTCTGGGTGGGCGCGTTCACGATCTCGGCGAGCGTCCACACGCACACGGTGAGCGCGAACACGCCGACCGAACCGGCGAACGCGGTGAGCCCGAAGCCGTACCCGGCCACCAGCGAGGAGACCAGGAGGAGCCGGCGCGGGTCCCGGTGCTCGATGAACCGGGTCACGGGGATCTGCAGGGCGACGATCAGCACACCGTTGACGGCGATCGCCATGCCGTAGTCGACGGGCGAGAACCCGGCGGAGCCCATCGCCACCGGCAGCCCGACCGAGCCCTGCTGGAAGACGACCGCGACGAGGAAGGACAGCCCGACCACGGCCATGAACCGCCCGTCGCGCAGCACGCTCCGCAGACTCGCGCCGTCCCCGGCGGCCGGCGCGGCGTCCTTGCCGACCGCGGCCCGCTCCGGCCGCGACTCGGGCAGCTTGACGAAGATGACGACCGCGCAGACCGCCGTCATCCCGGCCTCGATCAGGAAGCCGGCCAGATAGCTGACCTCGGCGATGAAGCCCGCCGCCATGGAGGAGACGGCGAAGCCGAGGTTGATCGCCCAGTAGTTCAGCGAGAACGCGCGCACCCGGTCCTCGGGCCGGACGATGTCGGCCATCATCGCCTGCACCGCGGGCCGCGAGGCGGTGGCGGCCATGCCGACGAGGAACGCGACGGCGGCGATGGCGACGGGATGGTGCATGAACCCGAGCAGCGCCACCGAGGCGGCGGTGGCCGACTGGGCGATCAGCAGCGTCGGCCGCCGCCCCAGCCGGTCGGCCAGCACGCCCCCGCCGAGCGCGGAGACGACCCCGCCCAGCCCGTGCAGCGAGGCGACGAGTCCCGCGTAGGCCGCGCTGTACCCCTGGTTCACGGTCAGGTAGAGCGCCATGTACGTGGCGACGAAGCTGCCGAGCCGGTTGACGAGGGTGCTGGTCCACAGCCACCAGAAGGCGGGGGGCAGCCCGGAGACGGACTCCCGGGCGGCACGTCTGAAGGAAGCGACGGACATGGACGGACCCCCCGGATGCCGGTACCTCATGTAAGTACCCCAAGTGCTGCGCACAACTTACGAGGTGGCATCCGGCGACGGCCACTCGATTAACAGATGCCGTCAACCGTCCGGCCTCCGGGCGCTTCAGCGGCCGTTCGAACGCGTCGATTACGCTCTGGGGCATGGCCGACGCACCGTACAAGCTGATCCTGCTCCGTCACGGCGAGAGCGAGTGGAACGCGAAGAACCTGTTCACCGGCTGGGTGGACGTCAACCTGAACGAGAAGGGCGAGAAGGAGGCGGTCCGCGGTGGTGAACTGCTGAAGGACGCCGACCTCCTGCCCGACGTGGTCCACACCTCCCTCCAGAAGCGCGCGATCCGCACCGCGCAGCTCGCGCTGGAGGCCGCCGACCGCCACTGGATCCCGGTCCACCGCTCCTGGCGCCTGAACGAGCGCCACTACGGCGCCCTCCAGGGCAAGGACAAGGCCGCCACCCTCGCCGAGTTCGGCGAGGAGCAGTTCATGCTGTGGCGCCGCTCGTACGACACCCCGCCGCCCCCGCTGGCGGACGGCACCGAGTTCTCCCAGTCGGACGACCCCCGCTACGCCTCCATCCCGCCGGAGCTGCGCCCGCGCACGGAGTGCCTGAAGGACGTCGTCGTCCGCATGCTCCCCTACTGGTACGACGGCATCGTCCCCGACCTGCTGGCCGGCCGCACGGTCCTGGTCGCCGCCCACGGCAACAGCCTGCGCGCCCTGGTCAAGCACCTCGACGGCATCTCGGACGCCGACATCGCGGGCCTGAACATCCCCACGGGCATCCCCCTGGCCTACGAACTCGACGCCGACTTCAAGCCCCTGACCCCGGGCGGCACGTACCTCGACCCGGACGCGGCGGCAGCGGCCATCGAGGCGGTCAAGAACCAGGGGAAGAAGAAGTAAGTTTCCTGAGCATGCCTCCCACCTGCGCATACGGCGCGGATGGGAGGCATTTTCATGCACTGCACGCTCTCCGGAACCTCTTCGACCTCTTCGGAACCTCAGTCCGTGGGGTCCTGGGGCGGAGGGCTCGCCCGAGAGCTTCCGGGCCCGGTCATGACTGCTGCTCGGCATCAGGAGCGCGTCCACCTTCAGCGCCGCCCGGTAAGCCCTCACAGGACCGCGCCACGCCTGGTACGGCAACCGACGGCTGGTTCTCATGAGAGCCGCCGGTCAGAAGGCTCTGACAGCTGCGTTGCTCAGACGAGGGAGACGGCGATCAGGGCGACGGTGGAGCCGGCGAAGACGACCGTATTGCGCAGGTAGGTCTGGGTGCGCACCCAGCGGGGGAAGGCGGCCTCGGCGGCCTGGAGGAAGGGCGCGACCTCGACGCGGGCGAGTTCCGGGTCGCCCTTGCGGCGGAAGGCGGTCTCCACGGACTTCACCGCGGTGCGGTTGCTGTACACGATCGCCGCGTTCATCACCAGGACCAATGAGGAGAAGATCCAGGTCAGCGGCTGTGCCAGGTCGGTGTCGGCGAGGTTCAGGGCGGCGGTGGCGGTCATCACCGCGGCGACGGTCGCCGGAGCCGCGGTCTCGTGGCCGCCGGCGTCGAACCGGAGCCCGTTCTCATCGAGCACCTCCGGGCGGACGTTCTGGCGGCGGAGTTCGGTCACGGCGGCGGCCTTCGCGGCGGGACCGAAGCGGTGGCGGACCACCGGGATGCTGACGAAGGCGGCGGCGACGAGCAACTGCATGAGGGCGGCGAGGGTGTTCATGGGGCTCTCCTCCGACTTGTGCTTCCGACTTGCACTAAGTTCAATCGACTGTCGAGGAAGACCGTACGCCGTTACTTGAACGTCGTTCAAGTCCTTGCTTGAACTTTGTGCAAGGCGCTGCGTACCGTGAGGTCATGCCGCGCGACACGCTCACCCGTGACCAGATCGTCCATACCGCCGTCGAGCTTCTGGACGCCGACGGCCTCGAAGGGCTGAACATGCGCGCCCTGGGCAAACGGCTCGACTCCGCCGCCACGGCCGTGTACTGGCATGTGAAGAACAAGGACAATCTCGTGCTGCTCGCCACCGACCAGGTGTGGGGCGAGCTGAAGCTGCCCGATCTGGACGCGGTCGACTGGCGCACCGCGGCCGCCGCCATGGCCACGGACCTGTACGGGATGTTCGTCCGGCACCCCTGGCTGGTACAGGTCTTCGCCGCGCACGTCGTCTACGGCGACGGCAAGGCCCGCCACGACGACCACAGCCTGGCCGTCTACGAGGCCGCCGGTTTCACCGGCGCCCAGGCCGACCAGGCTGCGGCCTCCGTCTTCACTTACGTCCTGGGCAACGCGGCCGGCATCGCCGCGACCGCCTCACTCACCCGGAAACACACCGAGGACCGCGCCACCGCCGATGAGCAGGTCCAAGAGGCCATGACCAAGGCGCGGGAGATCGCCGTGCGGTACCCGCGCCTGCGCGCCCGGCTGGAAACCCGGGCGGCGACCGAATACGCCGCCGCCCCCGACAAGACCTTCGAGTTCGGCCTCCGGGCCCTGCTCGACGGTCTGGAGCCGGGCAGCGGTACCCGGTGACGGCGCAGCCGGCCCACCGCCAGAGGCGGGCGCCGGCTGGGGGAGCGGGGCGACACCGTAGAAGTGGCCCCGAGCACGACCAAGCCCCCCGCCTGCGGATGCGGATGCTCCGCCGGAAGGGGGCTTCAGGTCGTGCTGGGCCCGTCGTTCGTACCGGGCCGGGAGCGAACCGGGAACGGTCCGTTCAGCCCTTCTGAACCGGCGGGCAGGTGCCGGTGTCGTAGCCGATGGAGTTGATCTCGGCGTTGGACCGGGGGTCTCCCGCGTAGTCGATCTGGTTGGTGCACTTCTGGGGCTGGGGGCTGCCGGTCGGCGTGCCGTCCGCCGATTCCGGTGCCGGGCAGGTGCCGGTGTCGTAGCCGATGGAGTTGATCTCGGCGTTGGACCTGGGGTCATCGGCGTAGTCGAGCTGGTTGGTGCACTTCGCGGGCTCGCCCTCCGGTGCGCCGTTCGTTTCCGGCGTGCTGTCCGTCGACGGCGTGCTGTCGGTCTCCGGTGCCGGGCAGGTGCCGGTCTGCTCGCCGAGGGAGTTGATTTCGGCGTTGGACCGGGAGTCGCCCGCGTAGTTGATCTGGTCCGTGCACTTCTTCCCGGACTCGTCGGAAGCGCCCGACGACTTGGTGGTGGAGCCCTGCCCGGTCTTGTCGCCGGACGTACCGGGCTGCGCGGTGCTCGTGGAGACGGACGAACCGGTGGTGGACGACGAGGCGTTGACACCGCTGCCGTTGCATGCCGTGAGCGACAGGCTGGCGGCGACGGCGGCAAGGGCGAGCACCGAGATCTTCCGACCACGCATGGTTATCTCCTCTGAAGGCTTCCTGCTCCCGGGTACCGGGCTTGCTGACCGTTCTGATGCCGCGATGGTCGGGCGAGTTTGGAAGCGAGGAGCGTTAAGACACTCCCGTTACACCTGTTACAGCACCGACGGATCATGTCGCGCGGTGCGGACATCGCGCACGTCACCGGGTCAGCGGAGGTCGCGGAGGATCGGCACCACTGCGAAGCGGGGAATCGGCACCGCTGCGAACAGGAAGCCCGCCGGGCGGAAGCCCGCCGGGCGGGACCTCGCCGGGCGGGACCTCGCCGTGCGGGACCTCGCCGTGCGGAAGGCAGAGCGGGAAGCGGGAAGCGGGCGGCGGCGGGCGGGTTCCGCCGTGCGGAAGGGCCCGGGGAAGTGTCGCGGAAGGGCCCCGGTGAGGTGTCTCACCGGGGCCCTTCGTGCCGACGACGACCGGAGCGCGGCCAGTACGGCCGGCCGGGCGCGGCGGCGGGAGTCGTCAGCCGCACTGGCAGGGGCTGCCCGACTGGCAGCCGCAGCCGCAGCCCGAGCCGCACCCGCACGCGCCGAAAAGCGGGAGGTTCCGGATCTCGGCGGGCTGGTCGGTCTCGCGCTCCTGAGTGGGGTCGGGCGTGGTGCTGGGCGATTCGGCCATGGGTACCTCCTGGGGGCCTGGCGGCTGGAGCGTGGTGCCTTTGCCCATTCCATGCCCGTTTCCTCGGGCGCATCAACGGCGCACGGAGGCGCCCACGTGCCCTGGGCAGAAACGTTCGAGCGCCCCGCCGGGCACGGGCCCGGCCCCGGGGGTCAGGGGCCCTCGACCCCCGTCACCGGCTGGATCTCCGCCTGCAGTTCGTCCGCGTGCTCGCCCGTCACGAGGAACACCACGCGCTTGGCGACGGCCACCGCGTGGTCGGCGTACCGCTCGTAGTAGCGGCCCAGCAGGGTGACGTCCACGGCGGTCTCTATGCCGTGCTTCCAGCGGTCGTCCATCAGGTGCTGGAAGAGGGTGCGGTGCAGGAGGTCCATCTCGTCGTCGTCCTGCTCCAGCTGGAGCGCCAGGTCGATGTCCTTGGTGACGATGACCTCGGCCGCCTTCGCCATCAGCCGCTGCGCGAGCTGGCCCATCTCCAGGATCGTGGCGTGCAGGTCCACCGGGATCGCGCGCGCCGGGAAGCGCAGCCGGGTGAGCTTGGCCACGTGCTGGGCCAGGTCGCCGGAGCGCTCCAGGTCGGCCGACATGCGCAGCGAGGTGACGACGACCCGGAGGTCGGTGGCCACCGGCTGCTGCCGCGCCAGCAGCGCTATCGCCCGGGCTTCGAGGTCGTGCTGGAGCTCGTCGACCTTCTGGTCGGCCTCGATCACGTTCTCGGCCAGCTTCAGGTCGGAGTCGAGGATCGCCGTCGTGGCGCGCCCGATCGCCGACCCGACGAGCCGGGCCATCTCGACCAGTCCGTCTACGATCGAGTCAAGTTCCTCGTGGTACGCGTCCCGCATCAGGGGCTCCCTCTCCTACGTGTCCTTCGGGGTCCGGGCCGGGGCCCGTCGTGAATCCGGTCACGGAACCGGTCAGGAAACCGGTCACGAAACCAGCGGTGCCGAACCCCACGCTCCCACGTTCCGGCTCGTACCCGTCGCTTTCTTCCACCCCAAATGAACCAATACTGGCTCCAAGGTGAACTCTGAGCGACGAGTGTCGGAGGTCGCACTCCGACGGCTGTGGGCATGTCGTACCCCATGCCTAACCTGGGTGCATGGACGTGAACGCGGCGGTCGCCGCAGCGGCAGCGATCGCCGGGGTGCTCACCGGCGTGATCGCCATGCTGGCGTTCCGCTGGAGCGAGCGGGAGCAGAAGCGCCCGACACGGACCTCGCTGCACACGGACCCGGTGCTGCCGCCGGGCGTGGACACCGTCCTGTCCGTGCTCCGCTCCTCCGCCGTCGTCCTCGACGAGGCGGACGCCGTCGTCAAGGCCAGCTCGGCCGCGTACGCCCTGGGCCTGGTGCGCGGCGGCAAGCTGGCCATCGAACCCATGCTCCAGATGGCCCGGGACACCCGGCGCGACGGGGAGATACGCCAGGTCGAACTGGATCTTCCGCGGCGCGGCAGCGGGCGGGGCGAGGCCCTGGCCGTCTCCGCGCGGGTGGCGCCGCTCGGGTCCCGGCTGGTGCTGCTGCTCGTCGAGGACCTCACCGAGGCCCGCCGTATCGAAGCGGTACGCCGCGATTTCGTCGCCAACGTCAGCCATGAGCTGAAGACCCCGGTCGGCGCGCTCTCCCTGCTGTCGGAGGCCGTCATGGACGCCTCGGACGACCCGGAGGCCGTGCAGCGCTTCGCCGGCCGCATGCAGATCGAGGCGACGCGGCTGACCAACCTGGTCCAGGAGCTGATCGACCTGTCCCGGGTGCAGAACGACGACCCGCTGGAGGACGCCGAACCGGTCCGGGTCGACGAACTGGTCGCCGAGGCCATCGACCGCTGCCGCCACCAGGCCGGTACCAAGCAGATCACCATGGCCGCGGGAGGCACCGCGGATCTGCACGTCTGGGGAAACCGCGGGCAGCTCGCCGCCGCCCTCGGCAACCTCGTCGAGAACGCCGTGAACTACTCCCCGGCCCGCACCCGCGTGGGCATAGCCGCCCGCCGGATCAGCGGATCGGGCGGCGACATGATCGAACTCGCCGTGACCGACCAGGGCATCGGCATCTCCGACAAGGACAAGGAGCGCATCTTCGAGCGCTTCTACCGCGTCGACCCGGCCCGTTCCCGGGCCACCGGTGGCACCGGCCTGGGTCTCGCGATCGTCAAGCACGTGGTCGCCTCGCACGGCGGGGAGGTCACGGTGTGGAGCGCCGAAGGCCAGGGCTCCACGTTCACCCTGCGGCTGCCGGAGGCGGGCGTGGCCCGCGACCGTGCTCAGCTCCACCCCGACCTCGAAGAAGAGGACGGGCAGTCACCAACCCCCGACCCGACCGCGTACGAAACGCTTTCCGCCCCGGAGGTCCTTCCGTGACCCGAGTGCTCGTCGTCGAGGACGAGGAGTCCTTCTCCGACGCCCTGTCGTACATGCTCCGCAAGGAGGGCTTCGAGGTCGCCGTCGCGGCCACCGGCCCCGACGGACTCGACGAGTTCGAGCGCAACGGCGCCGACCTCGTCCTCCTCGACCTGATGCTGCCGGGCCTGCCCGGTACGGAGGTATGCCGCCAGCTGCGCGGCCGCTCCAACGTCCCGGTGATCATGGTCACCGCCAAGGACAGCGAGATCGACAAGGTGGTCGGCCTGGAAATAGGAGCCGATGACTACGTCACCAAGCCGTTCTCCTCGCGCGAGCTGGTCGCCCGGATCCGGGCCGTGCTGCGCCGCCGCGGTGAGCCGGAGGAGGTCACTCCGGCGGCCCTGGAGGCCGGCCCGGTCCGGATGGACGTCGACCGCCATGTGGTCACCGTCTCGGGCTCCAAGGTCGACCTGCCGCTCAAGGAGTTCGACCTGCTGGAGATGCTGCTGCGCAACGCCGGGCGGGTGCTGACCCGGATGCAGCTCATCGACCGGGTCTGGGGCGCCGATTACGTGGGCGACACCAAGACCCTGGACGTCCACGTCAAGCGGCTGCGCGCCAAGATCGAGCCCGACCCGGGCGCGCCGCGCTACCTGGTGACGGTCCGCGGCCTGGGCTACAAGTTCGAGCCGTAGACCGCGAGGCGTGGAGCGCGAGCCGCGTCGGACCGTGCGTGGTGAACCGCGCCGAGCCGTGAGCCGTATCTGTCGCACCTGACGCTGTTCCTGTTGCACCTGACGCACACGCGGCGAAGGGCGGCGCCCCGAGTGGCGCCGCCCTTCGCCGTGCGGCATTTCGCCGCGCCGCGTCCGCTCAGTTGCCGGGCGGCGTGACCGACTCGGAGGCCGAGTTCGTCGGGGTGGTGTGGCCGGGCGCGGTCTCCCCGGTCGTCGCCGACGGGTCGGTGGAGGGCTTGTCGTTCGACGGCTTGCCGCTGCCGCTCGCGGTGGCACCCGCGGCGGGCGACATCGTGGCCGAGGGCGACGGGATCGTGCTCGGGCCCCACGAGGCGAAGTAGCGCTCGGCGGGCACCACGAAGGCGCGCAGGCTCACGTCACCGGTCTCGCTGAGGGTGAAGGTGACCTTCTGGGCGTTGCCGTCCTGGATCGCCTCGCGGCTGCTGGGCAGCACGGCGGAGGCGTTGTTCTTCCCGCCGAGGATCAGCGAGCCGTGGGCCGGAATGGTCAGCGACCGGCCCTTGGCCGGGGTGAGCTGGGCGCTCTTGTTGAGGCCGGCGACGGTGATCGACTGGAGGGTCTGGTCGGTGCTGCCGTTGTTGAAGATGGTCGCGGCGACCACCGCCGGGCCCGTGGACTGGAGGTCGGGCTGGGTCACGACGATCGCGTTCTGCACCTTGATGTCGCCGACCTTCACCCCCGCGTTGTCCGGCTTGATCTCCAGGGTCTGCGAGTTGTTGCCGGCGCCGCAGGCGGCGAGCAGGGCGATCGGGAACACGATGGCGGAGGCGGCGAGGGCGCCGCGTCGAAGGCTGCTGCTCACGGCGGCGGCAACTCCTTGAACGCAGGGAGGGCGACTCCCTGATAAAGCCGCCCTAAGTATCTGTCAGCGCGCTTAGGTTACCGAGCCGTTCCGTCACGCCCGCACCCGACCCTCCCCAAGCGGTCCCGCGTCCCTCCCGCAGGGGGTGTCCCAGCGCCGCACAAGTGACCCGTGAGTCACTTTCACTCGGTACTCGTCCGGCATTCACATAACAGGGTGCGCAAAATTTCCGTGAAGGAATGCAGGGGCCCTCCGGATATAGATCACGCACCGCTCCTCGGGGCGCCTGTGATCAATTCTGGATTCGTCTCGTACCGGGCTGGAGGGGCCGAACGGAGTAGCGGAAGTCGCACGCCTGGAACCGGACAAATGGGGATGTTCATCCACTCGGAGGGGCCTCCTGAGGTGTGTGACGTACGCGTTTCGCATTGCCCGCAGAGGTGCTCCGACCTGCGAATACCTGCTTCCGCCGGCCTTGTGAAGCACGTCCCTGTCGCAGTTGTCAAGCCCCGAGATATGCCCTGACCTGCGAAAACGCCATTCAGAAGACGCCGTATCCGTGTTACCCTGGATAGCCACGGAAGGGGTACCTGTCACATGACGTTCAAGGTTGGCGACACCGTGGTCTATCCCCATCACGGGGCCGCGCTGATCGAGGCTATCGAAACTCGTCAGATCAAAGGCGTGGACAAGACCTACTTGGTGCTGAAGGTCGCCCAGGGTGACCTGACGGTGCGTGTGCCAGCGGACAATGCTGAGTTCGTGGGCGTGCGTGATGTGGTCGGTCAGGACGGGCTGGACCGGGTCTTCGAGGTGCTGCGCGCGCCGTATGCCGAGGAGCCCACGAACTGGTCGCGTCGATACAAGGCAAATCTGGAGAAGCTCGCCTCCGGCGATGTCATCAAGGTTGCGGAAGTCGTGCGCGACCTGTGGCGTCGCGAGCGCGAGCGCGGACTGTCCGCCGGTGAGAAGCGCATGCTCGCCAAGGCCCGCCAGATCCTGGTGAGCGAACTCGCCCTCGCGGAGAACACCAACGAGGACAAGGCCGAAACCCTGCTCGACGAGGTCCTCGCGTCCTGACCCCAGGCAGGCGACGCCCGCTCAGCTCAGCACAGTGAATGCCGCGGTGCCCGATGACGGTTCCCCGTCGCCGGGCGCTGCGGCATGTCCATCCCCGGGCGCGGAATTCCCCCGGCGCGGACCGTACGTCCCGGAATGTGCCTGGCTGTCGCGGACCCGTCGTACGACTCGGAACCCCCCGATCGGAAATCCCCTCGACCACCTCGGGAAAAGCCCCGACACACACCACCGGGAACCCCGGATACTTGATGTGCCGGGCCCGGGCAGCTGGCTCGACCGGTGTCACGGAAGGGTCCGGTCAAGGCGTCGCGCCCGGCACTCGTCCAGGCCATACCCACGTAGGCCGAGCACACAAACCTGACAGGAACCGATGTCTGACGTTTCGCGTCCTTCCCCCGCGCCGCCCCTGGTCGCCGCCGTGATTCCGGCCGCCGGCAAAGGCGTACGCCTCGGTCCGGGCGCGCCCAAGGCGCTCCGCGCGCTGAACGGCACCCCCATGCTCATCCACGCGGCCCGCGCGCTCGCCGCGTCCCGCGCCGTCTCCCTCGTGGTCGTGGTGGCCCCGCCGGACGGCGCCGCCGAGGTCAAGTCGCTCCTCGACGCGCACGGCCTGCCCGGGGGCGGCATCCCCAGCGGCAGCGGCGGCAGGACGGACTTCCTGGTCGTCCCCGGCGGGGACTCCCGCCAGGAGTCCGTACGGCTCGGGCTCGACGCCCTGCCGCCCGAGTACGGCGTGGTCCTCGTGCACGACGCGGCCCGCCCGCTGGTGCCGGTGGACACCGTGGACGCGGTGATCGAGGCGGTACGGGACGGAGCCCGCGCCGTCGTGCCCGCGCTGCCCCTCGCCGACACCGTCAAGGAGGTCGAGCCCGCCGCCGAGCCGGGCGCTGCGGAGCCGGTGGTGGCCACGCCCGCGCGGGCCCGGCTGCGGGCGGTGCAGACGCCCCAGGGTTTCGACCGACGGACGCTGGTGCGGGCCCACGAGACCGTCACCGGCGACGTGACCGACGACGCGAGCATGGTGGAGCAGCTCGGCGAGCAGGTCGTGGTGGTCCCCGGCCACGAGGAGGCGTTCAAGGTCACCCGCCCGTTGGACCTGGTCCTCGCGGAGGCGGTCCTGGCCCGCAGGAGGCTCAACGATGGCTTCTGACCAGCACCCGACGGTTTCCGGGCCGGCGGTGCCGCTGCCCCAGGTCGGCATCGGCACCGACATCCACGCCTTCGAGGAGGGCCGCGAGCTGTGGTGCGCGGGCCTGAAGTGGGAGGGCGAGGGCCCGGGGCTGGCCGGCCACTCCGACGCGGACGTCGTCGCGCACGCCGCGTGCAACGCGCTGTTCTCCGCCGCCGGCCTCGGTGACCTGGGGCAGCACTTCGGCACCGGGCGCCCCGAATGGTCCGGCGCCTCCGGGGTCACCCTGCTGACCGAGGCGGCCCGTATCGTGCGCGCCGCCGGTTTCCGTATCGGCAATGTCGCGGTGCAGGTCGTCGGGGCCCGCCCCAAGATCGGCAAGCGCCGCGACGAGGCCCAGAAGATCCTCTCGGACGCCGCCGGGGCCCCGGTCACGGTCTCCGGCGCGACCACCGACGGCCTGGGCTTCCCGGGCCGGGACGAGGGGCTGATGGCCATCGCCACGGCCCTGGTCGCGCGCGTGGACTGAGGGCGTGCGAGGGTACGGGCAGAGTCGTCGCCGACCAGGAGGTACCCCCGTCATGTCCGTCGCCCTGCCCGACCAGCTCAAGGCCCTGCTGGACAGCCCCGTCTTCATCGTGCTCGGCACCGTCCAGCCCGACGGCAGCCCGCAGCTGTCCCCGGTGTGGGTGAAGCGGGAGGGCGACCAGATCCTGGTCTCCACCACGGTCGACCGCCGCAAGAAGCTGAACCTCGACCGGGACCCCCGGGTGAGCATCGTCGTGCAGGACCCCGACTCGCCCTACGAGTACGCCGAGATCCGCGGCAGCGCGGAGCTGACCACCGAGGGCGGCCAGGAACTCATCGACGAACTCAGCCTGAAGTACACGGGCAAGAAGTACGCCGAGTTCGCCCCGGACTCGGTGCGGGACGCCGAGCGGGTGGTGGTGCGGGTCACCCCGCGCCGGGTCGTCGGCATGTGACCGCGCACCCGTGGGCGTCCGCCCGCCGGCAGGTGACCGCACCCCGGCAGGCGGCCCCGCACCGGCGGGCTCAGGGCCGCGCGGCCGGCTCCGCGCGGGCGGTGCGACGGCGCTCGTCCGCTCCCCGCCGCCCGGCCCGGGACGAGGTCACGAATGCATGCCCTTTGGGCGGAACGGGCGCGAGGCACTCGCCCGCGCCCACTACCCTGGAGTGGTGACCATTCGCCTGTACGACACCAGCGCTCGGCAGATCCGTGACTTCACCCCGCTCAAGCCGGGTTGTGTCTCGATCTACCTGTGCGGCGCCACCGTGCAGGCCGCACCCCACATCGGGCACATCCGCTCGTACCTCAACTTCGACATCATGCGCCGCTGGTTCCGGTACCGCGGCTACCAGGTGACGTTCATCAGGAACGTCACCGACATCGACGACAAGATCATCGCCAAGGCGCACGAGCAGGGCCGGCCCTGGTGGGCGATCGGGTACGAGAACGAACGCGCCTTCAACGACGGCTACGACGCCCTCGGGTGCCTCCCGCCGACCTACGAACCGCGCGCCACCGGCCACGTGCCCGAGATGGCCGAGATGATGCAGCGCCTCATCGAGCGCGGGCACGCCTACGCGGCGGACGGCAACGTCTACTTCGACGTACGGTCCTTCCCGCAGTACCTGGAGCTGTCCCGGCAGGAGCTGGACAACCTCCAGCAGCCGGCCGGCGCGGGCGAGACCGGCAAGCGGGACGCGCGGGACTTCGCCATGTGGAAGGCCGCCAAGCCCGGCGAGCCGACCTGGCCGACGCCGTGGGGACGCGGGCGTCCGGGCTGGCACCTGGAGTGCTCCGCCATGGCGCACAAGTACCTGGGCAGCGCCTTCGACATCCACGGCGGCGGGCTCGACCTGATCTTCCCGCACCACGAGAACGAGATCGCCCAGGCCAAGGCGTACGGCGACGACTTCGCGCAGTACTGGGTGCACAACGCCTGGGTGACCATGGCCGGCGAGAAGATGGCCAAGTCACTCGGCAACTCGGTGCTCGTCTCCGAGATGGTCAGGCAGTGGCGGCCGATCGTGCTGCGCTACTACCTCGGCACCCCGCACTACCGCTCGATGATCGAGTACAGCGAGGAGTCGCTGCGCGAGGCCGAGTCGGCGTTCGCGCGGATCGAGGGCTTCGTGCAGCGGGTGGTGGAGAAGGCCGGGGGAGTCGTCGAACCCGCGGCCGAGGTGCCGCCCGCCTTCGCCGAGGCGATGGACGACGACTTCGGCGTCCCGCAGGCACTCGCGGTCGTGCACACCACCGTCCGGCAGGGCAACTCCGCCCTCGCCGCCGACGACAAGGAGGCCGCCGTGGCCCGGCTCGCCGAGGTGCGGGCCATGCTCGGCGTCCTCGGCCTCGACCCGCTGGACGCGCACTGGGTCGGCGAGGCCGGCGACCGCGGCGAGGATCTGCACGGCGTGGTCGACAGCCTCGTACGACTCGTCCTCGACCAGCGCGAGTCCGCCCGCGCCCGCAAGGACTGGGGCACCGCGGACGCCATCCGCGACCAGCTGAACCAGACCGGCCTGGTCATCGAGGACAGCCCGCAGGGCCCGCGCTGGAGCCTCGCTCCGCGCTGAGTCCGCCCGGCGCCCGGGACCGGTGAAGCCGTCCCGGGGGCCGACCGGTGCCCGCCCGTCCGCGGGCGGGCACACTGCACCAGACAGACATACACACATTCGTGCGACGCTTCACACGTACGACGCTTCAACAGACGGGTAGAGGGTCATGGCCGCGAACAACCGCCGCATGTCCGGCAAGAAGGGCGCGCAGGTCGGCAGTGGCGGCCAGCGGCGCCGGGGCCTGGAGGGCAAGGGGCCGACCCCGCCCGCCGAGATGCGCAAGGGGCACGCCAAGCAGCGCGCCGCCACGGCGAAGTCCCGCCGCGCGCAGGGCCGTCCGCAGCAGCGCCGCGGCGGCGGCAGGTCCACGTCGGAACTGGTCGTCGGCCGCAACCCGGTCGTCGAGGCGCTGCGCGAGGGCGTGCCCGCCTCCACCCTCTACGTCCAGCAGTTCATCGACAACGACGAGCGGGTCCGCGAGGCGCTGCAACTCGCCGCCGAGCGCGGTGGCATCAACCTCATGGAGGCCCCGCGGCCCGAGCTGGACCGGATGACGAACGGCCTCAACCACCAGGGGCTGGTGCTCCAGGTCCCGCCGTACGAGTACGCCCACCCGGAGGACCTGGCCGAGGCCGCGTACGACGCGGGCGAGGACCCGCTGATCGTCGCCCTCGACGGGGTGACCGACCCGCGCAACCTCGGCGCCGTCGTCCGGTCCGTCTCCGCCTTCGGCGGGCACGGTGTCGTGGTCCCCGAGCGCCGCGCGGCCGGCATGACCGCGGGCGCCTGGAAGACGTCCGCCGGTGCGGCCGCCCGTACGCCCGTCGCCCGCGCCACCAACCTGACGCGCGCCCTGGAGGCGTACAAGAAGGCCGGGATGGTCATCGTCGGCCTCGCCGCCGACGGGGACGTCGAGCTGGGCGACCTGGCGGCCCTGGAGAGCCCGGTCGTGATCGTCGTCGGCAGCGAGGGCAAGGGCCTGTCCCGGCTGGTCGGCGAGACCTGTGACTTCCGGGTCCGGATCCCGATGCCGGGCGGCGCCGAGTCGCTGAACGCGGGTGTGGCGGCCGGCATCGTGCTGTACGAGACGGCACGCCGCCGGGCCTGAACGCACGTGCGTCAGTCCACTCACACGGGTTAATTCCGGTGGCATTCCGTCGTCCTGGACAAGCTTGACGCGGTCCGGACAGATCCGACGGGGCAGGACAGTGTCCAAACCCCATGTCACTCGGTTAGATGAGTGTGGACACCAGAACACCCCGCACACCCACGGGGGACCGTTCGTCGGGATACGACGACGCTCCCGCGCTGAGCATGGTGAAGGTGCCGAGCGATCCGGCGCAGGTCATCGTCAATCACGCGAGCTTCCGCGTGCAGCTGGGCGCATCGACACGGCGTAGCCAATCCCCGCGTGTGGCGGGGCAGTTGGGCGCCGCCCAGGATCCCGCCCGCGGCCCGGCCGCGCCGCGGCGCCGCCCTGTCGTCTGGAGCGGCCGGCTGGCCCCCGACGACACCGGCGGCCACCGGCTGCTCCAGGCGGTGCGGGGCGGCGTCCGGCACGCCGACGAGCCGTCCTTCGACGCCGGAGCGGCCACCCAGGTCATCCCGCGCATCGACACCGGCTACCCCGACCACACCGGATACGACGGCTACGACGGCTACGACGGCTACGCGGGCTTCGACCGGACGCGGACCGCCGAGACGCCCGTCGTCGGCCCCCAGCGCACGCCGCCCGGCACCGGCGAGACCAGACTCCTGCCGCACATGCGGACGGTCGGCAGCGCGTACGACGAACCCGGCTACGCCGACGCGGAGTTCGACGAGTTCGAGGACTTCGACGAGTCGGCCGGCGCCGACGGCGAGGCCGCGGGCAAGCGCTACGGCGACGACCCGGCGAGGCACGCCTACTACCCGGGCCGCCGGATGAACCTCGGCGTCGTGCTGCTCCCGCTGCGCGTCTTCCTCGGCTTCATCTCCGTCTACGCCGGCATGGGCAAGCTCTGCGACCCCGTCTACTTCGACGGCGGCAAGCGCGGCTCGATGGTGAAGTGGCTCAACACCCTGCACCCCTGGGACGTGGCCGAGCCGCTGCGCCAGTTCGCCCTCCAGCACCCGGTCGGCTCCGGTCTCGTCATCGCCTTCCTCCAGGTCGTCGTGGGCGTCCTCACGGTCCTGGGCTGCTGGCAGCGGGTCGCCGCATTGGTCGGCGCCGGGCTCTCGGCCGCGCTCATCGTCACCGTCAGCTGGAAGACCGTACCCGCCTACGACGCGCCCGACATCATCTATCTGGCCGCCTGGTCGCCGCTGGTCATCGCCGGTGCGCCCGTCTACTCGGTGGACGGAAGGCTGGCCGGCCGGGCCTGGCGCACCCTGGGGCCCCGCTCCGACATCTGGGAGCTGCGCCGCTACGTGCTGCGCCGGGGCGCCCTCGTCACCGTCGTCACCGTGGGGCTCACCCTGCTCGTCGGCTCCGTGCTGGGCGGTGCCGTGCGCGACTCCAGCCGGGTGGTCGTGCCAGGCCCCGGCGAGGCGCCGCGCAACAACGTGCCCGGTGCGCCACTGCCCGACGACGAGCCCGGCCTGCGGCAGTCGACCAGCCCGTCGGCGTCCAGTGCGCCGAGCGGCGGCGCCACGGCCGGTGCCGGACCGTCCGGCGCGGCGACGACCCCGGGCGCGGCCCCCTCCTCCGGCGCCGCCGTGGGCGGTGCGCCGAGCCAGACCCAGGGCACCGTGGGCCGGCCACCGGCACAGCGGAACTCCCCGGTCGACCAGGCCCCCACCACCACCGCGGGCCCCACCGCCGGCGGCACGCAGACCGGTGGCTCGGGCGGTTCGACCGGTGGCTCGGGTGGCGGTGCGGGCAGCACGGCCGGCTCGGGCAGCTCGGACGGCGGCGGCTCCGGCTCGTCCGGCTCGGGCCAGTCCGGCGGCGGCGGACATCTGGTCGGCGGCCTGCTCGGCTGACACCGCCCACCGCCCACCGCCCACCGCGCCCGCCACGGGCGCGGGACAGGGGCGTACGAGAGGAACGTACGACAGGAACGTACGACAGGAACGTACGACAGGGGTCCGGCGCCTTCAGCGGTGCTGGACCCCTTCGGCGTACCGTGCGGGCTCCGGCGGCAGGACGACCCGCCGGACGACCGGCGGACGGCGACCGATGGGCGATGAATGACGGACGGCGACCCGGCCGGGTCCGCTCGTCGAACCGTCGCCGGGATGTTCATCCGGGACCGTCCGGGGGAGATCCCGGTGGAGATCCCGTCTCGGCCGTGGGCGGCCGTCAGTGGCCGTCGGGTGCCGCCTGGTGTGGGCGGGGCGTCCGGTGGATGGGCCGCGCGCCCCGTCAGCGGCGGCCCAGCGCCGCCAGTTCTTTCGCCGCCTCCGTCAGATCCTTCGCGGTGTCGATGGCGCGCCAGTACGCGCCGTGCGGGATCGGGAAGCCGGCCAGGCGGCGCTCGCGGGCCAGATGCGGGAACGTGGTGCGCTCGTGGTCGCCGCGCTCGGGCAGCAGTCCGGCGAACTCCGCCGAGAAGACGTAGACACCCGCGTTGATCTCGAAGGTCGACGGCGGGGCCTCGATGAAGTCGGTGACATGGCCGAAGCCGTCCGTCTGGACGGCGCCCCAGGGGATGCGTGGCCGGGCCAGGGCCAAGGTGGCGACGGCATCGCGCTCGGTGTGGAAGTCCGCCATCTCGCGCAGCGAGAAACGGGTCCAGATGTCGCCGTTGGTGGCGTACCAGGGCCGGTCCGGGTGGGGGAGACGGGCCGCCGCGTACTTCAGGCCGCCGCCGCGACCGAGTGGTTCGGGCTCCACGACGGTGTTGACCCGCACCGGCAGGTCGGCCGTGTCCAGCCACTTCTCCAGGACCTCGGCGAGGTGGCCGCAGGAGACCACCACGTCGGTGACGCCCTCCTCGGCGAGCCAGGAGAGCTGGTGGCCGATGATCGGGGTGCCCGTGCCGGGGATCTCGACCATGGGCTTGGGCCGGTCATCGGTGTACGGGCGCAGCCGGGAGCCCTGGCCACCGGCGAGGATGACGGCTTGAGTGGGGCGCGACGCGGCGTTCGGATCGGTCATGCCCGAACTGTACGTCGCACGCCCCGCCGGGACGGCCGGTCGCAACGGGCTTCTTGAACGGCCGTTACCGACTTCCCAACGACCGCTTGCCCGGTGGCGGCCGGCCGGTCCTGAGCGACCTGCCACGGCCATCCGGCCATGGCCGTGGGGGGGCGGGGGGGGCCCCCCCGCCCGCCCGGGGCGCGGGGGCGGCGGGGGGGGGGGCCCCCCCCCCGGGGGGGGGGGGGTGGGCGGCGGGGGGGGCGGACGGCGGCGCG